>CALBHX010000001.1 GCA_937892925.1 uncultured Lentisphaeraceae bacterium
AATTATTAATGGTCACCACACCATCACTGGCAACACTAATTGAAAACGTCGCGTTCCTCGCATTGGTGGAAACAGAGTGTTTGCCAGAAACGGAGCGATCAGACTCAGAGGAGAGGCACCCATCTGGTTCAAAAATGAAAACTACGCGGTCTTTGTTAAATGCATAGTACTGAGGCAGTGAAAAGGCAGAGGTAACACGAATGGCTAAGGGTATCCGATTTTTTTCTGTAGCTTTTAATGAACCAGTGTATTCCGCAATTTTGTACATTTCGGGGCGCCAGGTCTCAGAGGGTGAATCGCCCCCCACACGATAGTCGTATTCAATCTCTGTCATACTGTTGTCAATATCTTGTTGAACCTCCTCATCGGTTTTTGTTGGTGTCCGCACAACGTTAGTGATTCTGGCAAAGGCTGCGGCGTCTGGCGCATTTAGGCTAATCGCTCGTGCACCGTGTTTGAGAGTCGCCAGGAGTTCACTTTGAATGCCGAACGGCGTGTAAAGCGCATTCCCTCGACTCCAAACATCTCCAACATATTGGAAAAGTGCGAAACGCCCCTGTTTTAACTCGTTGTTCGTTTTTTCTCCAATGGCTACCTTACTATCGGTATTCCAACATACAACTACATGTGTTTTGCCTAAGATGCATGCCTGCTGTCTTGCAGTTAATAAAATGTCACGTAACTGATTGCGGCTTTTTGTTACACCCTCGCGACGCATAGCCCCAAAAAACGAGGTTGTTGCTAAAGTGATTAACATGGCTGCAATACCGATTACAACCAACAGCTCAATCAGTGTAAAACCATGTATCCGAAGAGGACTTGAGCTTATCCGACGGGAAGTTCTATCTATTCTGGACATTCTCATGATTCCTTCCTGAGCCTAGCCGAACGAGAAAAGCGCATTAATGAAGCTTGATGACTTGGTTGAAGTTTCCTTCATTTGGGACAGAGACTTTGTAGTGATCCAGATCAAAGTCAAATGTTATACGGATTGGTGCAAAGGCCTTTGCTTGGCTTAATCCACGATAAGTACTAGATCCTGTTTTATTCATTGTGATTGGGAATCCAATCATGTCTCCAGACGAAATGGATGAAGATGCGGCAAGTACGTCATCTAACTTGCTAATACGTTTTCCTCCTTTACATACATAAAGCATTGAAGAGTCAGTGAGGTAGGCACGCATTGAAGAATCACGTTTTCCACTCGTTTCTCGCCCGAGCAGGCGCAGAATGACTTCGGCATTTCCTCGATCCGGACTGTTGCTGGAAACGGTACCAACCGTGTAAGAGGCGGCAGACCCGGAGTAGTCAATAGGATAATTCCCATTTTCGTTTTTATAGGCCATGATTGCACTGGTGAGTGTTTTGGCAAATGCATCTCGTTTGGTCTTGTCTGCACCTCGAAGTGTTTTGCCAACGGCAAAGGCGCCTAATCCAACGAGTGTAGCTAAAATAGCAATGACCACCAGGAGCTCAATGAGCGTGAAGCCACGTTTGCAGATTAAAGCGGCTGGCGTAGAAACTTGCCTGTGAGGTGAGAATAACATCCGAACCATAGGAACTCCTGCGTTATAAATGGAAAATGAAGGTGATTACCAGCTTTGTGCGTATGTGTCGCCGTCTTTACGTGCCGCGTCATCTTCAGGCCAACACCACACAGCTACATCTCCACGGATGGTCTTCCCACGGAGTAAAGAGGCCGGCATTCCATCGGATGCATCCACAACGCCATCTTCGTTGACGTCTAGAACGAATTGATAGAGGTGATCCTTTATTTTTGAAGCGGAACGGTTTCGTTTAAAGAAATCAAGCCCGATTGGATCTAACAAGCCATATTTCAATTCAGACTCTTTTTCTTTATTACGCTTGAGGCCAGACGCCGCGTTGTCGTCAATATAGAGTACATCTAA
>CALBHX010000002.1 GCA_937892925.1 uncultured Lentisphaeraceae bacterium
CGACCACGCCCCAAGCGGGCACCCAAATGGAGACTCTCAACCCAGCAGAGCCATTGTTTTCGCCACCAAGCGTTTCGGTTCCCTCCTTGTGGGCGTAATCCATCGAGGATTAGTTTGGCTTGACGTTTTGGATAATGGCATTTCGTCATGTGGTGGTTAGGCTAGTCTTGCGCGATGGTGCCGGAACATAGGAAGTCGAAAGAAATGATGGTACCACCAGCTGATGTAGTTTCGCGTTCGTGTAATCGTATTGAAAATGGACGTGTGGTTCCGTTTGCTCGTACGATTATATAAAAGGGTTGGTCTTCGTTGAAGGGAGCATTACTGGATGAGATTTCTCGATCGTTTTCAATTGAATTTGGCCGTTCCTGGCGAAAAGAAAAGGTAGAACTACGGCTCGAGATAGAATGGTTTTGTTGAATGGTATCTTCAAACCCTAAAAACGAGAATGCAACAAGATTATAATTCTTGGAAAGACTGACAGTGTCGATATCTCCAGCGGTTAAGGTTTTTGGTTTGGAGAGCGTTTCAGATGAAGCAAGCAGCGTTGAGCCCTTTTGCTCTCTAGTGGCAATGATTGATTTAGAATCTAACGAATCCCCCTGTTCGTCTTTTGACGAAAGAGTAATACATCCATGGGCGAATGTGAGTGTGATGGGTCGTTGAGTTTGAAGCGCCATGTTACGTGCATATCGCATTATCCTGAGGGTGTCTTTTGCTGCTACTGAAATTTGCGATGAGGGAACCATTCGGAACGAAGGAATAATGATGGCCATCGTCACAGAGAGGATGGCCAAAACAATTAGCAATTCAACAAGGGTAAAGCCCTTAGGTTTCATTAATGGCCACCGAAAAGCTTCAGTACCAAAAGACCAATCAGAATCACGATTAAAATGATTGAAACGGTTATGATGATATTTAGAACCTTCTTACTCTCAGACTTCTTGCCAAATCCTTCTACTGGTTTATTAGGGGTAATGGCAGGGCGCATGATGATTGTTGTTCGCGGGATAGAATCTACGTTTTCAACGGTTCCGGGTTCTGTTTCCGGAACGTCATCGCCGCGGATTGAGAGGGCAATATCTCCAAGGGTAATAACATCATTCCGATGAACAGTAGCCATCGAGATACGTTGATCATTAACGCGAGTTCCATTTGTTGAACCAAGATCTTTTACACGCCAACCGCCATCGAAATGCTCAATGATGCAGTGTTCTCCGGAAACAGATGCGTTTGAGATGACAAAGTCATTTGCACTGTTCCGACCAAGACGAATTTGATCGGCTGTCCATTTATACGTTTTACCGATTTCTTCACCATTTAAAATTGTGATGTTTGGCATAACAAAATTCCTTACTAGACTACAGGGAGTATAGGAAACAGACCGAGAACTGTCAAGTGTAGGTATACTCAGAAGTCGAGGTTTTTAACGTTCAAAGCATTATCTTCAATGAATTTGCGACGAGGTTCCACGTCTTCCCCCATAAGCAATCGGAAGGTTTCATCTGCTGTAATGGCGTCATCAATTTTTACTTGTAACATGTGGCGGCGCATAGGATCCATTGTAGTCTCAAAGAGTTGTTTGGCATCCATTTCTCCGAGACCTTTATAACGCTGAATCTCAACGCCCCGGCGACTACGTGTTCTAATTTCTTGAATGAGCTGATTCAGGCATGTAATTGGAGTGGCTGGGCGGGTTCCATCGAGTAATGTGCCGAGGGGCTGGTTAGAGGCATAAAATGTACTCGGAGAGAATCCCAATTGTAATGCATTCAAGGCGTTGAATTGGTTTTGAAGGCGCTGACTTCTAAAAACTTCCATCCATTGGAAGGCGTGTAATTGTTTTGGTGCATACTCAGAAACGTGGTAGCAGGCAAGATCAATTGGTTCGCCTAATTGATTTTCTGCTTGACGTCGAACGGCTTCAAGTTCAACTTCTGTTTTTGGAAAAATGAACTGTGCATTTTTGCCAGATCCAATGACGGCCATATATCGAGCAAACGAACCGTCTTTAGTGTCATAGGTTTTCAAATACTCTACGGTATTAACCCCTCGACGTTGGATACTGCTAAGGGTCGCTTCAATTTCCAGCGCGATATCGAGAAAATGAGTAAAATGCTCCTGATAAAGGGTGGATCCGTCTGGGCGGACAAAACTCAAACTGTCGCTATTCAAAAGCAATCGCCGTTCGAGTTCATCATCGTTGGCTACATACTCGAATTTTTTACCACGGGCGATACGATAAAGCGGAGGTTGGGCTAAATAGACAAATCCATTTTCAATAAGTTTCGGCATTTGCCGAAAGAAAAAGGTTAACAGCAAGGTTCGAATATGCGCACCGTCCACGTCAGCATCGGTCATGATGATGATTTTGTGGTAACGTACCTTGGCGAGATCAAAGTCCTCTGAACCAAACCCTCCGCCAATAGCAGAAATCATGGAGCGAATTTCATTATTATCTAATAATTTGTCAATACGAGCTTTCTCCACATTTAGAACCTTGCCACGCAGGGGCAGAATCGCCTGTGTTCGGCGATTACGTCCTTCTTGTGCAGTACCACCAGCTGAGTCACCTTCGACCAGGAACAATTCCTTCTCGGAGGGATCTTTGCTTGAACAATCATAGAGTTTTCCAGGCAAACCGCCGACTAATCCACCTTTTCGGCGGATATTCTCACGTGCTCTACGGGCAGCTTCTCTTGCTTGACTCGCAAGAATGGCTTTTTCAATAATAGTTCGGGCGACAGCTGGATTCTCGGCGAAGAAGTCCGAGAGTTTGGCAGAAACAATTGATTGCACAAGCCCGGCAACGTCTGAACCGAGTTTAGTCTTGGTTTGTCCTTCAAACTGTGGCTGGGGAATCTTGACAGAGATGACAACCGTCAGCCCCTCTCGAATATCTTCTCCGGTAAGGACAGTGTCAGCTTTTTTCCCCAATTTATTATCGACAACGTATTTATTGACTGTTGCGGTAAGTGCTGTACGGAAGCCGGTTAGGTGTGTTCCACCTTCAATAGTATTGATGTTGTTACAGTAGGAATATTCGATAGTGGAGGAGACGTCTGTGTACTGCATGGCGACCTCGATCGCGATCTCGCCATATCTGTTATGCCCGGAACCGGAAATATAAATGACGTGATGAAGAGGTTTTTTATTTGCATTGATAAATTCAACGAATTTACGAATACCACCTTCATAGTGAAAAGTTTCCTGATGTTTGATTTCAGAAAAGTTATCCGTCAATGTGATTCGAACACCACCATTAAGGAAGGCTAATTCTCGTAATCGATGAGCCAATGTCTCCCATTTAAAACCATCATGGTATTGAAAGATGAGAGGATCGGGCATGAAGGTTACTGCAGTTCCCGTTTCGGATGTATCCCCAAGCAACT
The DNA here is from genome assembly GCA_937892925.1 of uncultured Lentisphaeraceae bacterium. GTDB lineage: Bacteria > Verrucomicrobiota > Kiritimatiellia > RFP12 > DVOR01 > Spyradenecus. The sequence goes on from CALBHX010000002.1 coordinate 3,393, forward strand.
CAACGGGGGAAGTTGGGCGTCCACGTTCATATCGTTGACGGTAAATATGTCCGTCTCGTTTTACTTGTACTTCCATCCATTCAGACAGCGCGTTGACACAACTGACGCCGACTCCATGCAAACCGCCAGAGACTTTATATCCGCTCCCACCAAACTTGCCACCGGCGTGGAGTACGGTCATCACTACTTCTAAGCTGGATTTATGCATTTTGGGATGTTCAGCCACAGGAATCCCGCGTCCGTTATCTTCAACCGTTAAAGAGCCATTTGGGTTGATGGTTACTTCGATATGGGTACAATAACCAGCCAAGGCCTCATCGATTGAGTTGTCTACCACCTCATAGACCAAATGGTGATAACCACGCTCTGCAGTGTCACCGATGTACATGGCAGGACGTACACGGACGGCTTCCAAACCCTCCAACACCTCAATTGAGCTGGCATTGTAATTATTCTGCTCTTCGGTCTGCTCTGACATGGAAACCCTTTCTAATCAGCCTTACTCGGCCAACCACGATGAAACGAAGGTAGTATAGCATTTTTTACTTCTAAATGCGAATTGAGATTAAGATTGACGAGGTGGTATAGGGGGTATGCCAGATGTTTAGATATGGTAGAGGTTGGGCTGGGGTTATGTATTATTGTTATGATGGTTTGTTGTGTGGATAGGCGTGAACCGGAGGTGAATTTACCACGAAGGATGGAACCATAGGAATAGTACGAGTGGAAGACGGAAAGGGTGGTCGTATAAGTGAAAGTTTGGGAGGATATAGGACATTTTTCGTGGAAGATGGTGTGTATGAAGTGTTGTTATTGATAGTGAGAGGTGTACGTGATTGCTGCACAAGACTCATAGATAATAGGTATGGCAGGGGGCTTTTCACGATTGATTTTCACAACGGTCGAAGTCCTTACGTTCTTCTAGTGGAAATGGAGAAAATAAAACTTGCGCGAATATGCTAGTTTTGCTATTATACTCTGCGTTTTCGGCCTCTAGCTCAGTTGGTAGAGCACGGCACTTTTAATGCTGGGGTCGCGGGTTCGACCCCCGCGAGGCCGACCATTCTAAAGCTCCGTGGATCAATATCCGCGGAGCTTTTTGCGCGATGCGGGGGGTAAAAATAATAGAAGAGATACAAAAAATCGGCTTGAGAGAGGAGAATTCATGGGAATATTTCGAAGTTTGGAGATGGCGTTCTTTGTGATTAATTTAGGGGAGCTCTGGCTGTTTAAATGCGGCCAAAGAGTCTTCCAAGCGTGCGGTAGGTCCACGGTCAAGCCAGAGTTGACGGAAGGTTTCGGAAAGGGAGTCGCGAAATTGCATAAGCCCTTGTTTCCTTTGGACGCGATAAACAGCTAATCGTTGCATCTCAAGAGCAAAACGTGCTTCCCGTGCGAGTAATGAATTGCCCAATTTCATTCCATGTGTTTGGGTAAGCATATCCAGCTCTGCTGAGGTTGCTTCAAGCGCCGTAGTATCCCATGCGGATACTCGAGAGAGTGGAAGCGTGTAAGCTTGAAAGAGTTTTGTCGCGTTTCCGGTTTCGGCGTGGGCGATTTTGTAGGTGTCACCAAGTCGGAGCAGAAAAATGCCTAGCCCATGAATGCCGGTAAGTGAGTCGATTGCTTTACTAAGTATAACAGGTAATTCGCTAGACCAGGCACGGGAGGCGGCCAGAATCCAGGCTGGCAAACTGATAACAAGTGGCTGCCAATGTCCGGCATCACCCCAGTCTGTTAATAATAGTCCTTGACTTTGAATGGCAGAAGCGGCTTGGATGTTAGCTAACATATTGGATGTTCTTCCACAAAAGCTTCGCCATGCGGAAGAACCAGGGGCAACAATAAAATCGATTCCAGCTTGAGATAATCGATCGGCCTGCTCTGCTAGAGGATCTGAAGCTTCATATCCCCAAAGAATCCAACGGGCAGAAGGTAGGCGTTTCTGTGCCATGTGTAGAAACTTTGGGTGGCGGATGAGCATATCTGCCCAGAAAACCGGGCGCTTATTGAAATGTTCTGCAATCTGAGCAAGTGCCGTTAGGTGGTTGAAAAAGAGGTCACTTGCCAAACCTTGACCGCGAGAACGTCCGATTCCCAAGTCAAAAACCTCATCACATCCCAAATTGACTTCTTTCGCGGAGGGGAAACAGGGTAACAATTCTTCTAATAATCCTCGTAGAAAAGGAATGACGGTTGGATCTGACGTACATAGACCAGTGGGGATTGATTGAATACTTCCCCAAGGTGTTCGAGCTCCACCTTTTGGAAGCTCGGCATATCGCAGGTATGAGGCATCGGCTTGAAACCAGCGTTCAAAATGTCCCAGTGTGTTTTGATTGGGCACAAGCGTAACAAAACGTTCTCGACAATAAGCTTCCAAAATACGTAGATCGGTTGCTGTATAAGGCGAGGTGTTACTCCAAATGGTAGGGTGAGAAGAATATGCAAAAACAGACTCAAAGTAGAGTTCTAGTCTATTGAGCTTGAGTTGAGCCATTTGATCAACAATCCAAAAGAGTGTTTCCAATGACCAGATACGATTTCTGGAAACATCAAGCATTAGTCCACGGATTGATTTGTCTGGCCAATCGGTAATGTACGCACAGGGGATACTCTGCTCGTTTTCACGCAATAGCGCTGCGAGGGTGGCAGATCCCCGAAAGAGACCTTCAGGTGTTTGTGCAGAGAGACGGCAGGCGGTGGTAGAAATGGCCACACAATACGCTTCTGGATGTGTGGGAAAGCGGGGTGGCAGAGAGCGCGCCTCGGTGGGGTTAAACGGGTTATTTATTTGTTCTACCGTTAGCCCAAATCCGGGTTGCGAGGTATCTGCCCAATGGATATCTAGAATTAGCCCACGTGGACTACTGGCTGCCTGTAGCATCCGTAGGGCTGGAATCAAGGTTTGCGTTTTTCCAAATAGGGTAACCTTTAAAACATTTGAAAAAATGAACGCACCCCCGGAAACGGTTATTTGTTTCACTGGGGGTGTTAATTGCGGAAAAGACGTGGTCATTTCCTGTTCGGAGAACGGATTATAATTGCGGGGCGCAAGTCTCACCATCGGTTAAACGATGGTAGCATTCGGTATAAATCGCTTGTGTTTTAGCAATTACGCCGTCTGGTAATGGCGGTGGCGGCGGTTGGTGGTTGAATTGAATGGCATCCAGCCAATCGCGGACGAACTGTTTGTCCATACTTGGCGGGTTGGCACCAACGGTGTAGGTATCTTTCGCCCAGAAACGTGAAGAGTCTGGTGTTAATGCTTCATCGGCAAGTATAATGCTTCCATTTGTGTCTAACCCGAATTCAAATTTGGTGTCCGCGAGAATAATTCCGCGAGCTTCGGCATGTTTGGCCGCTTCTTGATAGAGTCGAATTGAGAAATCTCGGAGTCGCGTGGCTAAATTGTCCCCGATGTCTTTTGCCATATCTTCTACGGAGATTGCCATGTCATGATCCCCGATCTCAGCTTTTGTGGTTGGCGTAAACAAAACATTATCCAGTTTGGAGGCATTCTGGTATCCGGATCGGATTGGCTGGCCATTGACGGTGCCTTGTTTTTTGTATTCTGCCCATCCGCTTCCGGTGAGGTATCCTCGGACAATACATTCGTAGGGGATTACCTTAAGTTTCCGAACGAGCATAGAGCGGTTTTGTAACTCAGGAATCGCATTGAAAGGCGTCGGATAGTCTGCTACATTTGCAGAAATCAAATGATTGGGGCAGATATGGGATAATTTCCGGAACCAAAAGGTGGAAATACTGTTTAGGACTTTACCCTTTCCGGGAACCCCATCGTACATGATTACGTCAAAGGCACTGAGTCGGTCGGTTACAATGATAAGAAGTTTGTCTCCAAGGTCATAAATGTCTCGGACTTTACCTTGAATTTTGGAGAATCCAGGGATTTCTGTCTCCATCAGTGCGCCGCGTTTGTCAAACTTCATGTTATGCTCCTTGTTGGGAAAGTGGTAGCTATTATGGCGCAGGTTCAATCGGATTGCAAGTGGTATGGGGTTGCAGAAAGACTTCGGCAATGGGGCGGATTCCAGCATGATGCCATGCATCGAGTGTGACGGAGCCATGTTCGAAACAAAGTTTTAGAATGCCTCGGTGATGCCATTGGCTGTCGTCCACATGACGGAGTTCCTTGCGTGGAAAGGTTCGTGTTTTACCGAGAGTGTAGCGGCTTAGAGCAACGCCGTCCCATTCGAATCGGGTCATTAGTCGGATGAGAAGGAGCCCTAAGAGCCCAACTCCAGCTAGAAAACCAATGGCGGCACTAATAAATTGCGTCCGAATGGCTTCAGCATCATACAACGGAGATAAAAACATTTGTTGTGCGGCTGTTATGGAGTGTGCTCGCGGGTCGTTTGCTCGTTCCCAGGATTGAAACGTTTCCGTAATTTTCTTGGGAACATTCAAGCCGGCCTTTCGAAATGCTTCGACTAATGGTGCCACGCCAGTCTTTGCGGTATTCATCCAGTCTGTGGCTGTCAATTCTTGTTTGGCCAATGATTGAAAGACTGGGGTTACTTTGGCATTCTCCTGAGGATACCCGTAGGCACCATCGAAAAGAAACCATCCGGAAAGTACCCAAAACAGAAGCGTTACACCAACCAGGCGTAGCGCATATTCGCGATTGATTGAAGTGGCTAGTCTTTTTCCCATAGAGTACAGTATAGCACACCCTGCCATAGCATATAGTCTGTATGGATTTTTACGTATGCTGGGCTGCATATTCGTATATCTATTCAGATTCAGACTGCTCTGCATCATACGTTTCGTAGTGGATGTTTCTACAACGAGTAATTATCGTGTTTAGCAAACATGCCTATGAGGAATGTGGTCATAAAGCGTGTAAGATGTTTTTCCTTATGTCGGAGTTTCATGTTTACAGGTTTGGTATCGTCTCTGTGAGATGATGAGACTATTAAATGAACGATTCTTTAGCCTTTGAGTAACAATATTCTTATTGCAACCTATATTCAGTAGACGCTATCGGTTAGTTTAAAGAATATTGGTATATGACTAAGTGCGGAGATTGACGGTTAATAGGTATGCCGCCGGGAAGTCTAATTTGTGGCATCGCAAAAGAACTACTCGAATTGTTTTCATGTTCAGACAGAGTCGCGCAAGTGTAACCGTTCAGTTTTCAGAAAAGAGTACCAGGGTTTCATAGTACGGGAATAGGAAGCAGGGTTGGAACATGTTCATTATTTATGCACATCTCATTTTTGTGTAACGATGTGACATGGACAAGACGCTTACATCCTATTATTCTGCTGATGTATCGCCTACAGTTAAATCTTTTGAGAAATAAATGGTGGGGTTTTATTTTCTACAAACGCCTAATACTTGTCTTTAGGTATTCGTTATTTTTAACTATCCCTGTCGTCGTTCCTACTACACTGGTGTATTGCCTTCGTTATTCGCTTTGATATCGGTCTCTTCTCTGATTTCAATTTTTCGCGTAGTCTCATTGCTAACGAAAAGTTCGCGTGAGAGAGTACTCTAATAAGGCGGGTGGGCGTACAGCGTTAAACTCGTTGGAGCCAAATGAATCATGTGAGGCGAGGTAAATGTGTAATAGTATCTGTCGTAGAAATCAGATGGAGAGAAGATTTCTACGCATCTGGTACGCACAGACGTTGGTGATGTGCTAGACTACGCCCGTTTATTTGAAAGGCTCGCCAATATGCTTGACACTGCAATTCAGATTCTGGCTATTTTCTCTATGATTGGGGTGGGGGTGGTCGCAGGTAAATGGAAATGGTTTCCGGAGGATTTTTCAACTCATCTTTCCAAGTTGCTTTTGCGCGTCTTCTATCCATCGCTTCTGTTTTCTGCCATTCTACGTAACTATACGCTTTCTGCCATTTTGAAAAATATGGTTTTGCCACTTGGAGCTGCTGGTATTATTGTCATGGGGTGGAGTGTTGGATGGGTGGCAAAGCGGTATTTTGTCCGCCACTTTCGTGCGCCAACGCGTCGCGCGTTTCATTTCTCGTGTACGATGAATAACTATTCTTTTTTACCCATTATGATCATTTCCGGGACGGCTCTCGGGGAAAAGGGGGTGGCAATGGTGGCATTAACGACAATTGCGTCTGATACCCTAATGTGGACATTGGGGTTTCGGACGTTTACCGGGAGCAAGGTGCGTTTAAGGACATTACCGGCGCTGTTACTCAGACCGCCGATTTTGGCTCTTTTTTCAGCTATATGCGCTTTATTTATATTTCATTTCTTAGGTATTACGCAAGAAAGTCTTCGCATTTTGCCGGTACGTGTGGCGTTGGATACGCTGTATAAATATTTGGGTGGTGCGACCATTCCAACAAGTGCAATTGTGTGCGGAATGCGTTTGGCACAATTGGATATTAGGGGGCTTTTTTCATCCTTACAGTTGGCAGTCGCGGGGTGTCGGATGATTTTAATCCCGGCATTAATTATTACTATTCTCTGTTTTTTGCCGTTATCGGGAGAAGAGCGAACAGTTTTCGGCATTATTGCGCTTATGCCTGGGGCGATGGTCGGGGTGTCGATGGCGGAAGTCTATGGTGGCGATGTCCCATTTATATCTGCTATGATCTTGAATACACATGTATTATGTCTGGTGACGGTGCCGATAGGGCTTTGGGTTCTTAACACGGTTACTGTGTGAGTGACGGCCGAAATAGACTTCTGCTAGCGGTTTAATATAGAAAGCGTAGGCGGAATTCCCGTTCACGCTCCCTATATTTGGTGTTATGTTTATAATTATTTTGGGTCAATGGTGATATGGACATCGTGCCCGTTCAGTTCAATGGGATCTCCCGTCGGGTCGCCAAAGAGCAACGCATCACCCTGCACTTCTTCAAGAATTGTGTCTTGCCAGGCTTCAAGCGCGGCAGAGACTTCATCATCTGCCGCTACGGTAACTTCGATACGTTGTGTCACGTCCAAATCTGCTTCTTTACGTAGAGCCTGCACCTTTGAGACGAACTCACGCATAAGTCCCTCTGCGATCAAGGCGGCTGACAATGCAGTTTCCAAGGCTACGACAATATCCCCCTCGGCGGCGACGACGAGACCGTCTCGTGGTTCACGTCGAATGATTACATCTTCAGGCGTAAGGGTGACAGTTTCTCCTTGAACGCAAAACGTAATAGCATTTCCACGTGCCAATGCAGCCGTTTGCTCCGTATTGATTGTGGCGATGGCAGCAGCAACCGATTTCATCTTCGAACCGAATCTTGGACCAAGCCGCTTAAAATCAGCTTTAAGCGACAAGTTGGCTAGCCGAGTTTCATCATCTCCAAAGGCAATATTCTTGACATTGAGCTCGTCTTTGATGATATCCACGTACTTGGCGAGTTCGGTTCGGAGTGCATCATTAGTACTGACGATATGCAAACAGGCTAGCGGTTGCCGCACTTTAAGATCTTTATCGGTTCGTAGTTGGCGTCCGAGGCTGACCACACATTGAACCGATGCCATTTCTGTTTCCAATTGAAGGTCGCGAGCTTGCACATTGGGCACAGGGAAGTTACATAAGTGCACACTCTCTGGATCGCTATGGCCGCGCAGGTTACGAAAGATTTGTTCACTGATAAACGGGCAAAATGGTGCGGCTACTTTTGAGAGCTGAACCAACACATATCGGAGTGTCCGGTAAGCATTTCGCTTGTCTGTGTCGTCCTCGCTCTTCCAGAACCGCCGACGCGAACGCCGAATGTACCAGTTTGTTAGCGCATCAACAAACGCAACAAAAGGGCGCACAGCTTTTTGCAGATCATAAGCGTCCATGGCGGAGGTTACGTCTGCAATGAGTGTTTCCATTGAAGAGATGATCCAACGGTCGAGCACGTGCGGGGAATGCGGGCTGCAAACTTCGTCTTCTTCAAATCGGTCTGCATTTGCGTAGGTAACGAAGAAACTGTATGCATTCCACCATGGGATAAGGAGATCTCGAAGTATTTGTCGGACACCATTTTCTGAGAATCGTAGGTTTTCTGCCCGTACAACGGGTGAATTGATTAAGTAAAGACGTAAAGCGTCAGCCCCGAATTGATCTATGACTTGCCGCGGATCAGGGTAATTTTTGAGCCGTTTAGACATTTTTTTGCCATCTTCGGCCAGTACCAATCCATTAACGATCACATTTCTGTAGGGTGCTTTACCGAAGAGCAGAGTCCCAAGGACGAGCAGGGTATAAAACCAGCCACGCGTCTGATCGAGCCCCTCGGCAATAAAGTCTGCGGGGAAAAAGTCTTCTAGAGGCTTTCCAGAGAAAGGGTAATGCTGCTGTGCATAGGGCATAGATCCGGATTCAAACCAGCAATCGAGCACCTCTGGCGTTCGGCGGTAGGTTTTCCCTTCGCGATGAATTACAATTTTATCGATGAAATGTTTGTGGAGATCTGTTATGGGCTGTCCGGAAAGAGCCTCCAATTCAGCCACTGACCCGATGCAGATCATGTCAGAGGGATTGGCTTCATTGATCCAAACAGGAAGACAAGAACCCCAGAATCGGTTACGTGAGATGTTCCAGTCTTTGGCCTCACGTAACCAGTTCCCAAAACGGTTTGCCCCTACGGCTTCTGGTTGCCAGTGGACGGTGGAATTGTTTTGCGTCAAGCGATCATGCAAGTCTTCAACGCGGACGTACCAAGCGTCAATTGCACGGTAAATGAGAGGGGTGTCCGTGCGATCACAGAAGGGATATGAGTGGACGATGGTTGCTTGATGAACGAGCTTTCCATTGTTTTTTAACGCTTTGATAATGTCTTTATCGCAGTCTTTGCAGAACCGACCGCGCCATGCTTCCGGAGCGGGAGCCACAAACGCACATGCTTCATCCAGTGGGTCTTCGAGTGCAATACCGGCAGCTGAGCAGACTCGAAAATCGTCTTCTCCATAGGCTGGTGAGTTATGAACTAACCCGGTACCATCCGTGGTGGTGACATAGTTGTCAACAAGAACCTGAAAGGCGTTGGGCTTGTCTTTGTATTGCGGAAAGATAGGTTCGTAACGAAGTCCTTCAAGAGCTTGCCCTTTGAAGCGTTCAAGAATTTCAATCGTGGCGACAGTCTTACCGAAAACGGCATTTAACCTAGCTTCGGCGAGGATATAAACGGAACCATCAGTGTCTTTGACTGCAACGTAGTCAATTTCTGGCCCGGCACAAATGGCCAGGTTGGTTAAGAGTGTCCAGGGCGTGGTTGTCCAAACAAGCAGATAGCAAGCATCCCCCCATGCCGGGTGAGCACCTTTTGTGATTTTACAACGAACAGTTACGGCCGGGTCTTGAACGTCTTTGTAGTTATTACCTGCTTCAAAATTGGAAAGTGGGGTGGAGAGCTTCCATGAATATGGCATGATCCGATGGCTTTTATAAATCCGACCCTGATCCCACAATTGCTTGAACACCCACCAGACGGTTTCCATGAAGGCTGGCTGCATGGTTTTATAGTCGTTGTCGAAATCTACCCAGCGTCCCATGCGTGTAACAGTTTCCCTCCATTGGGAAACATAACGTAACACCATTGCACGGCACTGTTCATTGAAAGCATCTACGCCGTGATTTCGGATTTCGTAGGCTCCACTTACGCCGAGGGCATCTTGAGCAAGCGCTTCAATCGGCAACCCGTGGCAGTCCCATCCAAATCGGCGCTCAACATAATGTCCGCGCATGGTTTGATAACGTGGAACGATGTCCTTGATGGTTCCGGCGAGTAAGTGTCCATAATGGGGGAGCCCGGTGGCGAACGGGGGGCCATCGTAGAAACGAAAAACCGGAGCATTTCGCCGCGCATCAAGTGTTTTGGAAAAGATTTTCTCTTTTTCCCAGAACGTTAAAACGTCAACTTCGTTTTTGGAGAAATCAGGACGATTGGAGACTGGAGTAAACATAGCAATACAGCAATACAAACAGGAATACTCTACTAGTGTGCGTAAGAAAAATACACAGGCATATTATTGATGGAGAAGAGCCAACACGTGTTCACGATCGGGAGCTTCGATGATGGCAGTGCGTTTGGCGGTATCCATCAGTGTGCGGCTGATGTTTCCAAGAAAAATGATGTAACCGGAACCGGCAGCTGGAGGCACTAACATAAGGATGACGACTTTGGTCGGCAATCCATCAGGTGCATCAGCAGGGAATCCTTCTTTGTGGATACCAACAGCACAGACTAATTCATCAACAACGTCCGTTCGCCCGTGCGGAAGTGCAATTTCATCGGTCATAACTGTAGATGCGGACATCTCACGGCGGACAATGGCTTGTTTGGCTTCTTCACGTTTGTTTTCTGGAAGCGTACCGGCTACCACAAGGGCATCTACTAATTCTGCAATTACTCCGAAAATATCTTCACTTTTGAGTGAGGGAATGACAACGGCCTTGTTCAGCATGGTGTCGTAGGTATTCATGAAATCGTATCCTCTTCGTCTCACATATAGCGGACGCGCAATGCGTCATTTTCCAATGTGTCTCGTTCAATCATTTCATCCAGTGCTCGCCCAATGGGGCCTGGTTTACCATCACCCACATGGCGTCCGTTATATTCAACAACGGAGGCCACATTCAATGTGGTGCCAACGGCCAAAATTTCGTGCGCATCATAAAGCTCTTCTTCCCGAATGGGGCGGAAGACGACTCCTTTCAAGGCGCCTGTCGTTTCCAAATGTTGAGCCAACTCGGATACGCGGAGCATGGTTGTGCCGGCGAGAACAGCATCCAGCGGAGGAAAAACCAATCGTCCACTTTTTGAAACCATGCCAATGTTTTCTGTTGCGCCCTCAGTAATGTGTCCGTGGGCATCTACGCCAACCATAAAATCAACCTTCCAGACATCCGCCTCCGCACGCATCAATACATTTGGAATGTAGTTACAGGTCTTGGCTGTGGCAAAGATGGGGGACTTGACAGGAACACGGCTTTTACGCAGGGTTGCGCCTTGTGGGTGTCGGTGCATAAAAGGTTCGCTGCTCCCATAAATAAGAATATAGAGCGCGGCACCATCACTTTCGCCGGGTGCCACGCCCATTCCGCCTGGGCCGCGACTCAATAATACACGAATGGCACATTGTGGTTGTTGAGCGGCTTCCAGGGCTTGAAGCACTTTTTCCCGCAATGCTTCGGGGCCTTTTCTGAACGTAAGGCCAATCAGATAGGCACTGCGTTGTAAGCGCTGCAGATGGGCATCCAGGTTGTAAACAGCACCATTGAGGCACTTCATGGTCTCAAAAACTCCATCTCCACGGTGGGTTAGGTGATCATGGAATGGAATCAACATGAGAGCCGGATCGGTTACATATCCATCCAATAGGCTGGAATAAAAAAGATAATACGGCACATTGCCTGTTCGCATAGTCGCGTGCAAGGTGTCAAGAAACACATTGGGTGTGATTTCGTTCATACCGGCTCCACTGGAGTTTGCGTGTATCATATCAAAAGTATCTGTGAGCCTCAATCGAGGGGAAAATTAGACGTCAGAAATAAGCGATCGGTTTCGCCCCTATTTAAGAAAATGGAATGCCCTTTCGGGCGGCACGTTGAATACAGCCCAGACTTTGGGTGAACTCGGGGTGGGTTGTTCTTGAACTCGGGGCGGGTGAATGATGAACTAGGGCGGAGCTTGAGTCAGAGTTAATTAAGCGAAGTTTTCGGTAAATTGCTTGCGGAGGGGAGCGTTATGTTTTGGGACGGTTGTGAGGGTTGGGGTTTCTGGAGCGAATTTGCCAGTGCAAAAAAGCTTCTATCGGCCATGGTACGCGGTCGCCTTTTTGGATTCTAAGTTCCGGAATGTTTATCTTGTAGGAGGTAAACTGAGCTTGACGTTCTCGCAAAAGTAGTTCCATTTTCTGTACTAGTTGAGCAACATGTTGGGGTAATTGCTTCGCAAGATTTTGCGTCTCGGAAATATCCTCCTCGAGATTAAAAAGCTCAAACTGTTGAGAGGCGTGCCAGTAAATTAGTTTCCATTTGCCGTAACGAAGTGCAGTGCCGGCGCCATAATGCGGATCATGTCGGGAACCTTCTCCCCAGAGGTTGGGTTGATGGAACAATAAGGCACGGGGTTTTTTACCTGAGGAGGGATTGTGTAGGAGTTGAACAAAGGAGCTCCCGTCGAGGGTTTGTTGAAGGTGGTTGGGGTATATCCCTGCTATTTCAAGGATGGTCGGAAAGAAATCTTCTACAATAATGGGTTCGCGGCAAATACTGCCGGGGGGTGTGAGGCCTGGGCAGGCAACGACCATGGGTTCCCGAATTCCTCCTTCACGGAGGGAACCTTTACCGAAGGAGAGAGGGAAGTTGCTTTCTTGGTTACCTATACGGCCGGAGGAACGCAAGGCTAATCCGCCATTGTCTGACATAAAGAAAATTACTGTATTGTCCATTAGTTGGTTTTTGTCCAACCAATCCATGAGTGTTCCTAACGAACGATCGGTTCCTTCGATTAGACTGGCGTAGTTCTGTTCGTTTTTGTTCCAGGGATGTCCGTCTTTTGGGTCGGAGTAAGTGTTTACGGTTTTGGGGTCACAATTATCGCCAGTGAATGGTGAGTGAATGGCGTAGTGCGCCATATAAAGATAAAAAGGCCGAGTTGCCTGGGTTGGGTCTGATCGAAGCGCATCCAGACGATGAATGGCCTTTTGCGTTAGCGCATCCATAACGACGATGTCATGAGTATAATAGGTGTCTTCGTCTAATCCCTGGATATGAAAGGGACCTTGCCCGTAGTGGTTTTTTCCACGATAGTTGGCTAATCCGCCGATTTCTGTGCCAGCGATATTGTAGTGGAATCCAAAGTTTTGGGGATCAGCTCCGGGGGTGTCTTTGGCGCCGAAATGCGCTTTGCCGCAATGAATGGTAATATAACCAGCCTGTGCTAGCAATTGTGGTAATGCCGTTGCGCAGGTGTAGGGTTTTTTTATGGTATATGTGAATGGGTCGCGGGAAAGCGGGCGGGTAGTGATACCGCTGGGTGGAGTATTCTGAGGTTGTACACCATTTATAGCCCAGTCGGTCAACGGTGCGAGCGTGGGATGAGCGCGTTCGTCATTATTGGTGTCTCGGAAGAGTGTCCAGTTGGTTACATGATGCCTAGCGGAATTCATGCCGGTGAGAAGTGAAACGCGTGTGGGTGAACAAATAGGCTGGGCATAGGCATCGGTAAACATCATGCCGCGTTTAGCCAGTCGTTCCAAGTTTGGTGTATGATATCGCTTGTTCAGAAACGTTGTACGTGGGGCACCAGCAGGTGTGCGCCAAAATGGGAGTGATACATCCTGCCAACCCATATCATCTACAAGGAAGAATATAATATTAGGACGTTTTTGTAATGAAGGATGATCAAGGGGTATAGGTGGCAAGGCGAACGAACCTGTTGCCGAGAGGCAGGAGGTTATGAACTGTCTTCGGGTAAACATGGGGGCTCCCTCAGAGTTTCTGTGCGGGTACACCGAAAGCGGTTGTTTGGGGTGGAAGGTTTGAAAGTAAAACAGAGCCAGCACCAAGAGTGGCCCGATGCCCAATGGTTTTCCCTGGCATAACTTTGGCGCCGGTGTAGAGGGTCACTCCGTTGCCAAGCGTGGCACCGCCGCCAACGAAGGCTGAGGTGTCCAGTCGTAAAAAGTCTCCTGCTCGGACATCGTGCCCGAGAACGGCTCCACATTGCATGAAAAGAAAACGGCCAACGTGAGCATTTGCTCCGATGTAAGAAAACGGCGCAAGAACGGCTCCTTCTCCAAGGGTGGCATGAATAACTTTTGCTTGAGGATGAATGCAGGAGCAGAATGTCGCACCACGAGCTAGGAGACGTTCAATACAGATTTGTCGCAGGGCGTTTTGACCGATTCCACAAAGAATTGGGTGTGTGAGGGGAGCCGTATCAATGGAGCCGAGGATAGGGGCGTAACCTTCGAATGTATCGAGTGCGTGAGAACAGTCATCGATAAACCCGATGGGTTTCAAATTGGCTTCCTGTGCCCACCAGAAGAGTTCTCTTCCAAGCCCTCCGGCTCCTAAAATGAGAACCTGACGCATTTTTACGGTGTCTCCATCTTCATGTTGAGCTCTTCTGGAAGTAATTCATTATAAACACGGTAATGCCGCTTGATCCGAACTCCTCGAACGATCTCTCCAGTGTTGATGAGCAATTGCGCGTAAGCTGGTATATAACGGTCTTTTTCGTCTGTGGTTTTGGCCTTTACTGCAATATTGTATGCCTGTTTCAGGCCTTCTTTCTCATGTCCTTTCTGGAGCGTGAGACATTGGGCGATGAAGAACTCCCAGACGGTGGTTTCTTCTGGCGTGTTGACTTGGGCGAGAATAGCTTTGGCGATCTTCACGGCGTCTTGTGGGCAATTGTTTTCGTAAAGATAATGTGCGTATTGAACGAGCGCGCGAAGATTTTCGGGATCCAATTCCATGGCTAACCGGTAGTAAGGGCGCGCGGTATCGGGTTTTTCACTTCGCTGAGCGATAAGCGCGGCATCTAAGACGTCTCCTATTCGCGGTTTGGCAATAGCAAAGGCTGATGCGTAGGAGGCGAGTGCATGGCGATGCTCAGCCATTTTCTCCCAATCCTGCGCTGTTACAATTTCTCGGTCGGCCAAGCCTAGTAGAAATGGATCGCACGGATTGATTTCTGATGCTTTCGAATAGTTACCTTCGAGTGCCAGTGTTCGCGCATAACAAAGTAATTGGAGCACCGGACGAACAGACGTTTCAAGTTCGTTCGGGAAGTCAACCCATGGCATGTTGTCGTCCGTTTGATGAATGAGTGCGTCGATAAGACGCTGGCTACCTTGCCCATCGAAGAGTAATCGTCGGGCGTATTTTGCTTCGCTGCGTTGAAGCTTGGGTTGAACTGGTTCAATGAGTTGTTTTTCCAAATGTGCAGTATCTGCAATGAGACAACACGCGAGCAGAGTGACAGGTGCCTCGATGTTAACTTTTAGTAATGCCAAGGCCACCTCCGGGCGGTCAGATAGGGCGGATATGGCTTCGAAATCTGCCCGGATGGCTTTACGAGAAGCCACGAGCTGCCATTGATTCAGTCCAGTCATCCATATTTGAACAAATGGAAATCGCGTCTTTAGAATGGCTATTCGCGTCATAAGCATTTTTGCATCTAGAGCCTGGCCGTCCAGAACGTAGACGAGGAGTCCCGTTTCGTTGAGATGACTCAGTACAGCTTCCAATGCCGCAGTTTTGAAAAAGTCTCGTTCTTCTGGCATCCACGCAGGGGGCAATTCCACCCAGATGGCATCATAAAGGCCTTTAAGCGAACCGATCTCAAATGTGGAGAGTAAGGGGTCATTGGCCTGAGTACGGATTGCAATTCGTGCAGAGGCATCAGGTCTGAGCAAAACAGGGATGAGTTGTGACGCGGTTTGAGAGGCAGAATCGACCTTGTCGGTACGTAGAAGTCTCCCGGCTTTTAAACTGACTCCCTGTGTTCCTACTCCGGTGTAATAACAGCCGCGAGCTGCGATGGGAGCAAAGGGATTGACTTCCTTTAACAGCTCATATGTAGAGTGGAATGATCCAAAGTACCACCCTAATGTAAAGAATACTAGAAGCCCTAGGGCACAGGCTCGAGTCCATATCTTTGTACAGAGAACGAACCCCCATAAGGCGACAGAGAGAAGCATTCCTGCGAGTGAATAGTCAATGAGCCAACGTGTTGGAATCCGTTCAATGAAGATTCTAGTAAGGATGATGCCTGTACAGGCTCCAAAGAAAACAGTGAGCCGACCACGAGGTGTTCCATTTCGTGCCCAAATGATTGGAAGCACGCAGACACTTGGCGTAAGCCACAAGAAGGCTTTACGCAGAACAAATGCCTTCCATGTATCATAATCGAGCCCATTGCGGAGGGCAAGGAGTTGCCATGATTTAACCTCTTGTGCGGTGTTACTTAAGGCCCAGAACATGAGAACAGAGCCGGTTAACATGACCCAAAAGCACATGTTTGCGCCAAAAAAACGGCATCCTCTTTTTGTGGACAAGAACCAGGTAATAATAGAAACAAGAAGCGCTGGGGGGATAATCGCCTGCCAGATAGGAAATTGTCCACTCCAATTCATATGTACACGAAATGCTGTTGCTGCATATAACGCGGTAGTAAGCGCATAAAGAAAAAGTGCTGTCAAACGCATAAAAACCTCTAGCTTAGTTTTCAGTACGTGGAATATACCGTTTCCGGTTTCGTTTTGGATCTCCGAAAATGTCCTTACTTTTGAGGATGTAACTAACTGTACTACTTCCCCAGAGTGCTTCTAGTTCGCTAATACATTGACTTGTTGGATTAATGAACCATTGGTTGTCTGGATTGACGGTCGCAACTCGGCCTCCTGGAAGGTCAAGGTGAAGTGAGATAGGGAATCCTCCAGGATTCGATGCTAGAATATTTTGGAGTTGCTGCATTTTTTTTGAGGATACTTGATCGTTGTTTACGCGACAATGAATGCTTAACTGTTTGGCGAAAACTGCAGGTGCCTCTTGCAGCGCGTAGATCTCATTGGCAAATAGAACGGGATCTCGACCTTCTTCGAATTTGGCCTCTCCGCAAATCAGCACCGGTACGTCCGGTTCCATCAGATGCTCATAACGTTCGTAAGTATCATTAAAGGCTAAAACTTTGATTGAGCCGGTAGCATCGTCAATGGTTAGTTCTGCCCACGGGCGCTTGGTCGTTTTGGAAAGTGCTTTACGTACGCCGGAAAGGATTCCTGCTACTCGGACTGCATCGCGCGTATGGCAATCCGTAGAGAATCGTTCCAACGCTATAGTTCGGAATGAACGGACAAGTGTTCGATAGCGATCTATAGGATGTCCCGTCAGGTAAACACCGAGAAGGTCGCGTTCATTTTGGAGTCGTTCACGTTCAGGGATGTCCGGCGCATCAGGAAGTGTTTGGGAACAGCTTAGAGCTTGCTCGTCTGTAGGAAGCATATCAAATAATGAGGCTTGTCCTGCGGCAACATCTTGATCGGCAGCGGCTACCCGTGAAAAGGCAAAGTCAATGTTGTGTAACAGTTGCCCTTGTGAGATATCTTTGAAGCAGGCCATAGCACCACTTCGGATGAGTGCTTCAATCGCACGCTTGTTGACAAGAATTTTATTATCGTTTTCTGCCTTTGCTTTCGCACCGCATAATCGGGTACAGAAGTCTATGAGTCCGGAGTATGGGCCGTTTTTCTCTCGTTCGGCGATGATTTGATCTCCGGCAGCTTCACCGACATTACGGATAGCACCGAGCCCGTATCGGATGGCATGTGCCCCTTCTGGGGAAAAATGGCAACGAGAAGCATTGATATCTGGAGGCAAAACGTTTAACCCCATGTCCGCTGCGGCTGCGACAAGGGCCGGCATTTTGTCGAAGTGCCCGATTTCCGAAGAAATCTGTGCACACATGAAGTCTGCCGGATAATGAGCCTTCAAATAACCCGTTTGATAGGCTACATATGCATAACAAACGGAATGCGACTTGTTAAATGCATAGGAAGCAAACGCGGTCCAATCCTTCCATATTTTTTCTGCTTTGGTTTTTGCATCGGTTTCGTTTCTACAGGCACCCATAAAATCTGGGTTATCAAGACACCCTTTGAGAAACTTGGTATAGAGTTTCTCCATAGTTGCCAGCTGTTTTTTCCCCATGGCCTTACGGAGAGTGTCGGATTCCCCACGCGTGAATCCTCCAAGTAGTCGTGAAAGTAACATCACCTGCTCCTGATAGACGGTGATGCCATAGGTGTCTTTCAGGTATGTTTCCATTAGGGGATGGTCGTAGGCAATTTTTTCTTCGCCATGTTTTCGTTTGATGAACGATGGAATGTAGGCCATAGGTCCTGGGCGATAAAGTGCATTCATGGCTACAAGGTCTTCAAAACGGTTTGGGCGGAGTGAACGTAAATGCGCTTTCATCCCATCCGATTCGAACTGGAACAAGCCGTCTGTTTCCCCCCGGGAAAACAGCTCAAACGTCTCCTTGTCATCAATGGGAATTTTCTCCATGTCTACGGTAATCCCGTGAGATTCCTGAATGGAGGCTAGACACGCTTTCATAACGGAGAGAGTCTTGAGTCCCAAAAAGTCCATTTTTAATAGGCCAATCGGTTCCACGAAGTGCCCATCATACTGCGTGGTCATTAAACTTTCACCGGCCGTTGGAATAATTGGAATGGTCTCGATTAGAGGATCTCGGCTGATAATTATGCCACAGGCGTGCACACCGATATTCCTGGTGGTTCCCTCGAGACGCATGGCCAGTTCGAGAATCCGCCGTTTTTGAGGGTCGTCTCCATCGAGTACTTCCGCTAACTTATTATTTTCCTTAAATGCCTTTGCGAATGTGATCTTTGGCGTATCTGGAATCAGTGCGGCCAGAGCATTAGCATCATTGAGCGGATAATCCAGCACACGTGCGACATCTTTGATTGCACTTTTGGGTGCCATGATGCCAAACGTGGCAATATGCCCAACGTGGTCAGATCCGTATTTTTGTGTTACCCATTCTAGAACGCGGCCTCTTCCGTTGTCATCAAAGTCAACGTCGATATCCGGCATGGAGATACGGTCTGGATTTAGAAAGCGTTCAAATAGCAGATCGTACTGGATCGGATCGATATCTGTGATACCCAAACTATAGGCCACTGCACTACCTGCTGCGCTGCCACGTCCTGGACCAACAATCACCCCCATGTTGCGAGCTGCTCCAATATAATCCTGTACGATCAGGAAGTATCCCGGGAACCCCATTTGTTTAATGGTATTGAGTTCGAATGCTAGGCGTTCATGGATACTGGGTGTCAAGGCTTCGCCTGGCCATCGCCGTGCGGCTCCTTGCCAAGTTAGATATTCCAAGTAATCACTTTCCAGTTTGATGCGTACAACTTTGTCGTACCCATCAAACTTCTCATATCGTTCGAATTCCTTACGTAGAACTTCTTCTGGAAAACGTTGGGCATAGTCGGCTTCTGTTCCGAATGATTCTGGAATGTCGAACTTCGGCATGATAGGATCGGAGTTGAGGACGTATTCCTCAACTTTATCTGCTACAGTAACGGTGTTGTGGATTTGCTCAAGATGGTCCGGCAGGTTGGCACACATTTCTTCATAACTCTTGAACCATTCTTGTTGAGTGTATCGTAGACGTTTTTCATCTGTCAGTTTCTTTCCGGTACTTACGCAGAGCAGAACATCATGTGCCTCAGCATCCTCTTTCAGAAGAAAGTGAACGTCGTTTGTGGCAATTGTTTGAATCCCTAGCTTTTTTCCAAGAGTTAAAAGCGCCTGATTAACGCGAGTTTGTCTTTGAAGCAATTCCCTCCGTTCATTTTCTCCCGGGCCATGTACTTCGGATTCATGGCGCATAATCTCCAGGTAATAGTCTTCGCCGAAGAGTGTCTGATACCATCGAGCCTCCGCTTCGGCTTCATCTGTTCGTCCTTCCTCCAAGAGCCGAGGTAGAATACCTGCGATACATGCAGAGGTACAAATCAAACCCTCGTGATATTGCTCTAATAACGCCTTGTCGATCCGCGGTCGGCCGTAAAAACCTTCAATATGTGCAATGGAAATTAACTTCAGGAGATTATGATACCCCGTTAGGTTCTTGGCCAGCAAAATCAAATGATCTCCACTTCGCCGGGTACGATCCAGGTGCCCTAGCCGGGCTACATATGCCTCACATCCCAAAATTGGTTTAATCCCCTCGTTACGGCAGCAGTCGTAGAATGCCTTCAAACCGTATAGGTTCCCATGATCTGTGATCGCACACGCACGCATTCCTAATGCCTTTGCCCGTTTGACCAATGCCGGTACTTGACAGGCACCATCCAGCAACGAATAACCTGTATGGACATGTAGATGAACGAACGGAACGGGTGCGCCTTCCACAGAATTTTCGATATGAGTACTCATACTCTTCAGTATAACAAACCGCCTTTATCACGGGTTGTGGTCTGTAGCTAACAGGACGGAATAAACGGGAACAGACGAACACATTTGCTATAAAGTCGTTTTTGGAGTCGGCTTGATTGCGTTTGGTGCTTGTACTATGAGAATAAATAGAGTCGGTTCTGTTGGGGTGAAGTCGAGTGGCAAGTATCTAACCCGCTCTGACCTTGTCTGGCATCTATTATGAATCTTTTTTGGGGACGAGACAGTTTCATACGTCGCTCGTGTATGAGAGAACAACAGTTGAAAAACAGCCGAACTATGGTTTAATGAGGAAAGATTAGCGGATGAATGAATATTCGACAGGTAGCGATGCAGAGGAGTCTCCAATACGTACACGAAATGTTCCTTTAGGTGTTTTCCAACAATGGTTTTTTTCATCCCAGTATTGCAGAGATGTTTCGGGGAATGACAGTGATATGTTTTGGGTTTCACCCCGTTTCAAATACAGACTGGAATAATCGACCAACTCTTTTTGCGGCATATCGACACCGGGAATTGTAGGTTTTGAAAGATAACATTGAATGACCGCTCTGCCATCACGGGTGCCAGAGTTGGTGACAGAGACAATAAAGGTGTTCCCTTCCTGTCTAACGGGTTTTATTTTGAACGTTGTATAAGACAGGCCGAAACCAAACGGATAAAGTGGTTGTTTTTGGGTGCGATCAAAGCCACGATAGCCTACCCAGATGTCATCCAGATAGGTTTGCTCAACAACACAATCGCGTGCAGTGAGCCGGGCCGTTGAGGTGATACCATCCTGTACGATACCCGGATAGGAACGTTCGCCCAGCGCTATAGAAGGCCAGTCACTCGGTTTTCTTCCGAATGAATATGGGATCTTTCCGGAGGGATTTACTGCCCCACAAACAATATCTGCCAGAACGCGTCCGCCGAACTCGCCCCCATACCATGTAATGAGAATGGCTTTTACTCGGTCGCGAAATGTTGTTGTGTCAAAGGGCCCGCCTGTAGTTACTGCAACAATGAGATTAGGATTGACCGCTGCAATGGCACGGATTAAGTCTTCCTGACGTTCTCCATTGACACCGACTTTGAATAGGAGTGAGTCCCGTTCTGCCGGCATTTGAATACCCCAACCGATTACTTCGCGATCAACCGAATGATCATATCCTGCGCAAAATACAACCAGATCTGCTTGCCGGGCAGCGTCCAACGGATCTATCGCGCGTTTCCCTGGAACACTGATCGCGTATTCAGGATGCGTGCCGTCAAAGCGGAACCCAGGTGCAAACAGAACGTGTGCTTCACCAAAAGCCATACAAAAACCTTGAAGTGGCGTGATTTCTCGCGCAGCTTTGACTGCACCGGAACCGCCGCGTTGTCGTAAATGTGAGCCGTCAATCATGCTGTGATACTGGTCGGCATTAGGACCGACAACGGCAATTGTTTTGATTTTGGAGGCGTCTATGGGTAAGAAGTCTTGTTGATTTTCAAGCAGAACGAACGCCTCTGCCGCCGTACGATAGGCAATATCCTGGTGTGCCTGTGAACGGAATGCAGTAACATAGGCCTGTTGCTCTGCACGGTCTTGTACGCTTTCACTGTCAAATGCGCCAATTCGAAAGTAAAGTCGTAACGCACGGCGAACCTGGTCGTCAAAATCGGCTTGACGGATCTTTCCAGTCTTAAGATCGCATAACTCTCGAGTGTATAAATCAGGATTGTCCTGGCAAGATGTTTCGATTGTGGTTCCGCCGGCAATGGCCTGCCGGTCATCTCTATAACCTCCCCAATCGGCGAAAAGCGCTCCGTCCCACTTAAATTCTTTGTAAAGAAGGTCGTTTAATGGGCGGTTCCAACTCGTCCATGTCCCTCGAAACGCATTGTAACTGTTCATGATAGCCCAAACGCCACCTTCGCGAATGGCAATTTCGAAGGGTCGGGCATAGATCTCGCGCAGGGCTCGTTCTCCTATGTTCACATTTAACACGGTTCGATACCATTCCTGGTCATTCCCGATGTAGTGTTTCATACATGCAGCAACTTTACAGGATTGTAACCCTCGGATAAAAGCAGCAGCTGTTTTTCCGGCGAGTAATGGATCCTCTCCGAAATATTCATATGCTCTGGCGCAAAAGGGTATACGCCCCCCGATATTTCCCCCGGGTCCCAATAACATTCTCGCCGTTGCTTGATCTTTGTAAAGCGCGCGCGTTTCAGCTCCTGATACGCGGCCGATGGCTTCAATTAAAGGCTGATCCCATGTTGCCGCCCATGCAATGCCGCATGGCATATAGGTGATACCAGGGCAATTCTCAGCTCGTGGGCCAACGCCTCCGTCAATTGTTCGAAATTCTGCAAGCCCCAGACGCGCAATGTTTCCGGCAGACATTTCTCCGCAGGCATGAAGGACTTTGGCCTTCTCGTAGGGAGTCATCCACCGAAGCAAATCATCAATTCGTTCCTCAATGGGTAAGGAGGAATCACGATAACGAGCCGAACGGGGTGGAGGTGGAAGCGATTCCTCTCGAACACTCCTGCGAATATCTTTGGCATAGTTCTCAACCTCGGTTGCGTACAAGATTGGAATGAACGTCAGGCATGCTGTGAATAAGAAGGGAATGAAGGATTTTTTCGTGGTCATGACAAACTCCAAGCACTTTTAGTTTATCATGCCCGGATTCAGATCGGTACGTACTGAAATAATAGTTACAATCTGCCTACGGAGCTATACAGTTATAGAGGATACGGTGTGAGTGTTGAGTGTGATGAGACGTTTTAAAAGAACACTACAGAGACTTTGTGTGATTATATATTATATATAAGACTTAATGACTCGTTTACGCGGATGTGGTTCTTAGTTGCCTTGGATATTGAATGGATGGGAAGTGTTATCGTACTTACGATAGACGCGACAGACAGAATACGCACCTTAGTAGAATCAATTTAGAAAAACGGCATCAATGTCTACAAGTGTACGAACGGCTTTACCGACACGTTCAGAACGTGGAAGTACATGATCACAGGCTGCAACAATTGCTTTAGAAGCACTAGCTCTGACGAGGATTTGCCAGCGCCACAAATCTTCTTTGCGTTCTAACGGAGCAGGTTCAGCAGGTGAAACTTGTAACCCTCTGCAGGCTTCGAGTTTGCCTTGTATGGTGTGTGCCGTTTGTGCTACGGTCCGTTCATCTGCGCCAACAAAGGTGATGCAGGCCAATTTACAGAATGGAGGTAATCCTGCTGTTTTCCGTTCGCAGAGCTCTTCGTTGGCAAAGGCTTCATAGGCACAGTCAGCAGCTGTTCGAATGGCTGGATGATTCGGCTGGAAGGTTTGTACGTAGACTTCTCCCGGTAGTGTGCCACGTCCGGCTCGTCCGGAAACTTGCGCAATAAGCTGAAATGTACGCTCTGCCGCACGAAAATCATAGGCTATGTTAAGTGAACGATCTGCCGCAAGAATTCCGACCAGAGTAACGTTTGGAAAGTCTAATCCCTTGGCGATCATTTGCGTGCCGACAAGAATGTCGGCTTCTTTGGCGCGAAAGGCAGAAAGCAACTCGTCGTGGCTATGCCGACGCGAGGTGCTGTCAGCATCCATTCTGATGACTCGAGCATTTGGAAGAATGGTACGAAGTACTTGCTCAATACGCTGCGTACCGAAACCAATTTGCTTGAATACGGTTGCTCCACACTCGGGACAATGTTCGGGCGGCCGTTGCCAAGTGCCGCAAAGGTGGCACCGTAAGGTATCGTCCTTTGCATGATAAGTTAATTTGGCACTACAATGCCTGCAGGCGAAGACGTGGCCACAGCGTGGGCATTGAAAGGTTGGGGCATATCCCCTGCGATTTAGGAAAAGGATGGTTTGTTCTCCACGCTGCAGGCGCACCTTCATGGCATTGAGCAGGGGTTGACTAAAAATGGGAATAGGCTCGCCTGGACGAGAGGCTTCACGCATGTCGATAGTATAGACGGAAGGCAACATACTTCCACCAACACGTTCCGCCATGCGTACGAGTCTGTATTTCCCAAGTTGCGTAGCATTGAACCAACTCTCAAGTGACGGTGTAGCGGAACCCAATACACAGGTTGCTCCCTCAAACGCTGCACGCACAACGGCTACGTCTCGCGCGGAATAACGCGGGCTTTCGTCTTGTTTGTAACCACTATCGTGTTCTTCGTCTACGATGATAAGACCAAGACGACATACTGGGGCAAAGACGGCAGAACGCGGCCCCACAACTACGTGTGCCTCACCTCGGCGAATACGGTGCCACTCATCATGGCGTTCTCCGTCACTCAGTGCACTATGAAGTACGGCAACGGTTTTCCCAAACCGCGCAGCAAAACGGCCAACTGTTTGCGGTGTTAAGGAAATCTCTGGTACAAGTACAATCGCAGATTCGCCCCGTTTCAGCGTTTCGGCAATGGCCTGCATGTAGACTTCTGTTTTGCCAGATCCAGTAACACCGAAGAGCAATATCGGTTTGGTGGCAGACAAAATGGCGTCTAATGCCTGGGCTTGTGTTGTGGTGAGTGTCATGGCGTGGGTTTGCAGAAGGCGTTTCCCCGCAAGCGGATTCCTAGGGATTTCTGCTCGTTCACAGGATATATATCCAAGTGCTGCAAGTCGCCGTAATGTAACAGGCGTAGTTTTGAACTCTGTACATAGTTGACTCATACGCCCGCCATCCACGCGTACGATATCCTCATACAAAGTCTTCAGACGTTTGGTCAAGGGCGGAAGATGTGGAGGAAGAGGCAAACGCGGTGCAATGATAAAACACTCTTTTGGGCGACTTCCATTTTCTCGGACAGGTGACGGCAGCGCACTTTTAAGAGCTAACGTGAACCCAACGGAATAGTAATCCGCCAGCCACCGTAATAAGCGGATGGTTCCTTCGGAAAAATAGGGTACAGGATCCTCGATAGTCTCGATTGCACGGATACCACGCGCGGGAACGGCACCGAAGAGATCTGCACCATTCGCAGGAACAACAGGACGATAAGGAGATTCCTCTGTAAGATGAATGACATATCCAGCATGAAAAGTTCGCCGCCATGGCACGCGTACTTTTTGACCAACCCGGATCTTTAACTCGTCCGGCACCAAATAGGTGAACAATTGATCCGGAACTTGTTCCAATGCCACTTGCGCAAACATGTCAAGCCTCATCGAGACATCGGCGAATGATTTCAACCCCTTGACGCAGGGCGGATCGGGAAACTTGTGGAGCTGGCTCGAAAACGCGAATCAGCTTAGGACGTGTCAATAGTGTCTTTAGTGCAGTGAAATTGACCGATCCTTCTCCAGGTGCACGATGATCTTCGTCCAGTCCGCGAACGTCATGAAGATGTACTCCAACCGTTAGATCGAGTGTTTGCGCCAAGGTTTCCTCAACAGGCCAGTCTCCCACTCGGGCTTTTCGTTCACCATGGCCAATGTCATACCATGCACCTAGGGCTGAAGTTGGGAAGCGTTGGCGTAAGAAAGCCATTTCTGCTGGATCTGGAAAAGCTTCCACTCCGGGAAGATTTTCAAAGGCGAGTATAATACCTGCTGTTTCAAATGCTGGAAGCAACGAGTCTAATGCGAATGAAACAGCATCTAACCAACGTCCGGCCTCTGCCATGCGCAAACGATGCTCCTCTTTGGCTAAAGCGTGATCAGCCACGCCGTTGTTTTGTAGGAATACTTGTTCCAGTTGTGAGCGGTAGGGGCGGCCTCCGAATAAAAAACCTGGGCGGCGTAAAATAACTCGCCCACCGTGAACGACTACTGCACGAGCATTAACTTCTTCGGCACAGTGCAGGGTACGCCTCATGGCTCGAATGGCCGCCATTTGTTCATCGCGATTAGGGGTGGCCAAACTGAACACTTCTGGCCCCAGTTGCGGCATTTCTACTGGAACCGGGCAGAATGCGTGTATACTTGAAACAGATAACCCTTCTTGGGAGAGTGCTCGTTGCCAGGATGGTAAACAGGTCTCGCGTGTAAAGTAGCCCAACTCCACTTGAGCAAACCCGAGTGCTCGCGTTTCTGCAGCCATAGCTTCGGGGGAGAGCTGATAACCCGCAAAATAAGAAGATGAAAGCGAAAAATCCATATGTGCAGTATACCATAGCTTGGTTTTATTTTAGAAGAAATACGAAACGTTGGTTATAATGACACGAATTCTATACTACGTGACTTTTGTATGATGTGGAAAGACCGAATAAAGCGCAAAATGAATAAGTAATAAAGGTGAATTAAGTTAGGATAGCGAAAGAGATATGTCAGAGTGAAACGTTAGAATAGATAGATATTGGAGCGTAATTAGTCTTCGAGACTTTCTTCATCGAATGGACGCTTTATGGCACTTTTGTTGAAATAGGCGGCAAGAACTTTTTGAACGATAGGGCCGGCATCACGCCCCCCACCTATGCCATTATCCAACATGGCACAGACGACAATTTGCGGATGTTCCACGGGGGCGAAAGCAACGCTCCAAACGTGTTTTTCTCGAACACCATTATTCTGGTATTCCGCTGTTCCGGTTTTTCCTGCTACACGAATACCTTCAACTTGCATGGTTTGTCCGGTTCCGCTGAGAACGGCCATTTCCATTCCCTGGATTACGGGTTTTCGGATATTTTCTGGCCATGGCAATTGGCGTACAAGTTCTCCAGTTGCACCGAGAGCTACTAGGCGAGGGCGGTAGGCACTTCCGCCGGCTGCCAGTATTCCGATGGCGTGAGCGATTTGCAGCGGCGTGGTAAGGATGGCGCCTTGTCCAATTGCACACTGTGCTGTATCGGAGGGGAGCCATGGAGTTTTAAAATGTGTTCGTTTCCATTCTGGAGTTGGCATAAAGCCTGTCTTTTCATCAGGCAAATCAAGACCAGTCCGAGTTCCGAATCCTGCTTGCTGCGCAGTAGCCAGAATGGCATTGATACCAATGGTGGTGCCCATATGACAGAAGTAAGGGTTACATGACTTCATCAATGCCTGACGCATATCCAGTTCCCCATGGCCATACCGATTTGAACAACGTAGATGACACCGATAATCGGTGTAGACGCCCGTACATTCATAGAGTAAATTTGGGTCAAATCCCTGCTCTTGGGCAGCCAGAGCGACAAACGGTTTGAAGACTGAACCCGGCGCGTATTGGCCTTGTATGGCACGGTTAAAAAAAGGTTTTTGGGGGTCATTTAATAAGGTTTCCCAAGCAGATTTTGTAATGGACGGGATAAACGCATTGGGGTTGTAGGTCGGGGCGGAGGCCATGGCGAGGATGTCCCCGGATCTTGGATCTAGGGCTACGATTGCTCCGGGACGATTGGCCAGTGCAGCTTCTGCAACCCGTTGCAGGGGAACATCGAGGGTTAAAGTTAAGTCATTGCCGGGCTCGGCTTTTCTACGGATCCATCGGTTACGAGTGTAAACGCGTGAATCAACAAGCAGAACCTCCTCTCCGCTTTTTCCGGCAAGGATATGGTCATAAAACCATTCAATTCCACTTTTTCCGTGTGGGTTAGGCAAACGAAAGTTCCAACGACGGGGTTCTTGATTCCCTCGTGTTGTTCCCCCGAATCCAACGTAACCTAATACGTGCGCAGCCATTGACCCCATCGGATAAATACGGCGGGGTATTGGGATGATTTCCACACCGGGAAGTTCTTCTGCCCATTCTGAAAGATAAGCGACCGTTCTAAAGTCAACATCTTGCCAGATAATCAACGGTATTGGGCGGCTTTCATGAATATGTCGTACAACGGCTTCACGGCTGATTTGACGTGGCAATCCAAGACGTTGGGCTAATTGGTCGATTAAGGCATCCACGGCGAGGATGGTGTTACTCCAGATACCAGGCTGCTGGATATCTTCACAATAAATGGCTACGGCATATGCTGGACGATTATCGGCAAGCAGGATGCCATTTCGGTCATAAATCCGTCCGCGCAATCCAGGCTGTTCCACAAGGCGTAAACTTTGATTGGATTGCGCTCGACCATATCGGATGGAATCGCGCACTTGCACATTCCATAGCCGCCAGATTAGGAGCGTAACACCAAGCAAGAAAATGGCCATAAGTGCCCATATTCGCCAGATTCGTACCATTGAGGGCATTTCCTTTTCAATCTGCATGACGCAGAGACTCCTCATGTACGGGGTGTAAAACTTGAAAATCGAGCCGATGTGCTAAGGCAAAGATAATAGCTCCACACAGTGCACCGCTTGCTGGCATGATAAACATTCCACCTAGGCTAGGTGTCAGTTCATGATTCCCGCCGATATAAAAAAGTTCTGTGTAAACCCAAATCCATAACCGCAAAGCGGGTGCCAGCACGACACCAAGCAACAAGCCGTGTACGGGGAGCCAAACTTTTGGTAAAAAGTTCTGGAAGTGGTAACATCCAAGACAAATTCCCCAAAACGGAAGAATACAGGAACCACTCGGAAGCCCCCACGCCCATTCCAGAAGTGAACCTCCCCAGATGGTTGTCCATATACCCACACGGATACTACGCGTAAGGATCCAATAGGCAAACCAAATAGGCACGACAGCTAGTTGAACTGCCGGAATATTTGGGATAAAAGCAAGACTGCTGCCTACTAAGGCGGTACCGAATACAGTAATCCACAGGATATCACATCCTATGTGCTTAGTCCGCATCCACAACTCCAGTGTTTTTGGTATTCCGTGTAAGAACGAAAACAACGTCAAGGAGGGTCGGATCCACTGCAGGTTGGAGCAACGCTTCCTGGACGACCCCTGCAGTAGTCGAGTGAATCTCAACCACGGTACCGATAGTCAGTCCTTTTGGAAATACACCTCCACTCCCTTCTGTTATGACACGTTGCCCTTCATGAATAGGTGAACGCTTGTCCAGAAAACGGAAAAGTAACGGCGCTGCAGCATACAACAAATCCTCACTACCCGATTCGCCCCAATTCTTCCCCCGAGCTCCCTGTACAATGCCACGTGCAACCTGTGGTACTTCAGCTGCTACTCGACATAACGGATCCGAGAGCAAAATGACTTCGCTTCGATGTGCTGTTACGTTGTCTGCAATTCTACCAACCAATCCTTCTGGAACGATGACTGCATCTCCGGCGGCAATGCCTTGAAGCGAACCAACAGATAACGTCAGGCGAGGCCAAACGCCAAGCCCCCCTCCATGAGACCAAACCTGCGCGGTCACCACCTGCGGTGGCATTTGTTCCTGCCATTTTAATATCTGGCGCAGGGAGCGGTTTTCAGATGATACGCGTTCCATTTCTTGGATCGTAACCCGCAGACGTTCAATCTCGGTTTGTTGATCTATACGGGATGAACCATCACATAATCCTCGCCAGGCGGCAGCGAATCGGGTATCCAACTCCCCACGAATCCATTCAGCCGTTCGCTGAAATGGATAAACAACCTCGGCACAAAACTTGTTAATGGGTGAATGAAATCCAATAAATACAACAAGGAACAACCCTGCAATAACGAACCAAGATACATGCCGATACATGTTTACGTACCTGCGAGGGGTTTGTTATAAAGATAGTTTTATCGCCGTGCGATATGGCTTTTGTAAAAATCCAGCTCGTCTAAGACGCGTCCTGTACCATTCGCTACGCCAGACAGTGGATCGTCTGCCACAATTACGGGGAGTCCAGTCTGTGCGGCGATCAATCGATCCAAGCCGCGCAGGAGTGCAGAACCTCCCGAAAGCACGATGCCACGATCTACAAGATCGCTTGCTAATTCAGGTTTGGCTTCTGCCAATAGATTTCGGACAGCATCAACGATTTGAGTAACAGAATCTTTCAATGCCTCTCGGATTTCTTCTGAAGTAACACGCAGCGTTTTCGGCAATCCGGAAACCAGATCCCGCCCGCGGACTTCCATGCTCATTTCTTTACTCATGGGGTAGGCTGACCCAATAGAAACTTTGATGTCTTCGGCCATTCTTTCGCCGATCAGTAGGTTATAAACTCGACGCATGTATTGTACGATACATTCGTCCATTGCATCGCCACCAACGCGGACACTTTTGGCCTGTACAATGCCGGCGAGTGAAATTAGCGCCACTTCACACGTGCCTCCGCCAATATCTACAATCAAATTACCTGCGGGTTGTTCGATCGGCAGACCAACACCGATAGCTGCTGCCATGGGTTCTTCAATTAACATAACATCGCGTGCACCGGCATGGCGTACAGCCTCTTCTGCCGCCCGGCGATCCACTCCGGTGATTTCCGAGGGTACGGCCATGACAACTCGTGGTCGTACCAACTTGTGCCCCGGTGCTTTTGAAATGAAGTAACGAATCATGGCTTCTGTGATTTCAAAATCAGCAATAACGCCTGATTTCATGGGCCTGACGGCAATAATATTACCCGGTGTACGCCCTAACATACGTTTGGCTTCTGCTCCTACAGCAACAATTTTTTTTGTCCCCTGCTGCATGGCTACAACTGAAGGCTCGCGGATCACTACGCCACGCCCACGGACAAAGACCAATGTATTCGCGGTGCCGAGATCGATTCCAATATCGCACGAGAGAAAACTCAGTAGCCGATTAAATAACCCGAGCATAAACACTCCTTTAACAAAATGTCATCTCACAGTAGCATATGCATGCGTTATTCGCAAGCAGACCACGTGGTTGTGTTTGATATATTACCCTATTCTGTTTGCTGTATTGCCGATACATGTCCATTGATGAATTCAACCCGGAGGACTTCCTGCCATTCGTATTCTGGCGTATCGTCAAAGTAGTAACTGCCCCGGATGGAACCCCTGACATCGTGATAGACTGGGCGAACGGTTGGGTACAACCGTTCGTGATAGCCGAGAATTTTATAAATCCAAACATCGGTTCTTCCCTTGGTGTCGACTCTGTGTACCTTTTCCGTAGGATCTCCATAAACTATCCAGACCGCATCAGTATCGTCGCCGAGGCGAATCTGTCCTCGACGTAACCGCGTTTGAACGGCCTCCGGATAGGCATCAAATGCATCCTGCCGTTGGGCGATCCGCGCGTCGATGTTTGGCGCACAAGCCGTGAGCCCTAAAAATAAACATGCTATGATCGTGCCGATGAGAGTACGAATGCAGTGTCTCAAATTGCATGGCGGTTTGCGCATCGCATCCTCCTGCTTATTTGGTGTATCCCCAGGCTAAAAGTGATGAACAAAAAAGATCGCGTTCTTTGGCGGATTTGAACCCGGTTACACAACCTAACAGTCGGCGCCCACCACGCCTGCAGGAAAAGGTCACACAGAATCCGGAGGCACGCGTATACCCTGTTTTCAAACCATCAACACCATTGAGGCGTTTAAACACTAAATTGTTGTGATTCTTGAGTTCGGTTTTGCCATTGCGTAAGGTGTCCATTCTCGTGCTGGCAAGCCGCATGATTTCCGGATAAGCCAATAACTGTTCTCCCAGCAAAACCATGTCGTGGGCAGAAGAGAGATTATTACGTTTAGTCGCATCGCCTAAACCATGTGTGTCATAAAAAATCGTATGCGTCATACCCAACGTCTTGGCTCGGCGATTCATTTTTGAAATGAATGCGTTAATGTCTCCGCCGCCCAAATATTCACCAACCAGATATGCCGCATCGTTGGCGGATTTGATGGCGACAGCCTTGAGCAATTCACTGAA
>CALBHX010000003.1 GCA_937892925.1 uncultured Lentisphaeraceae bacterium
GGGTGTGCCCGCCGCTGCCGGAGGGGGCGGTGTTTGTGGCGGAGGCTTCGGTGGAGGCGCTGGGGGAGCCGTTTGTTTCGATGACGAATGCGGTGCCTGGGGTGGAGCTGGCGGGTGTGCCGTCGTGGACGGCGCGGGTTTTTGAGCGGGTGGGGGAGGATGGCCTGCGGGTTTTTGAGACGTGGCTGGGCGGGGTGCGGGTGGACGCGGCGGCGGTGTCGCAGTTTTTTGATGCGCGGGCATGGAGTTTGCGTCATTATGGGGCGGCGGGGGCATTTCCGGCCTGGGTGACGGCGGAGGGAGAGGAGCAGGAGCGGGCGTGGCTGGCTTCACGCGGGCGGGAACAGTTTGGATTTTCGGTTACGTTGGTGCCGCCGGAGCGGTTGGGGGAGGTTTTAGCGCAGGCGGAGGACGTCTCGGCGTCTGAATCGCCGGAGGCTTCGGCGGGTGCGGCTTCGCCGGGGCTTTGGGTGTCATCGCTTGTGGCGGGCGGGGGAGAAGCCGCGCTGACGTTTCGGAATCCGACAGGGGCACAGGTGGGGGTGCTTGCTTCGGCGCAGGAGGTCAATCCGGCGCAGTGGACGTTTTGGGGGTTGGCGCCGGCGGGTACGGCGGGGGTGGTGCATGTGGGGCTTATTGGAGATTCGGCGGCGTGGCCGCACTTTTTCCGGCTGGTGGATGCGGGAACGGATAGCGATGGGGATGGGCTTGCGGATTTGGTGGAGCGGTATGTGACGGGGTCGGATCCGGCGGCATGGGATTCAATGGGGAGTGGGATGTCGGATGGGGAGCGGATTTTCGTGCATGGGCTCACGGGAGGGGATAGCGACGGCGATGGGCTGTTGGATGGCGAGGAGGTGCGCGTGGGGGCGAACCCGCTTCGGGCGGATTCGGATGGCGATGGCGTGGCGGATGGGGACGAGGTGTCGGGGGTATTTCTCCGGCGCGGACGTGCGGCGGATTGGGTGGAGGAGGCGGCGTGGCGGGAGCTTTTCCCGGCAGGGACTTCAGGTGGGGAGGCGGTTTCGGCGAAGGTGTGGGAGGCGCCGCTGGGATTTACAGCGGTGGCGGATGGCTTTGCCACGGATACAGCGGCGGTGGATGTTTCGGGGCGGGTGGTCTTATGGAACACGGCGAGTCCGGAGCGGATTGTTTCGGATGCCGAGCCAAAGGATTTACGCCAGGGTGAGGTCTTTGAAAGCCATGTAACGGCGGCGGGGCTGTGGGCGCCGTGGCGGGCGGAGCCGGGGGTGAGCCGGGTGCGGACGGCCACGGTGGCGCGCGGCGGGGGGCAGGTGTTTGTGGCATCGTTTGAGCATATGCGCCTAGCTTCCGGGGAGGAGGGCTCTTTTCAGATTACGGTGTGGGCGCCGCGGGCGGGAGAACGGCGGCTGCATTTTTCGGTGAATGTTCGGGCGGCGCCGGAGGGTCTGCAGGCGGTTTCGGGGGTTCAGTTTCCGCAGACGGGGCGCACCTGGGCGCCGGAGGAACCGTTGGGTGCGGGGTGTACGGCGGTGCTCTTTACTGGGCTAGGGTCGAATCCCATGTGCCCGGATACCGATGGCGACGGCCTTTCGGATGAAACGGAGGCCTTTTCGGGCGCGTATCGGACGGATGCGCTTCGGGCGGATAGCGATGGCGATGGGCTTTCAGATGGCGAGGAAGTGCGCGGGGTGCGGCAGGGCGCACGCGTGGTCTATCCTCATCCGTTGAAGGCCGATACGGATGGAGACGGCCTGCCGGATGGCTGGGAGGTGCGTTATGGGCTGAATCCGCTGGAGGCAGAGGGGGCTTCTGGGGCGCAGGGCGATCCGGATGGGGATGGCCTGCCCAATGCGGAGGAGTTCCGGTTAGGGGCGGATCCCACGAATCCGGATACGGATGGCGACGGAGTGCCGGATGGCTCGCCGATGGGGCGGGTGGAGAAACGGGCGGCGGGTTTGCTGGATGAAGTGGAACTTCACCCGCCGCTTTTTCCGGTGAATGCATCGGTGGATGATGCGGTGGCGGTGGCAGACTTGCCGCGGCCGGTGATGCTGTGCGGGCGGCGTTATGTGCGCGTGGCGGCGGATGTGAACGGGGTGGTGCAGTTGCTTGAAGAGGGGCAGGCGGCGCCGCCTGCGGTATCGGGGCACAACGGCTTTTTGGAAGATGTTCCAGGGGCTGGGGAGACGCTGCGTGTGGCGGCGTTCTGGGAGGATTTGTGCCTGCTTTCGAAGAATTCGGGGAATATTGCGGTGGGGGAGGGTGTGTTTGAGGGGGTGCGGGCGTTGGTCGTGGATTATATGGGCGTCTTTGTGAAGGGGCATCCGGTGGGTACGGCGTGGTTTCAGGTCGTGGTACCGTATGATGGGAGCAATCGAGTGGCGGTGCTGTATCATACGCTGTATGAGGGGTTTGACCGCGCCTTGCCCACGCTTGGGGTGGCTCAGCCGGGGGCGGTGCTGGTTCAGGTGTTTGCGGAGCAGACGCCGGGCGTAGTGGCCTCGGGGGAGGCATTGGTCTATACGCTTGCGCCGCAGAGCGACCCAACGCGCCGGGATTCCGATGGCGATGGCTTGGAAGATGGGGAGGAATGGCGTTCTGGAACGGATCCCATGCGCTCGGATTCGGATGGGGACGGTTTGCCGGATGCCGAGGAGGTTCGTTTGGGCACGGCTCCGCTGAACCCGGACAGCGATGGCGATGGATTCCCGGATGGCTGGGAGGTGGAGCATGGGTTGCCGCCGCTAGATGACGGCTCAGGAAATCCTGCCGCGGCGCCGGAGGGGGATTGGGATGGTGACGGGCTTTCGAATGCGGCGGAGTGGGCGCAGGGGTTGAACCCGGGATTGCGCGACAGCGATGGCGACGGTCTGGAGGATGGCGCGGAGATTCGGTTGGGCACGAATCCAAACCATCCGGACGTGGATGGGGACGGTTTGCCGGATGGCTGGGAGGTGCGCTATGGGCATGACCCACTGGCGGCAGAGACGCTGCCGGAGGGGGATTCGGATGGCGATGGTTTGAGTGATTGGGGGGAGGCTCAGCAGGGCACGGATCCGCGGAATGCGGATACCGATGGGGATGGTGTGTCGGATGGGGCGGAGGCGGCGCAGGGCTCGGATCCGCTGGATCCTTCGGATGCGGCGGCCTGGCCGGTGGTGCCGGTGGTGTTGGCAATCAATGGGGATTATGCGGCATGGGAGATGCGGTTGCGGGCGTTGGGCGGCGGAGATGGGCGGCAGCTGCGGCTGATGATGCGGCAGTGGAGGGAAGAGGCTTCGGCGCGGGTGCTGCTGCGCAGGGGGCAGGATTATGCGGTGTCGCTGACGTGGCTGAAGTCGGTGGAGGATGGTTCGGGGCGGTGGTTCTGCTGGAGTGCGCAGGTGAATGGCGAGCCGCGGGTGAAGACTTTTCGGGATTATGCTGCGGTGCGGCAGTCGGGAGCGGAGGTGGTTTTCGGGGAGGGGTTCTGGGCGGAGAATGGGGCGGGGCTGCTCTCAGAGCACGTCCATATGAGCGCGGCGGAAGGCGGAAATGCAGCCGGGAATCTGCGGGCGGTGATCCATGTGCCGGATCTGGCGGCGGGGCTGGTGCCGGATTATCAGCGCGATGGCGCAATGGAGGCGGAGGACAGCGCGCGGGCAAAGGCCGGGGAGCCGCTGGCACTCTGGGTGAATGATGATGGCGATGGGCGGAGTCAGGATGCTGCAGAGGCGGGCGAGGATGTGCCCGGGAGCGGGCAGAATGGCCGGAATGCCGTGGTGGATGGGGTGTGTGATTGGGCGGACTTTTTCCCGGTGTGGGTGGATGCGGGGGCGGTGTTTCGGTTTTTGGAGAGCCGGGAGGCGCTTCATTCGGCTTTTGCGGCCGGAGAGCTGGAGCTTCGGCTGAGCCAGCCGGAGGGCGCGGTGAATGTGGTGTGGACGTCGCTGACGCGGGATGCGTGCCGGGAATATCTGTGGGAAAACATTTCGGGGTGCGGGCCGCAGCTAGATCGGCGGCTGATGGCTGCGCCTGTGCAGCGGGTGCCGGCCGAGGGTGTGCCGCTGCCAGAGGCTTTTGTGGCGCGGATGCGGGCCGATCCGCGTGCAGGCATTCTGTTGCTTGAAGGGCGCGCGCCATCGGATCTGCCGCTGGTGCTGGGGCTGTATGCCGCGAATGGAGCGTGTGTGTGGAAGCGGGAGCTTCCGCTCCGGGTGCGCCCGGTGGAGGCGATGTTCACGGCGGTGAATCTGCGCGGGGGCGAGGCCGCCGCCCTGCCGGAGCCGGAGCGCCCGGGCGCGGCAAACGTGGTGTTTTTGCACGGGTTTAATGTGTCGGAAGGGGCGGCGCGGGGGTGGCATGCGGAGGTCTTCAAGCGGCTCTTTCAATCGGGCGCGGAGATGAACTTCTACGCGGTGTCGTGGCGGGGTGACGAGGCACTCACTGAAACGGTGGGCTATCCGGCGCTGCATTATCACCGCAATGTGGTGAATGCGTTCCGGGCGGCAGAGCCGCTGGCGCATACGCTGGCCGGTCTGCCGCCTTCGCCGCGCACGGTGGTGCTGGCGCACAGTCTGGGGAATCTGGCGGTGGCTCAGGCGATGGCCGCGCACGGATTTAAGCCGGATGCCTGGCTGCTGCTGAATGCCGCTATCCCCGCGGAGGCCTTTGATGCGCGCCGTCAGGATGCCGCCGCGCAGTTGCGCACGCTTGTGCCGCAGGATTGGCGCAGCTATGACGCCGCCGCCTTTGCCGCCTGCTGGAGCGGCCTCTTTGAGCCTGCCGCGCCGCAGGCGCAGATGGCCTGGGCGGGGCTCTTCGAGCAGCTGGCCGAGCGCTCCCCGAAGACCGACTTCTATAACTTCTATTCTCCCGGCGATGAAGTCTTTGAACTGCGTGAAGAGATTGAAACGGGGGTTCTGCCTCCGCAATATCGGGATATTCTGCACTGGGAGTTTGCGGGCTGGGCGCCGTGGGATCTGCTCCGGAGCCTGGTGCCTTATCCAACCTTCAGTCATTATGCTTGGCAGAAGCAGGAATTCCTGAAGGGCACCCACGCGGTCTTCGGCACGGCCGATGGCGGGTGGCTCTTTGCCAAGGGGCTGCTGCCCTTCACGCGCCGTTATTCCGCAGAGGAGGCGAACGCCCTGCTGGCCGACGAGAGCGGCCGTGCCGCCCTGCGCGCGGAACCCGTCTTTAACGCCCCAGCCAGTATGCTCCGCCCGGCTTCAGACCCGCAGGCGCGGGAACTGGAACGCTTCGAAATCCTCGCTTACCGCATCCCCGCCCTCTCCCCCGCCATGGGTATCA
>CALBHX010000004.1 GCA_937892925.1 uncultured Lentisphaeraceae bacterium
GCCTTTCGCTCAAGACCTACCAAAAACATCTACTCTTTGAAGGTGTTCATTTCACGCTTTCCCTCGATGGAGAACTCTCCTGGCTCACAGACTTGCCTGTATGATCAAGCGAACACTCGACTTCTCCACACCGGGAACGCTTCGTCTTCACCACAATCAACTCGTTTGGAAGGGTGAAGACGGGCGCGAAGCTACCGTTCCCATTGAAGACATTGGCCTTCTGCTTATTGACTCTCCACTCATTACCCTCAGCTCGGCGCTCATGCAAGCTCTAAGTGATGCCTGCACAGCAGTTGTATTCTGCGATGCCACACATCACCCTTCCGGGTATTTACTTCCACAGACCGCACACACCCTTGTTGGGCGTTATCTGCGGGCTCAAATTGCCCTCTCGCCTGCCCGAGCAAATCGCCTGTGGCAGCAAATCATCTGCGCAAAGATTACCAATCAGGCCATCGTTCTCTCCCCATACGCACCCGAAGCCGCGGACAAGCTTCGCGTCATGGCCGGCCGCGTCCGCCGCGGAGACCCTGAGAACCTCGAAGCGCAAGCCGCGCGGCTCTATTTTTCATCCCTCCCCATAGCTGAAGACTTCCACCGTGAACGATATGGCTCCATGCCCAATGCCGCCCTCAACTATGGCTACTCCGTCCTCCGCGCAGCCGTGGCACGCGCGCTCGTGGCCTCCGGCGTTAATCCGGCGCTTGGGCTTCACCACCGCAACCAATACAACCACTTCAGCCTAGCAGATGATATGATGGAGCCTTACCGCCCCAGCGTGGATCAAATCATTCTCGATCATCTCAATATCTTCTCTGCACTACCGGAAGAACAAATGCTCACACCTGAGGGGAAAAGGCATATCCTTCCCTTCCTGACCATGGACATGCGTTACCAGACAGAAACCCGGCCTCTTTGGAACTTCCTGCAACGCTCCACCGCCTCACTTGTCAAATGCCTGAGCGGAGAAGCCCAAACGCTTCTTTTCCCCACCCCGTTATGACCGAGCCCTCGC
Source organism: uncultured Lentisphaeraceae bacterium (assembly GCA_937892925.1). Classification (GTDB taxonomy): domain Bacteria; phylum Verrucomicrobiota; class Kiritimatiellia; order RFP12; family DVOR01; genus Spyradenecus. The sequence continues at coordinate 1,016 of CALBHX010000004.1, forward strand.
GTCAAACCGCCTTTAATGCTTATGATGCCATGTGGATCTACGTCATGTTCGATCTCCCGGTAGACACCAAGGCCAAACAGAAGCGCGCCCACCAATTCCGTACCGGATTACTGAAAGACGGCTTCTCCATGTTCCAATTTTCCGTTTATATCCGGCCCTGCCCCTCCCGCGAAAATGCGGAAGTTCACATTCAGCGCGTCCAGCGGATCGTTCCCGCGGAAGGTATGATCACCATTCTACTTGTAACCGATAAACAATTCGGACAGATGCGCACCTTCTACGGAGAAAAAGAAGCCCCGCCGCCGCCTGCGCCAATCCAACTGGAACTCTTTTAAAAAGAAGAAAAACCCGACAATATCCGCAGATATCATCGAGTTTCTCAACCCATCTTTTCCTTCTTTCCGATTGATACAACAACGAATTATTCATTCAATATTATATCAAACCTTAAAAAGGTGTCTTTTCACAACCAGCGTGAGGGTTTCACCGTGGAAGGCGCAATTATATCAAACCTTAAAAAGGTGTCTTTTCACAACGTGGTCGGCGGAGACGTGATCCCAACTGAAATTATATCAAACCTTAAAAAGGTGTCTTTTCACAACACGGAGCACGTAG
>CALBHX010000005.1 GCA_937892925.1 uncultured Lentisphaeraceae bacterium
AGAACCCGCTCACGCTCGATTCGAAGGCTCCTACCAAGAAGTTCTCTGAAGTCCAGGCTCCTACGGAAAACCGCTTCAAGCAGTTGGCCAAGATGGATCCTGCCGAGGCCAAAGAGCTTTTCGCAGAAGCGGATGCGTTCTATTCCCGCAAGTATGAATATCTTCAGGCGCTTGCGGCACTAAACGTTTACTAAGCCCCCGCGTGGGCTTTTATCACAGGCGGTTCTCGCGCGAGAACCGCCTGTTTTTTATCTCATATCCTCAACCTACACATCCATCCGTTCTTTTTACCTATTCCCCAGCATCTTTCCCTGCCTCACCGCCCACTCATTCCACGGAGATTTCCCCCACCCCATGAGAACATGCCGAGGTACACCCAATCGATCTCTCGCCGAAAGTAAATCCCAAAAGGAACGCTTGCCCCGAAGCAGCAATGCCCTTCACCTGTGAATATACATGTTTCGTGTTGATACCTAACATACAACACGCTTCGGCCACCGCTTCACCTCTAACTCACAAAATCTAGCCGAAAAGAGCAGATACTTTCCACGTTGAAAAATCCAATTCTATTCTACCTCTTCTGCATGCTCCGGAGAGGACGTTCTCTGCTCACAACGCCACAACCACTCACCCACCCGCTCCAGGATTGCAGCAACCCGTAGAATTTGACCTTCAAGCACAACCTCATTCGCAGTGATTGCATGCTTCACAATCACAACCGTTTCATAATATACAGATATCAAGCGCAACCCAATCTCAATACACCCCTACCGTCATTGAACAAAACACGCCGTTCAGCGCCACCCATATTCTGAATTTTTCAGGGAACGTCTTTCTTCTGCCGCGCCGTAACACGGAAAGCGAATCAACGCCAAGGGTTATTCACCTCTTCACAAGTTTAACGCGGCATTTTCAGCGTTTTCTCTTAACTCAGGCTTTAACAGGCCGCCGGAAGAGAAGTTGGCAAACCACCAGTAGAAGCACCAGCGGGATCAGTAAGGTTGTTCCGGCATGCTCAGGGGCTGCTCTGCGGATACAGAGAACGCCCAGGGCGGCGCCGCCAAGAAAACAGAGCACAACCCCAAAGGTATGATGAAAGCGATATTTAGCGTTGGGGTCATGCGTCTGGCGCCATGTCAGCCACCCCTCTACCGTGGAGCGCAGATTTCCGGTGCACATCGTCGTAGCAAGGGCATGGCCATGAACTTTTCGAAAGCTTTGCACCTGCAGGGCACACAACAGCGAAATAGCCGTATTTACCAGGGCATCCTGCTGCCCCTGCCCAAATTGTACGCAAAGAATGAGAATCAGGACTTCGAGGAAAAGGATCCACTGACGCCAATGCAAAGCACGATTGAACTTCTGCTTTTTACGAACAAACTCAACGCAGCCAATTCCGACGATAAAGGCGAGAATGGGGAAGAGATAATGAACGACTCCGGAGAGATTACCCTGTGCCAGCGAGATGCCGAGCAGCACAATATTGCCCGTCTGCGCATTAGCAAAGACATGTCCGTGCACCAGATAGGTGAAAGCATCCAGAAACCCGCCGACACAGGCCAGCAACGCGCCTACGCGGAAGGATTCAGACATTTGGCGTTCAACGGTATTGGCGGCGTTATTCATAACGAAAAGCGGGCGGCCGATGCAGGCATCTCAGCGGGCAGCAAACGGCCGTAATCATGCCAAAGGCCAAACAGTTCCCCCCGAGCGGACGCTTCAATCAGTTTCTGAAGCCGGGCTGCAAACAGCGCAGGGTGAGATTTTTTGATTTGAATCGTATCCAGGCGAACACACTGATAGAGCCTTGGGAAGCGGCAGAAATGTTTCCACGCCGCTGCGTTTGCCTGTAAGGCACGTACAACCTCCGGATCCGGCCGAAACGCCTCAGGCGAAAGGTCTGGCAGCACGGCAGCTCCGGCAGGCGTCATCAACCCCAGGCCGATCAGCCTCCGGCAACGTGCCTTATTCAACTCAGACCATGCGCTTCCTGGGCGTCGAGGCGAAAACCGCTGCAAGGTGTCGCCGCCGCACTGCCGTTTGGTTGTACTGTCAATCCAACCAAAGCAGAGCGCCTCTTCCACCGCATCCAGATAGGCAAACATTCCCGCAGCCGGGCGTCCGCGCTTGACGGCGATCCAGCATTCTTTTGCACGGGCATGGTTCGCCGCAAGCCAGGCGCGAAACGTCTGGCGGTTATAGATACCTGGCGTTACCGTGATCTTCATGCGTTCTCCAAAGCAAACGCGCCCGCCCGACATGCGGACAGGCGCGCCATGCAGTTGAGACCTGCCGCCCAAAAGGGTTTAACGGCCTTCAATCTGCCCGGAGAGGGCAAGCATCCGCGCCTCAACAGACTGAATTTCCGCGAAGCCCTGCGAGCTAACGGGGTTCACGCCATCGGAGGCCTCCATGGAGCTGTCGGCCTCATTGTAAATACTGTGCGGGCAATGCGTAAGGCTGTCAAAGAAGATGTTACCTTTGTAAAGGCTCAACCCCACAGTGCCGTCAGCATACTGCGCGAAGGTGTCGATCGCATTACGTGCAGCCACGGTGGTAGGGTCGTAATAACGGCCGTCATATATCTGATCAGAGACAAGTTTGGAGAGCTGACCGAAGAACAGGGTCGCACGGCGATCCATCGTGGCCTGATAGACGTAACGAATGGCCGAGCCCAGGAGCTCCATGCCGGGAGCTTCATAAACACCGCGGCTCTTGGTGCCGATAATGCGGTTCTCAAGCGCATGCTTCATGCCAATGCCGTTGCGGCCGCCGATTTCGTTGGCGAGCATCATGGCTTCGAGCGGCGTAACGTCTTTCCCGTTGATCTGAACGGGGCGCCCCTTGGCAAAGCGAATGGTCACCTTTTCAACCTTGTCGGGTGCCTGCCAGGGCCATACACCCATGGTCGGCTCAACAATTGTCATCGAAGTTTCCATGCTCTCCAGATCTTCCGCCTCATGGGAAAGCCCGGCCATGTTCGCATCAGTGGAATACTTCTTTTTACCGCCGGCAAAGGCCACGATTCCGAACTGAGCAAGATAATCCACCATTTGCGTACGCCCCGGGAACCGCTTGAGCAGCCCGGCATCACGCCATGGCGAATAGACTTTCATTTCAGGAGCGAAAACGTTGGTATAACGCTCAATGCGCATCTGATCATTGCCGCGCCCGGTGGCACCGTGTACGAGCACCTGCACGCCCCGCTTCTTCATCTCGGGAATCAAGCCCTTAATGGTGACCGCGCGCCCGATACCGGTGGAATTCCAGTATCCGCCATCATACATGGCCTGGCACTTAATGGCCTCCAGGCAGGCATCGGCCATCTCGTTGCGCAAATCCACAATCACGGTTTCAATTCCGGTGGGCGCCATCCGCTTGGCCACATCATTGATATCCTTCTCATCGGGCTGGCCGATACCGCCGGTGAAGCCAATCACCTTCACCCCGGCTTCCATCATCACCTTCGCGATTGTGCGCGAATCCAACCCGCCCGACACACAGGTGCCGGCAACCAGACCCTTAAGGTCTTCCAAAACCATCGCCATGTTTAAACTCCTTGACTGGGTTAAAAACGTCCAAAGTATACCACAATTGTCCAGGCGTCCACTTGACCCCTCGGCAGCCGCAGAGCGGTGCCCTATTGAACCCGCCCCGGCTTTAACGCAAAGCCGCACCAAGTTTGCGCTCAACCCGCCCCAGACCCGCCGCAATCCGGGAACAGCCCTTTCGGGAACCTCCGCGAGAGAGATCGCCCCTGTCTTGATCTGCCGCAGCCGTGCTTTCTCTGCCTCCCTATTCCTCTCCCGGGCGTTTGACGTCTTAGGACAGGCTTTTCACAAAAAAGGGGTTGCGCTCACAAATGACATTTGCTATACTTCCCGCGTTTTCCGTTTTGGCGGGTTAGCTCAGTTGGTAGAGCAGCGGAATCATAATCCGCGTGTCGGGGGATCGTGACCCTCACCCGCCACCAACTTGGAAAACAGCCATTCCGAAGTGGCGCAGTGGTAGCGCAGGTGACTGTTAATCACTTGGTCGCAGGTTCGAATCCTGCCTTCGGAGCCACTTTCGCCTTCAGGTTTTCGCCTGAAGGCTTTTTATTTTCACGAAACCGTATTCGCCGGCAATTCCTGCCTGAAAGACAACCTTCCAGTGCGTGGGGTGCCGCGTCCATGCGGGCCGAAAAAGAATCCCGGTGCCAAACATCATTCACCCCTTGTCTTTCTCAGCGTAAATCCAAGAACCACCGCGAAGGAAAGATGTTTTCGACACCCCAGACGGAAGTATGGTGAAAGCGACGATCCTGCCGTCATTTTGGTAGACTGTTGCATTATGGAAAATCAATTGACACCCAGACGGACGGTTGTGATTGTGGGGCGCCCCAATGTGGGAAAGTCTGCCCTGTTTAACCGAATTGCCAACCGCCGCATTGCGATTGTACACGATCAGAGCGGGGTAACGCGGGATCGAATTGTCCGCGAGGTTTCGTGGAATGACGAGCGGTTTCACTTAGTAGACACCGGTGGAATCCGCCTATTTGACGGCACACGGGAAAAGAACGTGATTGAAATGGCCGTGCGCGATCAGGTGGATGTTGCAATGGCAGACGCGGCAGCGATCATTCTGGTGGTAGATGTCCTAGCTGGGCTTCAGCCGGCGGATGAAGAAGTGGCGCGGCTGGTACACAAGAGCGGACGGCCATGCTTCCTGGCGGTGAATAAATGCGACTTACCGCAGCATGAGGCCGGTGCACACGACTTTGACCGACTGCCCTTCCCCGCTTTCACTGTTTCGGCGCAGCATAACCGCGGCATAGATGAACTCATGGCTGCAGTGGTGAAAGCCCTGCCGCCCCGAAGCGCAGAGGAGGAAAAAGCCGACGCGAAGCCGCTTCGGGTGGCGATTGTGGGGCGCCCGAACGCAGGCAAAAGCAGCTATGTAAACCGTTTGCTGCGCAGCGATCGGGTGATCGTAAGCGATGTAGCGGGCACCACGCGCGATTGTGTAGACGTGCCCTTTACCATCGGCGCGGGGGCATCGGCGCGGCATTACACGCTGGTGGATACGGCAGGCATGCGGCATGTGCACAAAATCGACTCCTCGGTGGAGCGGTTTTCGCTTTTCCGCAGTGAAGAGGCGGTCAAGGAATGCGACGTAGCGGTGTTGGTGATGGACGCGGAGATCGGCCCCACCACGCAGGATAAATTTATCGCCTCAATGATCCAACGGGAGGCCAAAGCCTGCGTCATGCTGGTAAACAAATGGGACTTGGCGCGGGCAAAGGGTTATACGGAGACGGCAGCCATTGCGCACCTGCGGGAGATGCTGCCTTATCTGCGCCATGTACCGGTGGTGTTCATGAGTGCCCAGGACGGCTACAACGTGCGCAACAGTATTGAGGCGATTGATCGTGTGGCGGAGCATCAACGGCGTGTATTGCCTACTGGCGTGCTGAACCGAACGTTGGCCAACGCGCTGGCGCGCGTGCAGCTGCCAGGCAAAAACGGGCATCATCTGCGCTTCCATTATGCCACCCAAACAGGCGCTAACCCGATGATTCTGCGCTTCTTCGTGAATGATGCCCGGCTGGTAACCAAGCCGTTCCAGGATTTTCTCATCCGTAACATTCGTGAAGCATTCGACTTAGAAGGCGCTGCCATTATTCTGCAGTTCCGCTCGCGTGTGAAACCCGAAGGGAAACCCTCCGGTGAAGCCTCCGACACGGCCGAAGAGGAAACGTCACCTAAACGGCGGCCATTGCCGCATCCGCGTAAACGCGCTCAATCCGAACGCAAGACGGCCGGGCGAAACAATCTGACACCTAAGTCGCACCGTCCGAGAAAGTAATCGGCGCATGGAAACGCCGGCAGCGCATTCAAGCATACGTTCCGGTTTTCTGCGGGCCTCCGCAGGAAGCGGCAAGACGTATGCTCTGGCAACCCGGTTTTGTCAATTACTGATGGCGCGGGAAAGACCGGAGTCAATCTGTGCGCTGACGTTTACGCGGGCGGCCACACGGGAGATTTTCAGCAAAGTAATTGCGCGCCTGCTTGATACGAAGGATGTCCTGAAGACGCCGCCTGGCGGGTTGAGCCGAGAAGAAGCACTGGATCGGGTATTGGAGGCGCTGCCCAAGCTTCAGATTGCAACGATTGATGCGTTTACTTCGCGGGTGGCAAGACTCTTTGCCTATGAGCTTGGGCTGAATCCGGACTTTTCTCTCTATGATGACGGCGGCGCGGAGGGTAAGACCGTGCTGCGGGAAGTAGTTTGGCGAGCCATGCGGATAACCCGGCGGCGGTCCGCGATGGCCTTGCTTCGACAATTCAATATTCAAACGGCCGGGATGTCGCCATCACAATCGCTGCTGCAACGGCTTCAAGGGGTCATTGAAACATATGGAGCCCTCATGGAAGCGCACCCCCAAGGCTGGGGGGATCTCTCTGCTCTGGGAGAGGATCTGCCGGCCTGTCTGGACGATCGTTTAGGTACGTGGCAGGAACTGAATGCGCTTCCGGAGCGGATGGCCGGAAAGGGAACGCCTTCGGAGACGACCCTAGAGAAGTTTCATGCGCTCCTGACGGATTATCGGCCAGACCTTGAATCGGCAGCCGCCTTAAAAGCTCAGCCGGGGTTTAGCACGGTGCTTCAGAAACTAAACGACATGGCCGAAGCGGGGTACTTCGCCGCACGAAAGAATGCGCCCAAAACGTCATTACCGCTGGATCGTGCGGCCGTGCAGAGCGCCCTGGCGTTGAGGGAGGACGTTCTCGCGCGGGATTTGGAGCAGACAGCAAAGGAAACACGTGCTTTGGCACAAGCCGTTCGGGCACTGAACGGAGCTTCTGCGGCCTTTATACGGGAAACGGGGCGAATGAGTTTTACCCAGCTGACCAACGCCTTGGCTCAGGCGCTCGGAAACGGTATGGGGTTGACCCTGTCGCCCACAGATTCTGATCGGTTGTATGTTTCGTATCGGCTGGACACGGCCATTCGGCATTTGATGATCGATGAGTTTCAAGATACTAGCAAGGCTCAATGGCAAGTGCTTTCAGGGCTGGCGCACGAACTGGCTGAAAATCCGGAGCGGACATTCTTCTATGTAGGAGACGTAAAGCAATCGATTTACGGCTGGCGAGGGGGAGATGCCACGTTGTTTGGAGATTTCACCCGAGTGCCAAAAGTGGAAGAATTTGCCGAGTTGGCAGAATCTCATCGCTCCTGCCCGGCAGTGATTCGTCTGGTGAATCAAGCGCTTTCGTTCCCGAAGGCGGCATTAGAAACCTGCGAGCCATGGCAGCGCCCGATCTTACAGACGTGGCGCACCGAATGGCAGCGGGGAAAACACCGTGCGCATAACCAGAAGGCGCCAGGCTACGCGGCCATGATGACCCTGCCGGGAGATCAGCAGCGAGCGTGGATGGAAGTTTTGGCCGATGTGATTGCGGCACGGTGGCGAATGCTCAAGGATAAGCATTTAAGCATGGCCGTACTCGCAGCACAGAACAAGATTTTTCAGGGAACCGCCGAGGAGCCGGGGCTTCTGGAAATGTTGCGCGCCCGAAACGTGGCATGTGCCATGGATGGGCGGCGGCGTATTGGGGAGACGCCTTTTGGGCAATTGATCACAGCGATGCTTCATTGGCTGGCCGACCCACGGGCAACCCTGTGGGGCGAAGTGGCTCGGCAGCTGGGTATGGTGTCAGGAAGTGACCGTGCCATATTAGGCGCCTGGAACCGAATCCTTGCAGCGAAGGGATATGCCGCGTGGCTGGATGAGCTTTTTGGCGCGAAGACGCCCATGCGCAAACGGCTTTCAAACTATGACGTGGAGGTTTTCGAAGCGGTTCGGGAAGTGCTGATGAAAGCCGATGCAGAAGTCATGGATCCGGCAGAGGCGGCAGAGGCCGTGCGCCAATGCGAAGTGCCCTGCCAGGCGGATGCGAATATGTTGAGCCTGATGACCATTCATCACTCCAAGGGGCTGACGTTTGATGTGGTGTTTACGATACTGAGCGGCGGACTGCTGAATGAAGCGAGCGTGCTCTACGAGACAGGAGCGGACTGGGTGCTTGAGCGCCCCTGTTTCAGGCAGACGTATGACCGAGTAGCTGCGCTGCGTGAAGCGCAGGTTTCCCGGCAGACTACGCGATTCAGGGATGATTTGTGCGGGATTTATGTGGCCATTACCCGGGCACGAAGTGAACAGTTAGTGTTCGTTCCTGAGAAAGAGTCTTCCCTGTGGAGTAAGCGGGGCGGTATCATTTTCCCACAATTAGCCAACGCGGAAGACACAGCAGAAACTGTATGGGGGCCGGACGGGACAGACGTGGCCTATGCCACGGGGGACGCACAGTGGTGGCAGGGCGTCCAGGCACGGCAACAACAGGAAACGCCGACAGAGGCGACGGCATCCTGGCAGATTGCAGCGGAAGAACCTGCGGTGGAGGTGGAAATCCCCTCCGATCGGGCTCAGGAAATGTCGGTAGCCGAATGGTTCGAGGCTGCCGAACCGAAGCGTCCGCAGGCAAGGCAGTTTGGAATTTCCGAACATTTGCGCCTGGCTGACGTGGCGTGGAGTGATACGCCGCCCCGGGGACTTTTCCCGGAGGTATTTCGCAAGCCTGACGAACCCTGCGAACTGTGGCGTGAACGGACGTTTTGTGTATGCCTTTCGGAAACCAAACCGTTGCGGTATATTGCCGGGCAGTTCGACCGGGTTCACCTATTCCCGCAATCGAAGCGAGCGGTTATTTATGACTTCAAAACGTCACGGGAAGCAGCCCTAACGCCAGCTTATGCCCGGCAGATGCGGGATTACCGAACTGCGCTCATGCACCTGACAGGGTTCCCCGAAGCGGCAATCCGAATGGTGCTGCTCTTTACACGAAGCGGACGCGTGGTGGAGGTGCCTGATGCGTGAATGGGTAACAGTGCCAACGGCGGCGGGAATGCGTGCGGATGCCTGGCTAAGTGAACAGCTGCCGGAAGCCTCGCGAACACAGGTTCGGGATTTGCTGGCAGAGGGAGCACTCTTACGAAATGGGCGCCCATGCCGAAAAGGGGAGCGTATCGTGCCTGCCGCACGCTATGTTCTGCTGCACGAACCGAAACCCGTTGCTCTGGCGCCGAATGCCGCATTGCCACTGAATGTGATTTACACGGATGATGCACTCATTGCCGTATCTAAACCGGCGGGTATGAATTGCCAGCCAAATGCGCCAACCGAACAGGACACACTGGCCAACGCGTTGTTGGTTCAATGGCCGGAGCTTTCTGGGATTGGAGATGGACCGCTGACGTGCGGAATTTTACACCGAATCGACCGCGACACTTCGGGGTTGGTGTTAGCAGCACGAACACAGCAGGTTTACTCGGCCATGCGGAAACAGTTTTCTGCGCACACAATTGAGAAACATTATTGGGCTCTGGCGGAAGGAAATATCCACACACCGGGGCGGCTGGAACACTGGTTGGCGCATAATCCGCGCTGCCCGGGGCGCATGATTGACGCCTCTCAATGGCAAAACATTAAACGCCCCATGCGAGCCGAAACAGCATTCCGTCCCACTCAGACGGTTCGTATAGCAGGGCGCGTTTTTACCCTTTTGGATGTTTCCATTCGAACAGGGGTAACCCATCAAATCCGTGCTCAGCTCTCCCTCGCGGGAATGCCGATTTTGGGCGATCGGCGTTATGGCGGATTTTTGCCTGCGGGGTTTGAACGGCATTTTCTGCACGCAGCCTCCATCGTGTTCACCCACCCAAAAACAGGGCAGGCATGCTCTTTGAAGGCGCCTCTGACACCTGAGCTGGAAGCCTTACTCAATGCGTATGGCGCAAGAAAGGGAACCACACTATGTTGACCAAAGCGTATGCTGCGGCGGTATGGGGAATCGGCGCGGAACCCGTCGAAATTGAAGTGCACACCGTGCCCAGTGAAGACCCCCGCGTACGTGTGGTAGGGCTGCCGGATACAGCCGTAAAAGAAAGTGTCGACCGTGTCCGCGCGGCGCTCCGAAACACTTCATTCCGCCTGAAACCGCAATCCGTAACCATCAACTTGGCGCCTGCGGATTTACGCAAAGAAGGCCCCGTCTATGATTTGCCGATTGCACTGGCTCTGCTGGCGGCCTCCGAGACCGTCAAAATGCCCCTGCTTGGTCAGGTTCCAGTGCTCGGAGAGCTTGCTTTAGGCGGAGAAGTCCGACGAATTCGCGGCGTGCTTCCAATTGTCATGACCTTGCAGCGGCGCGGATTCCATGCCATCATGGTACCCGAGGCAAACGCTGATGAAGCGGCACTGGTTGAGGGGATTGAAGTTTGGCCAGTGCAATCTCTGCGCCAGGCGGCAGGGATTCTCTCAGGCGCGCTTCAACCAGAGCCGCGTGCCGCCAGAGCCTGGCTGGGTGAAGGGGTAGAGACGCTTGAAGACTTTGCCGACGTCAAAGGGCAAGAGGCCGCACGGCGCGCCATTGAGGTTGCCGTTTCCGGAGGGCACAATTTGCTCATGATTGGCTCTCCGGGGTCTGGGAAAACCATGTTGGCACGGCGCATTCCCTCCATTTTACCCCCTCTATCCGCGGCGGAAGCTCTGGAAGTTACAGCCATTCACTCCGTTGCTGGCACGCTGCGCGGAGATGTTATTTCAAGGCGGCCGTTCCGGTCACCCCATCACACGGTATCGGATGCCGGGTTGATTGGCGGAGGTGCACACCCTACGCCAGGAGAAGTCTCCCTGGCACACCGAGGCGTCTTGTTTCTAGATGAATTACCGGAGTTTCATCGGCATGTGTTGGAAGTTTTGCGGCAGCCTCTAGAAGATGGTTCCGTGACGATTGCCCGCACAGCAGGGACGCTGACCTTCCCGGCCGATTTCATGCTTGTGGCGGCCATGAACCCCTGCCCATGCGGATTTGCTGGCGACCCGAAGCGGTCATGCCGCTGTTCGGAGCCAACGATCCGGCGCTACCGTGCAAAAGTGTCAGGCCCGTTACTCGATCGAATTGACCTGCACGTTGAAGTGCCGGCGGTGCCGTTTGACGCTCTGACCGAGCATCAGGCAGGGGAATCTTCCGCCGTCATTCGAGAGCGCGTCCTTCGCGTACGCGAACGGCAAGCCCGGCGATATCGCGAGCTGCCAGGCATCCGATGCAATGCCGATCTTCCTGCTGGGCTGCTCCAACAGTTCTGCCCCATGGAATCGGCCGCCGCGCTCATGCTGCGGGCTGCGATGGATGAACTGGCACTGACCGCCAGAGCCTATTCACGTATCTTAAGAGTGGCTCGTACCATTGCCGATATGGATGCCAGCGACACGTTGACGCAAGCGCACCTTTTCGAAGCAATTCAATATCGTGCACTGGATCGTGCAGAATGGTAAAGCCGCAGACTGAACCTTCCGCAATCTGTTATAATAGAGGCATGACTTTTCGGACACTTTTCTTTGGGCTTGGGATTTTGTGCACGGCTCTGGCCGGAGCACAATATCAGGATTATTCACGCATGGGCAAGACGCCAGCGGAGCTTCAGTTTATCGAAGACCCCATGGCTATTGAGGTCAAAGAACCTTCCTGGTTTTGGCATAACCCGAAAAAAAATACCCCCGCCGAACAATTGGCATATGCCGCCGAATTGGAACACGATGGGCAACGAGACAAGGCCATCGAAGCCTATGACGACCTTGTGCACGAGTGGCATGCCACTCCGGAAGCGCTGACTGCTCAATTGGCCATCGCACGACTGGAATCTGCCGCCGGGCACGCCCGTGCCGCCTTCGATGCAGACGTTTATCTACTGGCCTATTTCGCCGGACGCTTTGAATTGGAACCCATTTTGGAAGACGCAACTGCTCAGGCGGATCTCATGGTTGCCCGGGAAGCTAATCGCACCCTTCATTTCCAAGCTGGGAGCGGATTGCGGCGAAACTACGAAAAAATTATTCATTTTGCCCCCCGGTGGCGGAAAGTGCCCGAGCTGCTCCTAAAAATCGCCGCTCTCTACGCCCAAGACGGCGAGTACGCCAGTGCCATCACAGTCTGCGACCGAATCCTAGCCGATTGGCCCACTTATGAAAAACTAGACGACGTCGTTTATGCTTATTGTGATGCCTGCCGCAAACAAGCAGACAAGTGGCGAAACGATACTGGGCGCCTTCGGCATTTGGAACGGTTGTTGGCCGGCGCACAAACCTTCCGCCCAGGGCATCCGGATTCCGCACGCTTTGCCCGCTGGCAGCAGGAAGTTTATTTACTCCGCCGCAACCGCTCTTACGCTAAGGCGACATTTTACGACAATCCTAAAGCTTATTCTGTTGAGGCTGCCCTGCTAGCCTACCAAACATTCCTGCGCGAATTTCCAGATGCACCGGAAGCCGAGCGTGTACGCGCTCGATTGGCGGAACTTTCCTTGGCACAAAAGCAAGCCCCTCAGGGAGAGACTAAATGACTCGATTCATAAAACGGATTTGCCCCGTTTTAGGCGTACTGACTCTGTTAGGAAGTGCCGGATGCCTGGGGTATCGAAGCGGAGCCAATATCCCCAATAACCTGCGAAGCATTCACGTCCCCGCCTTTGAAAATCAGACCGCCTACCCCATGGTTGGAGCCGTGGCGGCACAACAGTTTTTGGATGCCCTGATCGAAGACGGAACCTTCCGGCCAGGCTCCTACGATCAGGCTCGCCTGCGTGTACAGGCCATCGTGGAATCCCTGGATTCCAAAGCCGTTCGTTATGACCGAAACCACGCCATTGTACCGGAAGAATACCGTCTGACCCTTACCGTAAAGCTCTATCTTTTTGACCGCGTCTCAGGAGAAACCCTGATCAACGGCAAGCGGTTTGCCGCATCTGACGCCGTCTTGACCCGTGGCGACTTCCAAACCGGGACGACCGATGCCATTCCACGGCTGGCTCACACGTTAGCCCAACGCCTGGTGGAAGCTGTAATCACCGCTGCCGACAGAGCTTCCCGCCCCACACAGCCCTGACAACCCCGTTCTTCTACACATTCTGACGCGTGCCGTATAGAAGAATCTTATGCGGTGCCGTTGTGTTTCTTGAATTGAGTACACCATGCAAGCATCTGCCGGTCAGCCCCCCATCAATGCCTCTCAAACTTCCCCAACCACCCTGTGCGGACGCCTGAAAACGCTATGGCAGGGGCTTCAAACGCTCGGTGGATACTATCGCGCCCAACGGCGGTTACTCGTTCTAGATTTAACAGCAATCGTTCTCCACGCCGGCGTACAAATCGCCATTCCATTCACTGCGCTGCGTGTCTTTCAGGAATATTTGCCTGCTGGCAACCTGCGGGCAACCGCATGGGCAGCGCTCGTGTTTACGGGCTTGGTTATCTTGGCCGCAGGCCTGGAGTGGTGTTATATTCTCTTCGGCCACTGGCTTGGCATCCGCGTTGAAGCCGCTATGCGCAACGCCTTCTTCGACCACATCCAAAAGCTCCCCTTCGCCTTCTTCGACCGAACCAAAACCGGTGAAGTGCTTAGCCGTATCACCTCCGACCTCATGCTCGTAGGCGAAACCGCCCATCACCTCCTGGAAGATCTCGCCGAAGTAACCCTCGTCTTAACCGGTGCTTTTGCGATCATGTTCTGGATCAACCCCACGTTAGCCACATTCACCCTTATTCCCGTGCCTTTCATCCTCCTCTTCGCCGGATGCTTCCAGAAAAAAATCCACCGCGTCTGGCGTGAAAATCGGGGGCAAGTCTCCACTCTGGCCGCCCACGTGGAGAATGTGGTGCAAGGTATTCGCGAAATCAAAAGCTTTACACACGAACGCCGCGAACGCAACCTCTTCCGCCGCGTTAACTCCCGTTTCCGCCGTTCATTCGAAAAGGTCTACATCCTCTACGCTCCGCTTTTTGCTGGCACCCAAATGCTGCTAGAAGGGTACTCGCTCATGTATATTGCCCTTGGAGCCTGGATGGTGGTCAATCACGATGCCACCCTGCCGCAAGTCTTCGCCTTCTTCATGTATTCCCGATATGTCACCACGCCCATGCGCCGTATTGTCAACGGGTTGGATATGTATCAACAAGGATTGGTTGGCTATTGCCGTTTCCGCGAATTCCTTGCCCAACCCGTTGAACAAGACGTTGCCTCCGCAGAACCGCTTACCGATATCCACGGCGAACTGTGCTTGAAACACCTGCGCTTCATCTACCCGAATACCGAGCGTGAAGTCCTCCACATCCCCGCTCTAACCATTCCTGCCGGAAGCACGTGCGCTCTCGTCGGCCCAAGCGGCGCAGGTAAAAGCACCCTCGCCGCGCTTATTCCGCGGTTTTACGAACCCACTGCTGGGCAAATTCTCCTAGATGGCCGCGACACCGCCACCCTCTCCAAGCAAGCCCTGCGCGCCGTCATCGGCATCGTTGCCCAGCGACCCTTCCTGTTCGATGGTTCCATCCGCGACAACCTCCTCCTTGGCCGCCCCAACGCGGATGACACCGACCTCTATGCCGCCCTCACGCAAGCCAACCTCGCCGATTTTGTCCGCGAACTTCCAAAAGGTCTGTCCACCCCCGTAGGCGAGCACGGCATCATGCTCTCCGGCGGGCAGGCTCAACGCATCGCCATCGCCCGCGTCTTTCTCAAGAATCCGCCTATTCTCATTTTAGACGAGGCCACCTCCGCGCTCGACACCTTCGCTGAAGCAGCCGTTCAAGAAGCGCTCGCCCGTCTCTCCCACGGCCGAACCACGCTCATCATTGCTCACCGCCTAACCACCATTCGGCATGCCACACAAATCTGTTATCTGGAAGCCGGCCGTATCATTGAGCAAGGCACGCATGCTTCACTTCTCGCGCAAAATGGAAAGTACGCCGCGCTTCTTCGCGCAGCCGGGATGCTCTAGTTTCAATCTCTTCGGATAAACCGTAGCCATATCTAAATCAACCGGATCGCCTTCCACTTTCCGCGAAGAAAGCGAAAGCTCAGCCCACATCCGGCAAGAATCACATAGCCCAGCATAGTAAGCCAGAGCGTTACAATACTAAATCCCGCCGCATAAAACCCAAACAAAGCGGGCATCCAAAGGAACAACGCCGACCCCGCAACCCAACACATGACAAACCGCGTATCCCCAGCACCTTTCAAAGCTCCACCCAACACAATATTCATCGTATCAAAAAACGCCCACGCCAAAAAAATCGTCATCAATTTCCGCCCCAACGCTAAATACGCCGCATAGCTGAACGGCGCCTCGTTCGGGAAAAAAAGTCGAAGCACCGGCTCATGAAAACACGCCAGCACGCCCGCACACAGTAGAATATAACCCCATCCCAATAGTAAACAATTTCTTCCCGCCCGGGCAGCCCCGTCAGGATCTTCATTCCCCATCCGCTGACCAGTCAGAATCGTCCCAGCCATGCCCACTCCCATCAATGGAGCAAAAATCAAATGATTGATTGAAAAAGCAATATTACTCGCCGAAAAACTCAGCGCATCCATTCGCCCCGTTACAAAGACAAATACCGTAAACGTGCTCACGTCCAGCAGCACATGCCCCCCACTCGGCAGCCCAAATCGGGCAATTCTCAACACCGCCTCCTGTTTCCAGGCAAACGCCACGCGACGCCGGCGCGGTGTAGACAGATGGCGTTCCCGGAAAATTGCCACCGCCAAAATACCCAGCAGCAGATATTGCGACAATGCCGTGGCGATACCTGCCCCCGCAATACCCATCTCCGGAATCGGCCCCCATCCCCATATAAACACGGGGTCTAACAACACATTTACACCATTTCCGATCAAATTCGCCGTCATCACCAGCCGTGTAAACCCCTGACCCGTGAAGAAGCCCGCTAACGCCGAAGCGAAGGGCAAAGCCAAATTCCCCATCACCAGCGTCAAATAATAGGCTCGTTCCTCTGCCACCACTTCCGGCGCATGCCCAGCCCACGCAAAAAACCAATTTCCCAATGGAATTGTGGCCAACAACACCGGCACACACAGGACTGAAAGCCACACCCCCTGCCCCATCGCCCGTGCACAAGCCGCCCGTGAACCCGCCCCCGCATATTGCGCCACAAACGTACCTGAATACGCCACCACATTCTGCAAAAACGCAATGGCCATGAACGCCATCAATCCTGCCGGAAGCGCGGCCTGAATGCTCACCGCACTGTACCGCGCCAAAAACAAACGGTCGGCAAACATCATCAAGGCATTTCCTGCCATCGCCAACACTAGCGGCCAGGCCACGGAAATACACTCCGCAAACGAACCCTTTTTCATGAAATTACCTCATGCGCAGTCCTATGCCACGCCTAATTCAGGGGCACAACCGCCCCAAAACCAAAAAAAGCAAACACCAGCCGTCTTGCCAGCCTCACTCCCACACAATCCACGATGCGGCATACAATTGATTCCGACTCATTACGTGCATAGTTGGCAAATTATAACAAAAACCTTGGCTGCCCATAAAGCCAGCCTCCTCAACAGACAGACAAAACACATCCCCCATCGCCCGCATTAAAACGGGTTCGGTCCTTGCTTAAAACGTTTATTCCTCTGCTACAGTCTCTTCAGCGTATACCGCTGTGTTCCCAAACCAATCGCCTCGGCATGTTCTAGGCACACCGTCCAATCCGTTTCCGGAGATACGGCCTGGAAATAATCCCGCCCTGGCACATGCGCACGATCCAAGAGTGACCCCGCTACCGGCTGCTGCCGATTCACCGCATCGGCGCATGCCCGATCTATCGCCACGGGATCAAATGAAGCAAAGAACCCCACATCCGGCACAATCGGCACATCATTCTCCGCATGACAATCGCAGAATGGAGACACATCTACCGCTAGGCTCACATGAAACTGCGGCCGTCCATGCACTACTGCCAGCGCATACTCTGCCATCTTACGGTTCAACACTTCATTTGCCGCATCATACTGCGGGCTTATCGCATCCCGCGGGCACACCCCAATACACCGCCCGCATCCCACACACTTAGTCTGATCAATCCTCGCCTTCCCCTGCACAATCTGCGGTGCTCCATGAGCACAAATTGCCCGGCACCGCCCGCACCCCACGCACAATTCCTGCGCCACTACCGGCTTCCCCGCCGCGTGCATATCCATCTTTCCGGCTCGCGAACCGCACCCCATGCCAAGATTCTTGATTGCTCCGCCAAATCCTGTCAGCTCATGCCCCTTGAAATGACTCAGCGACAACACAATATCCGCATCCATAAGGGCTCGGCCAATCTTTGCTTCCCGAACAAATTGCCCCCCCGGCACCGGCACAGCCACCTCATCCGTCCCTTTCAACCCATCGGCAATGATTGTGTGCACGCCTGTAACCAGCGGATTAAATCCATTCATGTAAGCCGAATCCAGATGATCCAACGCCTGTTTGCGCCCGCCTACATAGAGCGTATTACAATCGGTCAGGAACGGCCGCCCCCCAAGCCGCTTCA
This sequence comes from uncultured Lentisphaeraceae bacterium, assembly GCA_937892925.1. Lineage (GTDB taxonomy): Bacteria > Verrucomicrobiota > Kiritimatiellia > RFP12 > DVOR01 > Spyradenecus. Next base: position 17,441 of record CALBHX010000005.1, read on the forward strand.
CCAAATCACACACCGTTCGTGCATAATTCGGCCGCAGAAAAGCCAGATTCCCCGGCTCTCCAAAGTGCATCTTCACGGCCACGAACTGATGCTTGAAGTCAATCTGCTCGATTCCTGCGGCCAGCATCAGCTTTTCCAGCTTCTTCGGAAGCCCATCCCCCATCGCATGCGTGTGCAAATCCGTAAAGAAAACATCTGCAGTCTGCATATTTGCCATCTCGGACACCTCTCTTTTTATCCAAAAGCATACCAAAAATACCGCATCCGCAGACAATTCTTCTTCGAATGCCCAACGAAAAATCGTCTAACCCAAAGCGGCAGAAAACAAAAAATGAACAGAGGGGTCAGTTCTCAAAAGAACAGTTCTTCCCTCAATCGTAAAGGCCTACTTCTAAAGGCCTACTTCCCTTTTATGATCAATTCATGCCGCACATCAGGTTCGATATCGGATACGCCGCAGAAAACAAGCTGCGGACGCTTCTTGGCAATCGCTTCAGATAACTTCGACATACGACATGCGTGATGTCGCCCTGACGCGAACGGATATCCTCGTTTCCCGGATACGCAACGAACCTGCATTACAAGTACATCAAGGCCACGTGATCGCTTCGGGAACCAACCATTCCGCGTATCGGAATCGCCGTCAAACGCACACGCGCAGGGGAAAATCGGCATCCGTGAACCCATGAACCTTACGCCGTCTAATTCAAACTGTCGCCAGTAAAATCAACATCCGGCGGGAACGTTTGCTTCTAGGTAAATCCTCCCCGTTGGGAACAGTTGTACACAATCGCCCTATTGTTGGGCATAACAGCAAACGCGATGGCCGAATAAAGCGACATCCTCGTTGACCCGTTTCTTTCGGTCCAAAACGGCAGCACCGATTCCGGTTGGCAACAAACATGAAATACGCCGGAGATGTTTTCAAAATACAGTCCTCCGGCAGGAGCAGTGTCTCCAATGGTGTCGGGGTCGCCGCGGCCATTAGCTCACAAAAGCGGACAAGCGAATCGTACGTCCTGCCGTTCCGCTCATCGAAGACCTGCTTCGGCGGCTGGATAAGCCGCGCATACGCCGCAGACGACACAACGAAAATACCGAAAACGTCCATATCGCAGGCTGCGCCCTGCGTTCCGCACGTCCGCTCCCGACACAGCCTCTGAACAGCACACCATCGGATGATCCGCAGCGTCAAAACTGTCTATCCCGTATGGCATGACAAACCTCACGTTACCTCTTCACCTTCCACTTAAGCCTGAGCCCATTGCCTGCAAAGAGCAGGCAGCGCAACACCGCCAAAACAAAAAACGGCGCACCCGATGAAACACAACATACCTCATTCATTCCCGAAAGGTTCCTGCGTTTCACACATTCCGCACGATTCGTTTCGAGGAGTTCACCACCGAGTGTCTTATTTCTCTATAAGAAAAGAGCGGATGGAGCGGCGGAATGCGCGCTCACGTGAAGCCGAGGCTTTCCGCTTGAAGAGGTCTGACGGCGTCTCGCGCTCGCTTAGATACATCTTGCTTGTCTTCTTCACAGGCAGATATTCCGTCCAAGGCACGTCAACTTGATGCAAATTACCATCGCCGCCAAGCACCCATTCATAATCGACACGTTTCACCCCGCGGTAACCGTAGGCGGTTACCTCAATTGTGCCTTCACCGTTCTCCCACCGAACGACCTGGGTCTTAAGAATACTGCGGGTAATGCAGCTCGAATGCTTGAACTTCTCCTCGCCATGGTAGTTCGCAACGGCCTCATGCTCCCAGAACGAAGATGCCTTGCTCCCCAGAACGTCTTTCCAGATATCCTCATGCGACCGTATCTGCTGATAAACCGGAATCGCAAGAAGCGGCGCCATCGCGAAGTAAACGTCCTTGAAGTACCGTTCGTTGAACTGAATGAAAAAGGAGAATGCCGCATCATAATCCCAATTATAGAACCGCGCCGGATCGGTGTCGATCGCCGCCTCGTTAAGATGCTGCGAGCGCAGCACGTTTATCTTCTTCCGCTTGATAAAGGTAAAATCATCTCCGTAGCCGACCGCTGTATCCTTCATCAAATTCAGCATCTGCGTCTGTGCAATCGGCGTGAAGAGCAGGCGGAACTCAACTTCGTTGTCGCGGTCTTTGGCATGAAACCACGTCTCAAACTCGTGGTTGCTCATCAATGTGAAGTTTGAATCATCATTTAAGTTGCGAGAATACGCCTTCAACTGCTTCAAACGCCGTTTCTTGCGGATCGAGCTCAAAAGGTTACCATCCTTCCCGGTCAATCCGGACGGCTGGCGTGAAAACGAAAGATTAGGCGCGGCATCGTTTCCGTAGATAAGAAGTTTCTCTTCACTGTATACGGGTATCGGCTTGGTTACCTGCGCGTGAAGCGTCTCATATTTTCTAACGCGGTGCTGTTTTCCATCGGAGCCTTCCTCCCACTCCGTCCACGAGATAACCTTCGACCCCTCATACGTCTTTTCTCCCCACGCCATATCAAGGTACTGGCCGAACACAAAGGGGTTCCCGTTGATAACGCCCGATTGCGCAAAAAGGATGGACTTCCCCTCATTAAAAGAATCGTTCCACCCAAACTGCCTGTGCAGCGATTCCAGCCTGTCTGCCGTGAAATATGGGTCGAACACCAATCGGGGCACGGCTGCCTCAATCAACTTGACCGTAACATCCCACGTATAGAGTCGGTTCAACGGCTCCATCTGTTTCCATGCAACCTCTTTTTTCGCCGCGATCTGCGATTCGAGGCCAGCAATTCGTTTCGCAACTGCATTGGAGCGTGAACGCATGGCGATTCCAAAAACCAGCCCCACTATCATGCCGAACATATACAGCCCCTGCCCCTGCGCTTCCGCACCGCGCGTGGCTATCACGCCCATGAGCGCAAGCGCTGCCAAACCGAAGCCGGCGGCCATCAAGCACCCACAACGCTTTTTCCTGGCGCCTGCCGAATCGGCCTGCTCCTGCAATTTCTTGATTTGAATTACGAGTGCACGATTTGCCTTACCATCAACACCCGCAGTTTTTGTAAGCTCCTTAAACTTCTCACGCACCAACGCGGCGAACTTCATACGAAATTCGTCACGATAGCGCGTAAGCGGTTCATACACATCCTCAATCAAAAGAACGTCCCTCTCGCCTGAGCCTTCGTCTCGGCAGACGCGGCAAACGGAATACGCGTTGTGTAACCGGCGCGCGCCGCAACGATCTGCTTTGTCGGCCAAGTAAAAACATCGGCATTCCACTGCATAACGGAATCGTTATACAGCTGGCGCGCAGCGGTAATCTCCCTCTGGAGATAGCTGTTCTGCTGAATAGCCTCTGCAATTGCGGCATGTGCATGGAGATCGGGGTACGCCTCAACTTGCGGGAAGAGACGCCCAAAACATCCATCAATCTGGTTGACAACGGCGTTTCGCTCGCCATCTGTCAGCCCGCCGCCGCGGAATGCAGCAACCGCCTTCATCACATCCTTGTCAAGATCAACCGCTTTTTCGACAAGCTTGGCAAGATTCATCAAAATCTGAACCCTTTGCTCAAGGTAGTTGTCAATAGTCGAAGCATCCGCCTGAATCTTTTGCTGAAGCTGCTGAAAGTAATTCTTAGCACCGATCTTCATGAAGAGAAAGATCACCCCCGGAACAATGCCGAGGCACCACAGCAGAATCTCGAATAAAACCGAGCCCACGCCAATGCGTACCGGAAGCTGCTTTTCAATCACACAAATCGTTCTGCCTGCATTGTTGACAGGCCCGCTCAGTTCGTCCAGTTCATTTGCCATTGCTGTGTTCTTTTCTTTTGTTGAAACATGACAGTGATGTTGAATCACGAGATACCACCCCTCGCCATCCCGTTCTCAGCGATAACGCTTACGCTCAGTCGTTAGGCGTTAAGGGCTTCTCCCATGATGTTTTGAAAGAAGTTCTGCACCCTCTGATTTCGTGTACAGCTACAAGCAACACCCCAATTCCGAACGCCAAGAGAAAAGCCTGAGCCCTGCGTAATCCAAGTGGCACATCTTCTTCATCACAACAAGAAGTATATCATATCCATGGTATATATCATAATATATATATCGCTTACCTACTTAGGTAACAGACTCCATCCCTGAATCAGATCCGAGAACGGCTAAAACACATCCCATGAATAGGAATAGGGAAGAAAACACCGCACCCGTTTGAAATACAAGCTCAAATACAAGCTCCAAAGACGCAGCACAACACCTGCCAAGCCGATCACCCAATGTTGTTCCAAGCACAACATCACCGAGGTGGCTCTGCACCTCAGGATGATAAATTCGGCATTTCACCATTTATAATTTATGCCATACTACGAACTTAAACCACCGGCAAGTCTATGCGGCCAAAGCCGCGGAAGTAAAGCGAACACGCCTCATTCCGTACAACGAAATTGAAGCCTAGCGAAACAGGAACCCGCCCCCTCAGCGAAAAACCTCAAACGCCACGCCGCCCATTTTAAATAAACGAAAAACCCCACACGTGGGGTTCTTGAGTTTACATTACATGATAATCAGAAAAAACCAACCCCCGCTGAAGTGGTCGGAGCGGAGGGATTTGAACCCCCGACACTCTGCTCCCAAAGCAGATGCGCTACCAGGCTGCGCTACGCTCCGTATAAACGTGGGAGATAGTGTAGCAAACCCGAGCGCCCGGCGCAACGCCCTATTTTGCTCTATTAAAGAGCCTTTCCTGAACGCCCCCGTCCAACCCCGGCTCCGGCGCGTCTGTACCTAACGTAACAATATATACGCTTCCTGCAGAGAGCCTGGTTTCCGGCCCGAGCTCAACACCAACCCGCCCCAAGTTCAATTCAAAGCCGAGGCGAGTTCACCGTGAACCCGGGGCGGACAGAACACAACACATCCCCGGCTCAAAATCAAAAACCGCCCAGAC
>CALBHX010000006.1 GCA_937892925.1 uncultured Lentisphaeraceae bacterium
ACTATCGTACCACTGTGCGATATAACTTTAAGACGTATTACGAGAGTGTCAAAACGGGCAAATGGCAGCCATGGAACCCAACGATTGAAATGGTGCTGAAGGAGAAAAAAATCCGATCTCAATGTATGCAACGGATTCGTCAAATACGTTGATTTTGCCACGGTTGTGTGCTTGGTGTGGGTTTGATATGGAGGTGAATGATTGGGTAAGCCCTGATGGGAAAGGGCGGCATGCCGATGTGGAGTTCTTCCATGATTGGGATGGAAAATGGGGAGAGGCTTATAACGGATCAATATTTAAAATACGGTTTCCAGATCGAGCGGCAGGTGTTTATCCGTTCACTTTTGGGACGAAAGAACAAACGTGTGGACTTCTTTCCCCGTATCATGCAGACCCAAAAGAAGTCTATGAGCAAAAGTTGGCCTTTGTAGAACATTTGGAGGGAAAGTGGTTTACGGGTGGCGATTTTCCAAAGGGAACAGGATATATATTTAGAACGCGGACACGGTTTGATGCACAGGGGCATATGATTGGTGCTCGTTACGGGAAACTTTATCCCTCTACAGCGTTTTTATTTTTCCCATGGCGGGGGGGGTATACAAAAATCCGTCTTTGTTATTACTTGAACCCGACAGAAAATGATACGAATCTGGAGTCTGATCCGAAGAAAAATCTGTTTCGAAAATTTCGGAGGGGAACAAATCCTTAAGTGGCAATCTAGATGTTATGAAATGGGTGTTACAGTTTTCAATGCTCTGCCCGGCTTCAGACCCGCAGGCGCGGGAGCTTGAGCGCTTCGAAATCCTCGCTTACCGCATCCCTGCCCTCTCTCCCGCCATGGGCATCATCGGTGAGTGGGAGCGTGAGGGGAAGATAGGGTTTAAGATGATCCCGCTTGAGGCAGTCGCAGAAGAGAAAACGGATGGCACAACCAAAAAGATTTGGCCGACACGCCCCGCGCCTTATGAGGATCGCTGGCTTCACAGCGATATCAAAAACATGGCTTATCGGTATGTATACAAAGTGTATGAAAGAATGTGTGAGATTATCTCACCGCAAGAACATCAGGAGGCCTCGCCGTGAAGTCATTGTTTGGAGTCTTGTTTCTCGTTGTTTTACTCACTGCCCCGGGGTGTCGGGCACAGCCGCCGGTGGCGAAGATCACGCTTCATGTGGTTAATCAGGATGGGCAGCCGGTTTCGGATACGGAAATCGAAGCGGGATTTTTTATTGATGATGGCAATATGCCTCAATTTAAGAAATGGCCGGACAAAAATGGGTATGTTTCTTTCGAGAGCCCGGTTCTTACGGATGCCGGATTTAGTAATACGCGTTATGCTTCCTGGCGGAATCCTGATGTGGTCGACAACTACGATGGAGCCACTGTTCGATATGATTTTTAAGACTTATCACGAGCATGTTAAAAGTGGGTAGCTCCAAGTGTATGGAGCGATAGGGCGTTCGAATTTTCTGTAAATGGGGATAGGGTTGTTGCGCGGCATGATGTCTCTTGTCATGTTATAATATCCTCGTTGGGTTTGGATCGCTTACGTGGAGAAGAGGCGCAGCGTAACGCCGGGTGTTCATGGTGAGAGTCGTTGAATATGACATGACAGGAAGTTATGACGGGAGGTAGAGGATGAAGTCGGTGGCAATGTTTGACGCGAAACCGTACGACCGGGAAGCTTTTGATCGGGCGAACAGCGGGCGCTATGCACTGCGTTATTTTGAAGCCAAACTTTCGGTTGGGACGTTACCTCTGGTAGAGGGGTGTGAGGCGATTTGTGTATTCGTAAATGACGAAGTGGATCGGCCTGTTCTTGAGGGTTTGGCGGCGCGGGGTGTTCGGGTGGTGGCTTTGCGGTGTGCGGGGTATAATCAGGTGGACTTTAAGGCCGCGTATGAGCTAGGTATTACGGTGGTGCGGGTTCCGGCGTATTCACCTTATGCGGTGGCAGAGCATGCGTTAGCATTGCTGATGACATTGAATCGCCATCTTCACAAGGCTGCAGCGCGAACACGGGAGTTCAATTTTTCGTTGGTTGGGTTGACGGGGATGGATTTGCACGGTAAAACTGCCGGTGTGGTGGGAACGGGGAAGATTGGACGGGTGTTCTGCGCGATATGTCAAGGGCTTGGAATGCACGTCTTGGCGTTTGATGCGTTTCCGGATGCCAAGTTGGCAGGGGTTACTTATGTGCCGTTGGAAACGTTGCTTGCGGAGGCAGATGTGGTATCGCTTCACTGTCCGCTGACGCCGCAGACGCATCATTTGATGGGGGCGAAGGCTTTTGCAGGAATGAAACCTGGCGCATTACTGATCAACACGTCGCGGGGTGCGCTGGTGGATAGCGCGGCGCTGATCGAGTCCCTGCGGGAGGGGCGGCTTGGCGGTGCGGGGCTGGATGTGTATGAGGAGGAAAGCGACTGGTTTTTTGAGGACCGTTCGGCTGTGGTTCGACAGGACAAGGCATTGGCGCTGCTGGTCTCGATGCCGAATGTGGTGGTTACTTCGCACCAGGCGTTTCTGACCCGGGAGGCGCTGGCGAATATTGCGGAGACGACGCTGGCAAATCTGGATGATGTTTTTGCGGGGCGGCCGCTGGTAAATGAAATCTGCTACCGGTGTCAAGGGCAGGCACAGGCCGCGGGTATGGATTGTCCTGGGCGAAAACAGGGGCGTTGTTTGGGTTGAACGTGATAACAGAAAGATGAAGACCCAAAAATGTCAGATGAATGACTGACAGGGGCACGAATGTGTAAACGTTGGAGAAGGGATGGTGAATGATGCGGAAGAATTGGATGTGTACGGCAGCAGGAGTGGGGGGATGGCTGATGTTGACAGCGGGGTGTAATACTTACCAAGTTCGCCCGCTGCCTTATGATGCCGAACTTAAAGAGGTTGTCGTGGTGGATAACCCCAAGGTAATTGTGCCCGACTTTCGAATGAATCTGGAAGAGCAGTTTGGTGCACATGGCTTTCGAGTACGGGTTCAGTCCAACACGATGGCAGTTAAGCCAGGAGAGTTGGTGATAAGGTATGATGCTCGACGGTCTTGGGATTTCGTAACATATCTGACAGATGCCTCCGTTTTTGCATATAAAGACGGCGTATTGGTTGGGCGTGGGCAGTATCATCACGTGGGGCAATCTTTTTCTTTGGACATTTTTACTAAGTGGCGAGGTACGGAGTGGAAGATGGCTGAGTTGTATGAACGATTCTTTTCTAATTACCCACAGCAAAAATAGACCGAGGGTGGTTTTGTTGGGTTGGCGGGTGGTTTTGCTGCGCGGGGTATGCTGGGCGCGCGGGGGGAAGGGGAGGGCTGAAGGG
>CALBHX010000007.1 GCA_937892925.1 uncultured Lentisphaeraceae bacterium
ATGTTTTTGCTGAGGCGGCCTCAGCCCGGGGCGCTTCTGGATAACGCCATGGAGGCTTTTCACGTTAAAACCGGGGCGGAGTTTGTGTCCGCTTAGGAGAAGGAAGCCGGGGAGCGGGTGGGGCATTGTGCGAAGTCTGGCGGGTCAACAATAAAAGCGGTGGCTCCCGCAAGGGAGCCACCGCTGGAATCTATCTGTTTCCGATTTATTTTTCGGCCTTGACGCGAAGCATCTTTCCTGTCAATACCTCGACTGGAAGGGTGGAGGTATAAGTGCCTTCATCGGCATTGTGGGTGAAGGTACAGTCAAGGACGGTTTCGGTGCCATCGGCTGTCACAGTCAGAAGTTTCAATGTGGAACCTTCGGCTAGCTCGGCGGCGGAACTGCCGCAGCGAATGGCGACGGTTACGGTGAGCACGCCGTTGTGAGCGGTCATTCGCATGAACCCGAAGTCGTACCCTACGGTCAGCGGTGTGCCGTCATCGGAGGCTGCGCCAGCAGTAATGAGTGTATCTCCGGCAAAGCAGAGGAGGGCGGCTTCAATTTCTTCGGCGGTCAGCGTGCGCCCGGCGGTTTGGCCGGAAACGGCGGAAACACGCGAGATGCCGAGCGATTTGGCAGCCTCGATCAGTTTTGCGGCAGCGGTTTCGGAGGGCGGCAGATCGTTGCTTCCAATACCCGCGGGCAGCGTGACGGCGGCCTTTAGCGTGAGAGCGGTGCGTGCGTCATTGAGCACGAGGGTAAAGTTTGGATTGCTGAGCGTGAAGGCGTCTGCAGTAAATGCCGCTTCGTCCAGGGCGGTTTCGGTCTGCACCACGGCATCGCCGGCCTGTGCCCCGGAGGCGATTTGAATCGTTACGGGAGCGTCTGTACTGGTCGGGAGCGCGAGTGTTTGTGCCGTGAAGACGCCGGCCGAGGCATCCAGCGCGGCTCCGGCATGAAGCGTGAGGGCACCGTGAATGGCGCCGGCTCCAGCGAGGGTGCCGCCCTGTTCAACGGTAACGCTGTAGGCTGCGCTGCCGGTGCCGCCTGCTTCGGCGGCGCCGAGTGTAAAGCGGCCGTCCTGTTTGACGGTGAAGGCCACGGCGGCCGGGTTGCTATGGTAGATGAGATTGTTTACGGAGAGCTGCCCGGAGATGTCAACCGTGTTTCCGGTTGGCTGACCCCAGCCGCCGAGCAGAACGGTGCCGCAGGTGAGCGAGCCGGTGGGCTGTACCACGATGGCACTGTCTGCGCCGTTAAGCGAACCGTAGGAGACGCCCAGCCAGATCTCGGCGTTGAGCGTGAGTGTCCCGGCCACGGTGAGGGTGGCGCCGCACATGTCGATGCGCGGGTTGGCAGTCAGGGTGCTGGTTGTCCCCTCGGGAATGGTGAGGTTCAGATTGTGCCAGGAGCTGCTGACGTTTCCGGTGGGGAGTGTAGCGGCACAGTCCTCTGCGAGAACGAGGGTTGGGCGATTGCCGGAGGAGACGTTTGCGGAGGGGCGGAGGTTGGAAAGATCGGCTACGGCCTCGTGAAGCGTTACGGTGATGCCGGGCGCGAGGGTGGTTGGCGTGGAGAGCACCAGTGTGCCGGCTTCGGCGTTGGTGCTTACCTCAAGTGTAAGCGCTTCAGCGGAGAAGGCGTTGCCGCCCGTGAGGGTAAGGCTTGCCGACTCATCGGCTCCCGTGATTCGGAGGGTGCCGGGGAAGGCCACGGCTTCCGCAAGGGTGAGGGTTGCAGCTCCGGAGATCTCCAGGGTGGCGGGAACATGCGTGACGGCGCTCCAGTTGGGGGTGATAGCGGTGTCGCCGAGTTTCCACTCCAGGCTGCTCCATACGGCATCGCCCGAAACGGCGGCATGGAGGCCGCTTTCTGGCACCGTGATGTGCAGGGCGTAGGATTCTGTGGCTTCGGAATAGACCAGCTCCACGGCGCGTGGTGCAAGCGCTGCCGGGAGGTTGCTGATTTTAACGGCTGCGCCTTCTTCCAGCTGGGTTAGGCCGGTGAGCGGCAGGGTGGTGTTCACCCAGATGTTGGACACGTCAAGCTCCGAGCAGTCGAAGGTGAGAGTCTTCCCTGCACCAACGAAAAGCGTGCCCACTTGGAAAGCTTCGGCGGGAACGGTCAGGTCGGTGCTTAGGGTGAGATCGCCAACGGCAACGGAGCAGGCGGAGTCGGGGGAGGTCTTCAGGGTGAGTGCGCCGTCTCCGGAGACGGTGAGTGATTCATAGGAGATGAGCCCGGTTTCACTCTTAGGCAGATTGAGCGTGAGTGCGGCATCTCCGGCGAGTGTGAGCTCCACGGCCGTACCGGCATTGGGCTGAGCCTGGGCGGTTTCTTCTGCGTTGGGCAGGGTCTGCGCCCACGGCGTGGAAGCTTCATCCACCCAGGTTTCATCGGCATTGGCGGTGAGCGATCGGGTGGCGCGGCCATTTTCGGAGGTATAGGGATAGGCCTGGGCAATGGCCTGCATGGCTGCGGCTGAGAGGGTGCTGTTGGTTACACGTAAAAAGTCTACGGTGCCAACGGAATCAGCATCGGGGTCGGCATAGCGGCTGACACTGGCGGCGAGCACCGGCATATTTTGGAACCCGCCGTGGGCTGAGCCGATCTGGAATCCATTGCCCAATTCAATGACGGAGCTGTGTTTGTAAACGGTTTTGCGTTTGCCGTCCACATAAACCGCTACCTGGGTTTTGCCGTCCACGACGGCGAGAGAGAAAGCGTAGACGTGGTAGTCGGCTGTGGCGTTGGGCACTTTGAGATTGTCAACCAGTTCGGTTACAGTGTTGGCGCTTTTATCCCATAGGCAGAGGCGCATGTCGCCTGCGGCGGGGTTGGCGCCGGTGGCGAGCATGAGGCAGCACTTGCCGCTGTCAATGGTGGTGCCGAAGGCGATCAGGATGGCGTTGGCCGTGGCGGCAGGCTTGCAGCGCATGACGGCGGTCATGGCCGATCCGTAGGCGGCGCGGCGATAGGGGGTGCTCTTTAGATAAACGGCGCGGTTGCCCTCGGCATCCGCTTCCGAATAGACAGGGGCGGAGCCATCTTGGGTGAGGGCGGTGCCATCGGAACCGATATTGGTGAGATTCCCGGTGAACTCATAATCCCAGAACCACTGGTTACCGGTGCATGTGCCGGGGATAACCGTGGTGGAAAGGGTGAGGCTGCCGTCTTCATTGGTTTGCGCGTCAGCGTCCAGTTTGGCGCCGTTCAGCCAGAGCTCAACGGTTCCGGCGAGTGCTGCGCCGGAGACCGGGGTCAGCGTTTTCGTGAGCGTTCCGCCCAGCAGCAGGGCTTCGAGGGTGCCAGCGGAGAGTTTCAGGGTGATGCCGCTATCGATGCCGGCGAAGACCGGAAGGGTTTCAAGAGCGGTGAGATCAACGGTTCCGGAGCCTTCGAGTTTGAGCGCGCCGGCGCCGGAGAAGGCTTGCGCGAAGGTGAGGGTGTGCCCTTCAGGCTTTACGGTAAGCACGGCGCCATCGGCCAAGTTCACACCATAGGCCACGGTGAAGTCGGCCAAGGCTTCCAGAACGGGGGCGTTATTGACGGTAAGGGTTAGTACCCGGCTGGCATTGTAGGAGGTGATGCCGGTGGCGCCGAGGCGCAGGGTGCCACCGTTGAGATTTAGGCGGTTGGTGCCGGTGGCATTGCTGGCCAGTTTAATACCCCTGGCTGTGAGGGTGCCGCCGTTGAGGTTGATCGTCTGTGTGTTGCCGGTTTTACCAAGCAGCAGATCTGCCTTTTCTGCCGTGAAGGAGGCGGTATCCTGTAAGGTGAGGGTGGAGGGGCCGTTCCAGTGGCCGATCATGATACTGGAAGTGTTGGCATCGCTGTTGGTTTCGCCGGAAACGGAGAGCGTTGCGGTGTCTTTCAGTGTGAGCGAAGCGTTGCGGCCGGCATCTCCCTGGGAAAGGATGAGGCGCGGGGTAGAAACGGCGGTGGAGCCGCCGAGGGTATACGTGGCCGTGCCGATGCCGAAGCTGCTGGAATAGAAAACGGCAGCGTTGTCTATGGTGACGGCGGTTTGCGTGGAGGAGGTGGTCTCAGAGAGATAATAGGTGCCGCCATTAAGCGCCACGGTGCCGCCGGTGTGTTCGATTCCCACGCTGGCAGTAGATGAGCCGGCGCCCTGGGTATACGTCCACCCTTTACTTAGGGATTGATTCAGGGTGAGGGCGCAGGTGTTGCCGTCGCCTACAACACCGGAAAGATTCACGGCGCCGATATGGGTGAAGGCGGCTTCTGGCGTTTCCAGGGTGTCGGCGCCCCGAAGCGTCAGATTTCCACCCGAACAGACGAGATTGAGGCGTTTCAGGGTTGGCGCCTGATCCATGATCAGCGTGGCACCTGGCTGAAGCGTCAGGGTGGCGAGTGTGTCCTCTCCTTCTGTGAATGCACCTTCGGCCCAGGTAATTTCGGAGAAGGTTACTGTGCTGCCCTCGGGCGCGGCGGTGAAGTGCGCGGGAAGGGAGGGGTAAGCTTCTGCCAGTGCAGCGGCTTGTTCCTTCGTCAGCACGGAATCATAGAAAGCCAATTCATCGATCAGCAGACCATTCGCCAGCTTGGCATTGGCGTTGGCTCCTTCCCAGCGGATACCCAGCTGCAAGCCGTTGTTGAAGGCAGGAAGCGTGCTCCCAGAGGCCGCGATGTCTCTGCCATCGATCTGCAGGCTCATCTGTTCGGCGGTTTTGGTGATGACGATCAGGTGGTAACCCTCACTGAGCGTGGTCAGGGTGACGGAGACCATATTGCTTTCATCCGTGCCGCCAAAGGTCAGGGTGGTGCTGTCTAACTTACGCAGGAATGCGGAATTGCCAAAAGAAATCAATACCCCTTTGTCCTGAACAGCGGCCATGTTCATATAGGCCATGGCGGAGAATGTTTCCGGCCAGGCGTAGCTCGTGCCGGGGTGCGTGCTGGAGCTGATCGTCAGAGCTTTACTGAAGGCTCCATCGCTTTCTTTGCGCAGGGAGTCGGCATACACGGCATCGGAGGTATCCCACTGCCATGAGAGTGAGCCGGTATCTGGCGTGAGCTGATTGTTAAAGGAGAACGAAAGCGAGGCTTCCGGTAGGTCGACGGCGCTTGCGGCGCCTGTCAGAAATGTTACAGTCAGCCCTAAAATGGCCAGCCCGTATGCAAACGAATTTCTCATAACCACATCTCTCTTTCCCTTACGCGGGCTGAAATAGACACAACAAACTTATTCAGACCGCTTTTGAGAATAGGATAATACAAGGTAAAGGAGGTGTCAAATCCGAGTGTCGTCGGGGAGAGAATGACGGTTGTTGACGGTCAGGCGGGATCTATTCGGGAACAGAGCAACGGAGCTTTTGGGGCGGGTGCAGAACCAGGGACAGGTTTATCCTGAGGCCGAGATATGTTACAGCGTTTCTGGGGCAGGGGTGTATGGTACGCGCGCCAGTGGGCTGGGGAAACGCGCTGCGCAGACAGAGAATATGTGCTCCGCAGAGCACTGGGGGCACATAGGCGCAGGCGTTTCATTATTACTGGAATGGCTTCAATGGCGGAATAGGCCGGGCACGGTTCGCCCGCGCCAATTGGCGTTGGGGGCAATTCCCAGCGCATCGGCAATGACGGCGGCGCAGTCATACTGCATCATCTGAACGGGAATCTCACCTTTTGTCTTGAGCGGTGCACCGTAGATCAGAAAGGGAATTTCCATTTCGGCGGGTGAGATGCCGCCGTGCCCCTTCTTCGTGCCGCCATGGTCAGCCGTCAGGATAATGACGGTATCTTTGACGATCCCGGCGTCCTGAACTGCCTTGAGAATCCGCCCCACGTAACCATCAAGCGCAGCGATGCCGTCATAATAGGCGGGTGTATCATGGCCGATGCGGTGGCCGATATGATCAATTTGGTCGATGCAGACGGCCAGCAGGGCGGGCTTGCGCTCTTTGATGGCGCGGACGGCTTCATCGATAATCATCTGCGGGTGATCCTCGTATTTACCGGGGATAAGGAAATAACGATCCACGGCGGGTTTATCAATCAGCGCACCGATGCCATTCCATTCGGCAATGACCTCTGTTCGGGCGTTCGGGCGCTGGCGGCGGATCTCGGAGAAAATGGTGGGAGAAACGCCGCGTTCATTGACCAGGTTTGGCTTGATTTCCGGTTTGGCCGAGTTCCACTTTGTGTAGCCGTGGAGTTCGGTAGGCAGCCCGGTAAACATGGAAGCCCAGTTGATTGCACTTGAGGATGCGAGAACGGAACGATCTTTGAGCGTCCATGCTCCGCCCTCCATTATGTTGCAGAGGTTGGGGATGCGCGCCTTTTCAATTTTGCGCAGGCCATATGCTCCCAGACCGTCCACACCAATCAGCACCACATGCTTGGCCGGGGCGGCCGCAACGGTTTCCATTGCCGCCAGCAGCCCCGCAACGATCAACAAAACAAACCGCTTCATCGGTATCCTCCGGACGTTCTTTGGGTGATTGACTCTTCGTACGGGGCGTTGCACCGCCCAATCGAACACTTTCTCAATTGTAACCCGAATGGTACGGAATTTCAATGGTAAAAGTGGAACTGTATTCATGGGTATACAGGCTTGCTTGATAACGGGAAACGTGCAGTAGAAACGGATAAAAAAGAGACGTAAAGAAGACAGGAAGAAGGCTTACGTGCAAGGAGTGAGAGCTGAAAGAGCCGAAAATCGAGAAATTTCTTGAAGAAAAACTAAAAAGCCTATTGCAATCATAAAATGTGTTTGGTATCATTCCCGATGTTTTCAGACATTCTCCTACACAGACACACACAACCCCACCCCTCCACGAACATTGTTCGGGAGGGGTTTTAATTTTGTCGGGTTTCCTTTCCACAACCTGTCCAGCGTTCGTACATGGCGTCTTGGAAAGGGCGGAATGCGCCTTATGTGTGAAAGACAAAGGATCGGGCAAAACAAGAAAAGCCCTGTTCGCGCACGGAACAGGGCTTTTCTTGTGTAATGGCATGGAGGCTGTATTGATAAAGGCCATCAGGTATCAAAAGTCTTCTTCAGGCTGAAGGAAGGGGTTGAACTTTAGCTCATGGGCAAGCGTGGTGGCCGGTCCATGCCCAGGCAGGAGGGTGGTCTCAGGCGCGAGCGCGGCGGTGAGTTGGCGCAAGGTTTCATTGAGTTGGGCGAACGAGCCGCCGGGAAGGTCGGTACGGCCGATGGAACCTTTGAAAATCGTGTCGCCCGTGAAACAGATAGGGGCGGGGACATCGTCCGTCAGGAGGATGCATTGACCGCCGGGCGTGTGGCCGGGGGAAGGAAGCAGGCGCGCAGAAAGGCCGCCGCAGGCATAGGTATCGCCGGGCGCAAGCAGGTTTTTGGGGCGGTGTTGATGAAGGTAAAAGGGCGGATATTGGTTCATGGCGTGGGTGAATGCCCAATCCCACTCTTCCCGGCGGAGCACGACGGGGATTTCTGGCCATTGCTTCAGCAGGGCATCCAGAGCACCCAGATGGTCAAAATGTCCATGCGTGAGGAGAATGGATACGGGCATAAGCTTACGGGCGGCCAATTCGGCGGTGATTTCATCGGCGTCTGCGCCGGGATCGATAATCCACGCGTTGGAATCTTTCCAGAGCAGGTAACAGTTTTCTCCGAGCGGTCCGGTTACGAGGGTAGAATATTCAATCATGGGGGTGCCTTTCATCAATTTAATTGGAGGGAATATCCAGCGGCGGCGGGGGCGAGTGCCCCCTGCGAGCCTAGAAGCGGTGCGCCATCAAGCCCTGTTTCCGGGCAGTTGTGCCCGGCGGCGCCGGCTTGCTGGCAGGGGCATGGTGAGGTTGGGCGGCTATCACTTTCGGTGGCTGCGTAACGGTTGCCTCCGAGATCGACCCCCTCCTTGTCCTCAAAGGCGCTGGCTGTAAAAGAACAGTGAAAAAAGGCGCATTCTTCGGTGTAGGGGGCGGAATATTCCAGGAGACAAGCTTCAAAGCGGATGTTGGCGCCAATCTGATTGGGGCGAGCCTGCCGAATGCGGCATCGGCGTACGACAGGCTTGGCTCCGCCCTGTGTGTCGCAAAGCATGACATTAGCCCAGGCGGAGCCCTCAATCGTAACGCCTTCGAGGCAGGCGGAGGCTTCCAGCTTCAAGTAAGCATCTTTGTCGGCGCCGGAGAAAATGAGGCGGGAGGGCGTTGTCAACGGGGCGCACAGGCCGGTTTCGGCCTCCCATCCGCCGGAGAGGGTAACGGCCTGCGGCAGATGCAGGGTGGCAGACAGCGCATAGTCTCCTGCTGCCAACCGAATTTCTGTGCCGGGGAAGGCGTCTAACGTGGCCTGCGAAAGGGGGGCGGCCGTGCGCCAGGAACGTCCATCTCCTGCACCATCCGGGGCAACGTAGCGGATGGGCGTGAGCGTGAAGTCGGCCACTGAGTTTCCGCAGGTGTGCGGGAAGAAAAACCCCTTGCCAACGGCTTCCTCGTAGGCGTCGCTCTTCTGCGCCCGCAGGCCATCGTCAATGAACGGGGCGGTTGTGAGCGTTTGGGAAACCGGCTCACAATTTGGTGCCAGCACGGTAAGCGTGTAGGAGCGGAGCTCCAGGTCTTCCGGGCGAAGTGCTTCGGCAGAGGCTTCGGGCAGTCCAGAGAAACAATAGGCTCCGGAAGCGTCTGTGGTGGTTACCCGCGCAGTCTGGCCGTCACTCAGAACCAGCGCGGCACCTGCGATGGGTGCAGCGCGGCGGTCAGCCACCCGCCCGGCAACAATCGAACCCAGCGCGGCGGGAAATACGTTAGGGTAAATCAGGATGATTCGCTCGGCGGCGGTGTCCAGATCCCACCAGCGGCCGCTGGCATTTCCCCAACCGTAATCAACATGGAACCACGCTTTTCCATCGCTGTCGATGCCGAATCCATCGGTTACGATCATATGGCCATTGATCTGCGTTCCAAGGGGCGCTTGTGCCTGAAGCGACGTCCGCAAAAGCGTGTTCAGCATGTCCCGCCAGTAAGGCTGCAACTCCGACCCGTTGACAATAGGCTTGGAGTAGGCGTAGCCCACATTCTGATAACAAAAATAATCTCTGGCAAAGCGCGGCCAAATTGTCCCGGCCGTTCCGCCCTGGCCGGCGGTGTCATAATGGGTGCCGCCCATAACGCCCAGATCCCACATCAGCCGCCCTGCCGGAGAGATGGTCTCACCGGCCTCATTCTGCCACGTCTTCTGCTCCCGGATGGCCTTCCAGTCATACAGCCCCGAGCGTGTCGTTCGCGCTTCGCCGGCCAAATCAGAGCCCAGGAAAACACTTCCCGTATAAGGCGTTGGCAGCCAGTTGGCCGCAGGGAAGCCATGATTCAGCGCATGATAAACAAGAATTTGCCCCCAGGCCAGGGGGTCACATCCGCAAAGGAACCCTTTCCCAAGCCCCACATAGGTGTTTAGTGCCCCCGTTTGGTTCCAATCCGTAGCCTGGCACACCGGCTCCATCACCACATATGCCGGCCTCCAGGCATTTGGTTTTTCATCGGCTTGCAGGATCCACCCGCCTCCTATCGCAAAAAGAAAAGCCATGATGCGTCTCATGCACACCATTCTACTAAAAGACCTTTCTCTCGTCCAAGAGATACAGGCTCAGGCCGGGGCTCAATCCGCCCCGAGTCTGAGGGGAAGTCGGGGCGGGTAAGAGATAAGATCGGGGCGGGTTCATCTTCCGTCAGTTCGGGGTTCGAATTCGCCTCTTTGCGTTGGATATCGGCGGTGGCTTTTTGGATGATGACTGAGGCGCCGCTCCGGCCGTGCAATGCGGCCGTTTGCTGCGCCGCGTTCCTTCAATGGCCGCGCCACGCGCGGTTGGGCGTGCAGAGATGGGTTGAACGCGGCGATAGGGTTTTTGATATAATCCCTGCATCATGAAAGAAACCACAGCGGTTTATCCCGGCACCTTTGACCCCATGACGCTGGGGCATCTGGACTTGATCAAGCGGAGCGCATCGCTCTTTAATCGTTTGATCGTGGCCGTGGCCGGAGTGTCGGCTAAGCCCTCGCGGCTCTTTGGCATTGCCGATCGGCTGGCTATGGTGAAAGAATGTTTGCAGGAAGAGCAGATTGCAAATGTGGAAGTTCTGCCGTTGGACTGCCTGCTCGTGGAGTTTTGCAGACGGCAGCAGGTGCGGGCAGTTGTGCGCGGGCTGCGGGCTTACAGTGATTTTGAGTATGAGTTTCAGATGGCGCTGACGAACCGCCAACTGGATGCCACGATCGAGACGCTCTTCCTGATGCCGAACGAGGAGCATAGCTACATTACGGCCTCTACCGTGCGCGAAGTGGCGCGTTACGGCGGGCGGACAGATCATTTCGTTCCGGCGTGTGTGGAGCGTCATCTGCGTGCCTATCTGCGCGCGCATCCGGAACAATGCATTCGGGGAGGAGCCGTTGGAAACGCCGGCGCATTTGACCGTTGATCTTGGCCGCCTCGATGGCGGAAAGACGGAGCATCTTCGGGGCGAGCTGGAAGCGGCTCTGTTGGCGTTGGATGATCTTGAACAGCTGAAGCCGGCGAGCGCATTGGCTTATGACCTGCACTGTGAGCTGCTTCCCGGAGATGAGCTGCTCGTGCGCGGGCGCCTGGTGCTGCCATGCCTGTGTATCTGTGGGCGGTGCGGCGGCGACTTCCGCGCAGAAGTTGAAGTGCCCGACTACTGTGAATCCTTTGCTGTTGCGGGGGCGGAGACCCTCGACTTGACGGAATCCGTCAGAGAAGGTATTATTCTTGCCCTTCCTTCTTATCCGGTTTGTAAGGAAGACTGCAAGGGCGCCTGCATGCATTGCGGCAAAAACCTCAATGAGGGGCCGTGCGGATGTGCCGATACCGGCGAGAATTCGCCGTGGGAGGTGCTGAACGGCCTGGAGCCTACGGGCGGCCAGTGAATGTTTAGAAGAGAAAGAGAGTCATCATGGCAGTTCCAAAACGCAAGAAGTCTAAAATGCGCGTGCGTCAGCGCCGCGCCCAGATCAAGGCCGCTGTTCCCGGAACGGTAACGTGTGCGTGCGGCGCCACCCGGTTGGCGCATCGTGCGTGCCCCGCTTGCGGCAAGTATAACGATCGTCAGGTGCTGGCTGTCGAGGCCTAATGCAGGCTCTGCGTGTGCGCAGAGAACGAGGCGGATGAGATGCGCATAGCACTCGATTCGATGGGCGGCGACAATGCGCCGTTTGAGATTGTCTGGGGCGGCGTCGTTGCTGCCGCGCAGACCTCTGACCACATTATCCTTGTGGGCGATGAGGCGGCGATTCGGAAATCGCTTAAGCACCGGCATCCGAAGATTCGTCCGCTTCCCGATCCGCAGGCCTTGATGGCGGCTGGCCGGCTTTCTATTGTCCATACCGATGAAAGCATCGCGATGGACGATGCGCCGGCTGCGGCGGTTCGCCGTAAAAAGAATTGCTCCATTAACGTCTGTATGCGCCTGGTAAAAGAGGGCAAGGCAGATGCTGCTGTCTCGGCCGGGAACTCCGGTGCCATGGCGGCTTCTGCGCTGTTCATTTTAGGGCGTATCAAGGGCGTGGCGCGCCCGGCTATTGCCACGGTGCTGCCTTCCTCCGATGCGTCCCGCCCGCTTCTTCTGCTGGATGCCGGCGCCAATACCGATTGTCATCATCAGTGGCTGCGTGAATTTGCCGTGATGGGTGATATTTACAGCCGGTTGGTGTTGGGGCGGGAGAAGCCGGTCATAGGGCTGATGAGCATCGGCACCGAAGACTGTAAAGGCAACGAGCTGACAAAGCATGCTTTCCCGCTGCTGCGCGATTATACGCCCGGAATTGACTTTCGCGGGAACGTGGAAGGGCACGACGTCTTTGAGGGAAAGACGGATGTTATCGTGTGCGATGGATTTGTTGGCAATGTGGTGCTCAAAACCGCCGAGAGCGCGGCGCATGCAATGGGCGGGTGGCTTAAGCGGGTGATCATGTCCAAGCTTTGGTTCCGCCTGGCGGCGCTCCCGCTGCTCCCGGCTTTGCGCGCACTAAAGCGGCAGATGGATCCGGAAGTGTATGGCGGCGCGCCATTACTGGGCGTGCCCGGCGCGGTGATTATTACGCATGGTTCGTCTACATACAAAGCGATTGCCTTTGCCTGCCGGGCAGGTTCCCGCGCCGCGGAGCACAACGTTTCGCAGGCGATTGCCGAACGAATTGGCGCGCTGCCGGAGGTTTCTGAGGAAGAGCTAGAGACCGCTATGCGCGGAACGCAGGCTCAGAATACTTGAACTCCTGCGCAGAAACCGCTAAACTATTTTGCAGAACGAAAGGGTGAGACCATGCTGAACTATTTCTTCGCCGGGCAGGGTGCACAGTTCCCCGGAATGGGGAAGGATCTCGCAGAGAACGATCCTGAAATCTTGGCACTGTTTGATCGAGCCAACGAAGTGTTGGGGTTTGACCTCAAACAATTGTGCTTCGAGGGCCCGGCTGAGGCGTTGACGAAGTCCGATATTTGTCAGCCGGCTATCTTCACTGTCTCCATGGCGTGTTACGCGGCCTTCCGTAAGCAATGCCCGAATGCTTCAGCAGAGGCGGTTGCGGGGCTTTCCCTAGGTGAGTGGACGGCGCTTTGTGCGGCTGATGTGTTGGATTTTGAAACGGCGCTGCGAATTCTCCAGGCGCGGGGGAAATATATGCAGGAGGCCTGTGAAGCCAAGCCTTCGGGTATGATTTCCATTATGGGCGCATCGTCCGAACAGCTGAAAGCCATTTGCGAAGGATCCGGGTGTACGGTCTCCAACATCAATTCGGATGCGCAGCAGGTGATCTCCGGCACGCATGAAGCGGTGGCTAAGGCGGCAGAACTCGCTACGGCAGCAGGCATCAAGAATGTGGTGCTGCAAGTGGCGGGCGCTTTCCATTCGCCGTTCATGACACCGGCGCGGGAGAAGCTGACAGAATTCGTGAAGGATATTCCCTTCCGTTCGCCGCGGGTTCCGGTGCTCTCCAATGCCACGGGTTCTTTCCATGCGGCGGATGGAGAGGCAATCAAGGCTGCCATGATGACGCAGGTCGACAGCCCCGTCCATTTCTCCGATTGTGTGAAGGCGGTGATGAAGCCTGGCGCGCTCTTCGTAGAGTTTGGCCCAGGGAAAGTGCTTTCCGGCCTCATTCGCCGGATTGACCGCGCCAACGCAGTAACAAATGTGCAGGATATGGCCACGCTGGCGGCCACAGTGGCAAAGGTGAATGCCTGATTCAGGAATTTTCAGTAGGGAGCAGACGATGTACGATTTTACAGGTAAGGTGGCGTTGGTAACGGGTTCCGGAGGCGGAATTGGGTTGGCTACTGCCAAGGCTTTTGCCGAGTGCGGTGCGGACGTTGCAATTCTGGACTTTAATCCGGCGCTGTTGGAAACAGCCAAGGCGGAGGTGGCGCAGTTTGGGCACCGTGTGATCACGCTTCAATGTGATGTTTCCAAGGCGGATCAGGTTGAGAATGCGGTTAAAGAGACTGTGGCGCAGCTGGGGCGGATTGATATCCTCGTGAATAATGCGGGTATTACGCGCGATAATCTGCTCCTGCGGATGGATGAGGCCGAGTGGGATGCCGTTTTGGCCACCAACTTGAAGTCGGTTTTCCTCTTTTCCAAGGCGGTGATCCGCCCCATGGGTAAGAACCGGGATGCCGATGGAAAGCCTTGCGGCGGATGCATTGTCAACACGGCTTCGGTAATTGGACTTTTCGGAAACGTGGGGCAGGCCAATTACGGCGCGGCTAAAGCCGGCGTGATCAACTTCACCAAAACCTTTTCGAAGGAATATGGAAAGAAGAAGATCCGCTGCAATGCGGTGGCTCCCGGTTTCATCAAAACGAAGATGACGGAAGTGCTTTCTCAGGAGGCCAAGGATGCAATGGCGAAGATGATTCCCTTGCAGGAGCTGGGAGAGCCGGAGGACGTGGCTAAGGCTATCCGGTTCCTCGCCTCGGATGAAGCGTCTTATATTACAGGGCAGACGCTGGCGGTCAGCGGCGGTATGGCGTTCTGATCCTGCTTTTGTGTTTTTCATTTCCCGGCGTTGCCGGATTCTAACAACCCAAGGAGTACTAACATGTCCCTCGAACAGAAAGTCAAAGACATCATCGTGGATCAGCTTGGCGTGGATGCCTCTCAGGTCGTCCCGGAAGCATCGTTCATCGATGATCTCAGCGCCGACTCTCTCGATCAGGTCGAACTCATCATGGCCTTCGAGGAAGAGTTCGGAGCTGAAATCCCGGACGAAGATGCCGAGAAACTGACGACGGTCGGTTCCGTCATTAAGTACCTTCAGGAGAAGGGCATTACGGCTGAGTAAGCCAGCCTTTCCCAAAGGACTAAGAGAAGCAAGCCGCATCCGTTTCGGGTGCGGCTCTCTTTTTGACGATTCCCTGGACAATCCGCATATTCGTGTTATGTTCTCGTTATGTCTCCGTTGTTTTATTGTTTTGAAGTGAATTTTTCTTGCATTGAGGAAAGGGAGAGAGGATAATGGAGTGCGTGTTCGGGCGATGCATGCGCTGGAATCAGGGAAGGAGTGGAACGGATGAAACGTTGGATTATATTTGGAGTGGTGCTGGGAATGGTGGCCGGTGCCTGGGCTCAAGTTCGCATCACGGAGATTTGTCCGCGTCCGGAAACGCTGGATCCGAATGGCCGGGAGAGCGGATGGATTGAGCTGACGAATACATCGGATGCGGCAGTGAATCTGAAGGACTTTCAGTTGATCCGGTTCAATCGCGGCAAAGAAGATAAGTCGAAGAACCGGAAAGCGTTGGCGAATTATATACTGGAGCCGCAGGCACGGGTTTTGATTTACACGAGTGAGGCGTATGACAATGCCGACTCGGAGACGGTGGCGATGTATCCTGCCGGAGAGACAGGGGCTGAGATGATGGTCTTCCCGTTTAAGGTGTCGCCCAAAAAATATCCAACACTTCGTTTGTATACGGATGGCGGCAAGACGTTGATTGAAACGTTTTCCGTGCCGGTAGATTTGCCGGATGGGCAAAGTTTCGGACCGGGGGCATCGGAGGTTGCGGAGGAGCTGGTTGGAGCATCTTCGCTCTATTCCTATCGAGCGGTTGGCGCAGATGCGTGGCAAACGGGGGGGCGTGGACGTTTAGCGGGGGTAATTAATTCTTGCCCGGAAAATGTCCCGGATCGATTGACGGCGGAGATCGCGGCGGATAACGAAACGTTTGTTTATGGCGTCTTAACAGATCAGGCGGGGTTTACGCGTAAGGATGCATGGGATCTTTCGTCTAATACGGAAAAGAATCAGGGACTAACCCTTTCCGGGGAAGCGGTGGCGCAGCTGACGGGGGCTTATACGCTGGCATTCTGGTTCAAGTCTGCCGAGCCGTCATCGAGTGTGCCGCTGTTTGACAGCCGGCCCTCTTCAGGCGCGAATGCTTCGGGGATTCTTCTTGCGTTGACGGCGGAGGGGCAGCTGCTGCTTCAGCCGCGGAATGCTGCCAAGCAGAATCAGGAGCTTCAGACGGATACGGAGGCGAATTATGCTGATGGCGCATGGCATTCGGTGGTGCTGGTGGCGGGGCAGCAGGTTGGGGACGCACTGAGGCTGTGGGTGGATGGAGAGAAAACGGTGGATGCAGCGCTTTCGGTTGAGGCAGCGCTGCATTCGGCGCTTCCGTTGTGTTTTGGCCGTGCGTATGATTCCAGTTATTGGGGCGTTTTTTCGGGAGCTTTGGCGGATATTCGTCTTTATCCGCGGGCGTTGACAGAAGCGGAGGCTTTGGCGGTGCCTCAGGAGGCTCCGGAGGCACGTGAATTGACGCCGGAAACATGGACGGCGACGGGGGTAACGGCCGGAGAGGATGGATGTTACACGTTTGCCGGGGCGGCGCAGAGTACGGGGGCGTATTTGGAGGGTACGGTGGCGGCCGAGAAGGCTGCAGGCGGGGAGACGGTTGACTTTTGGGTGCAGCCGGCATCGCTTACGCTTTCTACGGCAGGGCATTCCATCGCTTTGATTGATGCGCGTGCGAAATCGGCGGCGGGATATATGTTCATTGTAAACGAGGATGGTTCGCTGAAGCTTCAACGCGGCGTTGGCGGGCAGAGCTCTTATGAGGAAACGGCTTTTTCCAGTAAGCTTCAGGTTGGGAAATGGACGCATCTTACGCTGCAATTGGAGGCAGCTTCGCGTACGGTAACACTCTTTGTTGACGGGGTGTTCGCAGAAACGGCGGCGCTGGCAAAGCCTTATTCAGCGGCTACGGCGAGCCGCCGTTTTGGCGGTTCGCGCGATTCGTGGTGGTCGACGTTTAGAGGGAAGTTGACGGCTCCGCGTCTCTTCTCCGGACTTCTCTCAACGAAGGAGATTGCTAAACTGCATAATGCTTCACCATTGGCAGAAACGGTGGTGCTGGAGTCTGGTACCGTTGCCGGGGCGCAGACGGTGGTGCCCTTTTCGGATGGGGCGTTGGGGGCGATTGAGGCTCAGTGCCAGGTGGTGTTCCCGGAGGCACGAGTGGGGGATAGGTGGCAGGTGACGGTGACGCAGCCGAAGGGCTCGGTGGCTGTTACACTGGATGGTAAGCCGGTTGCCGCTGGCGTGGATCTGGAGCCGCCGGCGGCGGGAGAACACACGCTTGGCTGGGTGCTTACGCCCGGGGCGGAGGGCGCGGAGGCTTCAGTAAGCGCCGTGTTTGTTCGTCCGGTTTCCGCTGTTACGCGGGCGATTATGCCGCAGATGACGCCCGGCAAGGCAAATGACCTGACAGGAGCCGTGCCGTATGGCCCGAATATCGGCCCGGCGGTTGGGAAGAAGGCCTCAGGCTCCGGCGTGACGGCGGCTTCACCTGCGCCTGTGGGTGTGGACTATTCTGTAACCTATGAAATATATCCGCTTTCGGAAGATGCTGAGAATGCGATTCAGGCTGTAACGCTGCTGTATCGGGCGGACTTTGAAGAGGTACAGCGTGTGCCGATGACGCTGGTTGGGGCGAATAGGTGGCGAGGGGTGATTCCCGCAGTGGCACTTCCTGCCGCAGGGCACCTTATCCGTTATGCGGCGGAGATTACGGATGCGGCGGGGAATGAATGGCGTTCGCCTTCGTTTAAGAACCCGGATGACGGGATTGAATGGTTCGGTACGATTGTGGCACCGGAGGCCGGACAGCTCACGGAAAGCTTGCAGACCTTTCATCTGTTTGCAGACCAGACGGCACTGCAACTGATGGATAAGCAGTATGACGCGGTGGCGGGAGCGGCTCCTTTTGGGGCGCGCGTGGGGGTGTTTGATGGACAGACGAACACCTACTATGACAACGTCCGCATCGATTTGCGCGGAAATACTTCGGCAGGATTTTACAAGAAGTCGCACGGGCTGCGGTTCAACAAGTGCCAGCCGTTGGTTTGTTCTAACCCATTCAGCGGGGAGGAGATTGAGACGCGCAAGACATCGTTTGTCGCGGAGTATTGCGACCCAACGTACATTCGCCAGGCGTTGTCGTTCTGGGTGTGGCGTCAGGCGGGGAATCTGGTGCCGTTTGATTATCCGGTCCGGCTGCAGATGAACGGGGCGTTTTATCAGCTGGCGTTTCATTCCAACCGCTTTACGGATGAGCTGATAGAGGATTATTACGGGCTTGATCCGCTGGGCTATGCATACAAGAATGTGGGCACGTTTGATCCCAGAGGCGTAACGACTGCCGGCGGCATCGAGAAGAAGACGCCCGATGATGGCAACGAAAAAGATCTTTCCGTGCTGCTGGCTTTCTGCCAGGGGCTTTCCTCCGCAAGCAAGCCTTCGGGGAATGAGGATGCGGCGCTCACGCAAAAAGTGGTTCGGGAGTTTAATCTTCCGGCTTGGCTCAACTATTTGGCGGCTGCCCGAATTACGCAGGAGTCGGACGATGTATGGGCGAATATCTGTGCCTATGGCGATGTGAATGGCACGGGCACATGGATGCCGCTGGCATATGATCACAACCTTTCGTTCGGGCAATGGTATTATAACGATAACCCAATCGGTAAAATTGGGTTGCGCCCGGCGGACGATGGGTATAAGAGCCACCCGTTTTACGGCGGCTTCTGGGTGAAAGCATCCGGGTTTAAGGGAAATTACGCGATTGAAGCTGTGCTGCAGAGCCCGAAGTTCCGCAGGCTCTATCTGCGGCGCCTGCGTACGCTGATGGATCAATTACTCAAAGCTCCCGGAACGACTCAGGAGGAAACGCCGCTGTGGACGTATGCCCAGCAGCTGCGCACTGCGCTGGAGCCGCTGGTTGAGGCAGACCGCACGAAGTGGCAGTATGACACAAAGGCCATCACCACCAAGATCTGGGTTTGGGATCACGCGTTGACCCTGGATGAGGGCTTTACGGATCTGTGGGAGAATTATGTGGTGCCGCGCCGGGAACACCTCTTCGTTACCCATTCCGTAAACACAACCACGAAGACGGTGGGTTACGGCATCGATTATGCCGCAGGCATTCCGGAGGCTCAGCCGGCCACCGCTGAGCTTGCAGCGGCCATCTCATTCGGAAACGCTGTGAGCACAGACGGCACAACGCGCGGGTTCTCCGATGCTGAGCGCTTGGTGATTCATAACGCCAATACGCTTGCGGTTGACATGAGCGGCTGGACGCTTTCCGGCGCGGTGTCGTGGACGCTCCCTGCCGGAACGGTGGTCGATGCGGAGGACGACCTGGTGGTGGTGTTTGACCGCAAGGCGTATGTGGCCGCTCATGCCGATACGCTGGCGGATGCGGTGATCGTCGGTAACGCCGCGGCGCAGACATCGGCCACATTCCTGACGCTGGCAGATGCCGAGGGCGTGATCGCCGCGTCTGTCGATTGGACGCCGCCCACAAACGAGCGGCTGTATCTTCGGGTGGCCGAAGTGTTGGCCAATACGGCCGCAGAGGATGGCGATGAAGGGGAATATCTGGTGCTGACCAATTGTTCGGATACGGTTTCGCTGGACTTGACCGGCGTGCGCATCCGGGCAAAGAAGAGCGGGAATGAATGGGCGCAGGCTTCTCTGGATGTGACGCTTCCGGGCGGGTTAACGCTGGCGCCGCTCGCTGCATTGAAGCTGGAGAAGGCCGCTTACTTTCCCGGGATGAAATTGACGAATAATAAAGTGGACATGGACGTGTTGGACGTGAACGGGGCTGTTTGCCAAACGCTTCAATTCGCATCCAAAACCTGGCCTTCAACCTATGGCTGCGGGGCATCTCTCATCGCCACGGCGTTTGGATCTTCTGTGGGCTCGGCAGATTGGCGGCCTTCGTTTGTGCTGAATGAGGCACAGCCTGCTGCGCAGGAAGCGGTGAAACAGGCTGTTCGCGCCCGCCCGGCCGTGGCAGGCTGGTTGGCCGCACTGGATGCAGAGGGGAAGGCGGCGCTGTTGGCGTTCAATGGATCGGCGGATACGTTGGAGACGTGTTGGCTGGTGGATATCCCGCCGCAGAGTGAGCCGCCGCAGGTGGCCTTGACGCTGACGGAATGGAAGCCTGGAGAGGCGGGCGCCTGGCAGGTGCGCGGCGGATTGCAGGTCAATGGCGCAGAAAAGAACGGCCGCCCGAATGGGGAGGTGTCGATCTGGCGTTATGTTGAGCTTGATGCGGAACCGGAAGTGGAGAAGCTGGGGCAGGCGTCATTCCCGATGGTGCTTCCAGGATTGACGGAGCCTTACCACTTCTTCAAACTGCGGTTGGAGTAGAGACAGCGCAGGGTATCGAACTTTTGGGAGGCGCGCCGGATGGGGGTGCGCCTCACTTTTTTGAGCTTGGCGGCGTACAGGGTCTGGATGCTTTGGGGCGGGGCATGAATGACCCCGCCCCGGATTGGCCTTCAATCCGCCCCGGGTTTCCTCTGAACCCGGGGCGGATTTCGAAGTGTTTGCCTTAGAGGGTGAGATATGGGCGGCTGGTTGAAACGAACCCGATCGTGGCGGGAGCCGTAAAGGGTGCCGTTACAGCCTGAGCAGCAGGGGTGGTGTGGGTGGGGTGGGATACGGTTTACATCCTTCTGTGAACGGATTGGAATTTGGGGCGGCAGATTGCGCAGGTGGGTGATCCTTTCGTCTGGAAAAAGGGTAAATTGCGGGGGGAATGAAAAAAATTTACAACCGTGTTTATGCATGACGAGCCGTGTTGTGCTGATATAAATATATTGTTTATATTGAAATAAATCAGATTTGCGAGCGTGGGGCGCTGGTTCAGAATATCTTCAGGATTAAAAGAAGAAAAAATTCGATCGCGTGAAATTTTTTCTTGCGTCTGCGTCAAAATTTCTGGTATTACTCCGTCCAGTTCAAGGGCAATTTAAGCGAAGGAGGTTCACCATGCTGCACGTTCAGATTCCGAAGTCGGACGACGCCATGGGCTTGAGCAATTCCCTGGCGGAGTACGCCCTTGTTTGTGTCGTCTTGTGATTCCTAACCCATTAAACTTCCGGCGAGGTGTGCGCCGGAGTTCCTAACAGAGTTCCGCAGATCCGAGGCAACGGCCTCGTTCGTCTGAACAAATCGAACATTCGCCCAGTCCGTTGACGTTCTGAGTCAACACGATTGGGTCGAACGAGAAATACAGTCTCAGCGAAAGGAGGGATTTTATGACGGGAATGATGGAGTTTGACAGGACTAATTTTTCAGCGTCACTTCTCAAAGTTTTCGCGCTTGCGCAAACATTGGCGCATCGTGCGGGGCGGGAAGCCGCTACATGCCAGGATCTTTTTTGTGCGATCACTGTTTTGGAGCGTGAAGTCGCCGCCAAGATCCTGGGCGTTGACCAAGTTGAACTCCCCGAGAGTTCAGGCATTCAGGCGAGCGACTCCGATTGGTCGCTTGAATCGGTTCCGCTCAAGTTCTCGGATGAGGTTGAGGCTATTCTCGATCCTCTTGACGGAACGCTTTCAGAGATGATGGCGTACTTCCCGGGTTATCCGGTTGGAACAGTGCAACTGTTCCTGGCGTTGTGTATTGAACCAACGGAGGAGGTTGGACGGATCTTAAGAGCCAACAAATTCCCTACTCGCCTGAGCGAGGCCCGGCGAATTCTGACACGCCGATACCATGAAAACATAAAGGCGTTTTCTCCTGTTTCTGCCGCAGAGCGGATATTGATCGAATCTCGGCGGGCAGCAGGGTTGCGCTCGTTTTTAGGCGAAAAGATCATCGGTCACCAAGAAATTCTGGATCGATTTTGCTCCACGCTTCGTACGTTCTGGATCGCTAATAGCAGCAAGCCTTTTTTTGTGATTTTGGTTTGCCGCGAAGGGGATGGTGGAGAAAAAATCGCCGAATCGATTCGGTGCGGTTTTGCCGCAGCTGGGCTTCAGGAACCTGATGTTGGGCAAATTTCGTTCGCTTCTTTGACAGGAGAGGATGGACTCACCGTCGCTCTTTTTGGTTCCGAAAGTTCATACAAAGGGTCTCATACAGGCTTGATCTACGAAGAAACGCTCGGATCGCCACGCGGGTGTCTGGTTCTGGATGCAATGGAAGCGGCGATCCCGCGGGCGGTCACAGCGTTTCTCTCCTATCTGTCCGGTCGGGAGCGGGACAAATTTTGCGGTGCACACCTTTCCGTTCAAGGGCGAACCGTTGTCGGAATTTTGACGCTCCCTGATCCAGCGTTTGACAAGTTGGGCGGCGGCATGTCTGATGCAGAAATTTCCGCACGTACGCTGTGTGACGTCCTCGATCGATCCAAATTGAAGCATATAGCCCCATTGATCGGAAAGACTGATGCCATTTTTCGGATCGGCGGCCTATCGCCGGATGGACTCAAAGCTTTGATTTCTCGAAAGCTTGAAGAAGCAATCTGCGAACCACTTGCGGAATTTGGGGGAAATTTCGATGCCGATGTGGATGCGATCTTTCAATTTCTGGATGCGACTGCTTCTGAGCCGCTTCGCGCTGAAAGCTGCGAACGCCGGCTGGACGATTTACTCCGAGGGTTCTTGGCAGATGCGTTTTCTGGAACGGCTGCTGTCCAGGACGTGAAGATCGCGATTCCGCCGCTTCCGTTCTACCCCTATGAGGCGGAAAATCGGCACAAGCGAGGGGACTTTTTGAAGTTTACCTCTTCTTGGGAACGTGAGGGGGACAAGCTTTTTCTCAAGATCAGCGAATTTTCCTGGGCACATCAGGATTCCGTAGACTTTGGAGAGTTTCGCCTGGAGCGCCCTAAAAAGATCTCCTTTTCCGATCTGGTCGGGCTGGATGCTGTGGTCGAGGAGCTTCGCGAGGCGGTGGCTTATATAAAGGGGGATCCGATCTTGGCGCAGCTACCGCCGCCGCACACCAATTTTCTGCTGTGGGGGCCGCCAGGAACGGGGAAGACCTCGTTGGCGTTGGCCCTTGGCACGGAAGCGGATCTCCCCGTCTTTTTCGTGTCGACGGCGAAGGTGATGCGTGATGATGCGATGGAGCGATTGCTTTCCACTGCGCAAAAAATGGCTCCTGCGATCATGGTGTTTGAAGAGTTCAATGCCATTGGTTCGGCGGATGAAGCCTATTCCAGGCACTCTTTGAATCAGCTGCTGAGCCAGATGGATGGCGGAACGGAAAAGTCGCCGTTGGTGATGATTGCGACAACCAATTATCCGGAGCAGATCGAACCTGCGTTGCTTCGAGCAGGGCGTTTCGGGCGGAAGATCAAAATCGACCTTCCCTCGCGGGCGGCGCGGGAGGCGTTTGCCAAACGGTTTTTAGCAAAGTTCAATGAGTCCGTTGCGGCGGAGAATCTGACGGATGTTTTGAATCGATCGGAGGGGCTCTGCATGGCAGATTTCAAGGAGGTTTTGGCGCAGGCCTTGCGCCGCGCGCGCCTGAAAGGGGATCCCCTGACGGGTGCCAGGCTTGGAATGGCACTTGACCATTTGCGCGCGGTTCAACAGCAAGGTCGGATCGGATTTTAGTAAAACGAGGAGGTATGTATGGAGGACAGTGGACGTTTGAACGTGAATAACGCCGATGCGGGCGTGCGGCGGAAGCTTTTGGAAGACGCGACTATTGACGTCATGAAGCACGGGAACTTCTTTCTTCGCGTGCAGGATGTGAAGGGGGTTGCGTTCCATTCTCCCAAGCTTTACATCTGCGGCGATCGAGCCGTTCTTCGGATTAACCGGTTTGACTATGCCAAAGTGGATGTTCCGAAAAAATATGCAAAAGCGCTTCGGGGGCAGAGGCGGCTGGCGTTTTATTTTGTGGACGATGATGAAGAAGAAAGCCCGGACACAGTTGAGGTGGAACGCCTGCTTTGCTTCCCGGATTATCTGGAGGCCTTGTTGGCGCCTCAGGCGGATGAAGCGGAGGAACCCGCGGCCGATACGGATAACTTATCCGAGGGGCCTACACGTTTTCAGGACAGCTCGGAACCCGCGGCCGATACGGATAACTTACCCGAGGAATGGCCGGGGAATGAGCCTGAGGATGAGGCGGAAGAAGAATCGTTGGACGAGGATGAGGCGGATCATCCTCTGCTTGAGATGGTGTGCGGCGCGATGGAGGCGAGCGCGAAGTGTGAAGCCTTGCGAGCAGGGGTTGAAGCCTGGGCGGATGAGGTTGGCGGCAAGGTGTTGTGTGAAGGGGATGCGGCGGTTATTGGCGAGGCCGTGTTTGTGGTTTCAACGCCCAAGGGAGTTCTATTGCTGGCGGCCTTTGAATCCGTTTTTGGCAGGGTTGCGACGTGGCGGACGAATGAAAAGCATTGGTTCCATGTGATACCGCAATGGCGAATACATAACATGCCTGATATGGATACCGGTTATGTTGCGATCGATTCGCCGATTGCGTTGCTTCAAAGCGCCCAGTGGCACTTGGAGCCGGCGCGCACGGCGGTCTTTGCAGAAACGGCGGTGCTCTTTGATGATCGGGTGGTGTTGAACGCACCGGAAGCGTTTCTCGCCGATTGTAAGGAGCGGAATCTTTCGGTGTGTTATCTGAGCCAGCCGCCGAAGGGGTTTCTGTCGCTCCGAACGTGGTATGATCAGCTGCCATCGGAGCCTTTTTCTGGTGATCCGGCGTTGCTTCGGCAGGTTCAACGCCGAATGAAGACCTTTGACTTTACGCGTTCCAGTAAACAGATGGCTCGTAGCGCCGAGGCGTTCGTTAAGGTGGAGTTGTTCCGGTTGGCGGAGCGGATAGTGCTTGGCGTCTATGAGAAACGCGGCAAGGTTTTCTGCCTGACCTATGATAAGGTGCACATTGTCCTGGAGCCGATGAGAGACGGCGTCGCCCACCCCGATCCGGGAGAGATGGCCAGGATGGCGGAGGCGTTGGCCGAGGTGATCGGAAAGAAGGAGGACGTCTGCTCGCTATCTCGAATTGCCATGTTCCCGGCTGCGCCGCACGAGATGCGCCGGGTAGTGGCTGAGGCGAATCGGCTTTTCTCTCGGCGGGTGGTCGGAACGGAATCCTATTCCTATGATTCCCATCTGGAAGCTAAGTTGATCCGCGTGCTTGAGGGGCTTGAGACCTTTTTCCCGAAACCGTTCGGAGCACTTGCGCTTCGTGGATTTGGCCTTTCAGATGCGAAATATTGGGCGTTTGCTCTGGGCGAAAAGAAGAAGGCGATCGTGTTGCAGGCGCCTGATGTGAATGCCTGGCATCATGGCCTGGAGGGCGATATGATCGCTTATTTACGCGATGTGGAGCGGGACTGCCGCGCTCGGTTCCCGGAGGATTGGGCGGTGGAGCTGATGGTGGTGCTTTCGCAGTATGCCAACCCGCCGGATGTGGTGCCGGAATTACCGGGCGTTTCCTTTGTTTCGGTTCAGAACCTGAAGTTTGAGCTTTTGCGTTGTCTTTTTGATGCGCTTGACGCGCATTGAAGTTTCCGGAGAGCTGAAGCGCAGGGCTTTACTTTCCGTTATCTGACGGGGTGGGGCGTGTATACATATAGGAGATGCGGAGGGGGAGCCGAGACGGCCCCCCTCCTTTTTATTTCGGGCGTCATGGGGGCGCGCTGGGAGGGGAATGACCCTGACGCCAAAACGCTGCCCTTGAGCGTGGCTTTGGGCACATGAGAAGGGCAGGTTAAAAGAGTTCCGGAGCGCGGGTCTCAGACATGTCGAGCGTGCGGATTCGGCGAAGGATGGGGCGGCCATGCCCGGGGCTCCCAATGACTTCGATGGCTTCAAAGCGGAAGGGAACCGGCTTCCCAAGCAGGTGATGCTGGGCGAGCCAATGGGTGGCGCACTGGCGCATCAGGCGGCGTTTATGCAGTGAAATGGCCTGAAGGGGGCGGCCGTATCGTTCGTTTTGGCGGGTTTTAACTTCAACAAAGAGAATACAACGGCCTTCTTTTGCAACGAGGTCGAGCTCACCATGGCGGTATGGGCGGGCGTTGCGCGCCAAAACACGGCATCCTTCGGCGCGGAGCAGACGTACCGCCCAGCGCTCTCCCCAAGCGCCACGGTTTTTGGCTCGCGGGAGCAGACGTTCGATCAGGCCGCAGAGGGTGAGCCAGAGGTATCGGAGAGGGGGGTGTGGGCGCATAATATACGGATTAGCCAACGGTGATCGTTTCTTCCGGGCAGCGCGTCCAGTGGGCGGTATGCCGCCGAGCCATCATGAGCACAATAGAGATGGGGCCGATGCGCCCGAGGAACATGGCCAAGGCGATGATGAGGCGCCCAATGGGCGAAAGATGGGGCGTGGCGTTGAGGGTGGTGCCCACGGTGCCGACAGCGGAAGAGACTTCGTAGAAGAGGGCGAAGTCCCCGCGCAGGGCAATGAGGCGGGTTTCTGTACTCAGCAAAACGAAGTAGAAGAGGAAGACGGTGGCCAGATAGAAAAAGACGATGACCATGGCTTCACGACAAATGGCGTTGGAGAGGGTGCGGTGGTGAACTTCAACGGTAGGGGCGCCGCGGATGTAGGCGCGAATGGTGAGCAGGAGAACCACGAGCGTTGTGGTTTTAATGCCGCCGGCCATGGAGCCGGGGGATCCTCCGATAAGCATGAGCAGGACGGAGAGAAGGTTCGCAGGGGCGGAAATGGCATCCATTGGCACGAGATTGAACCCGGCGGTGCGGAACATGGCGGCCTGAGAAATACCGGTAACGAGGCGTTCGCCGCTATCTGCAAGTGCGTGGCGGATGGGGAGCCAGTGGCCGCTGAGCAGCGCTTCGATGAGGGGCTGAGCGTTGGGAGTCCTGAGGGACGCATGCCATTCGAGCAGGGTGAAGAGAAGGCCGCCGCCCAGGCAGAGGATAAGCGATGTCCAGAGCACGATGCGTGCGTGCAGAGAGATGTGCCCGCGTTTACGCAGGTCGCGCCGCCAGAAGTGGTAGTGAAAGACGTTGGCAATGACGAGAAATCCGATGCCGCCAAGGGTAACGAGCAGGGTGGCAGTGAGCGTATAGGTGAGGTCGCCCCGGAAGAGCTCCAGATTATTCGGATGCAGGGAAATGCCGGCGTTACAGAAGGCGCTGATGGCGTGAAAGAGGGCGTACCACAGGCTTTTTCCGAGGGTGTAACCGTAGCGGAAGTGGTAGCAGAGGAAAAAGATGGCAGCTCCAACGGCTTCAAAGGCGAAGACGTAGCGGACGGTTTGCCAAAGCAATCGATGGGCAGATCCGGGGGAGCCGCCATAACTGATTATGGTGCGTTCTTCGCCTTCTACCGGCACGCGGCCGAGCAGGAGTGTCACAATGAGCGTGCCCAGGGTCATGAGGCTGAGGCCTCCGAGCTGAATACAGGCGGCCAGCACGCCATGGCCAAAGGGGGTGTAGACGGTGGGTACGTCTACCACGGTGAGCCCAGTTACGCAGGCGGCGGAAGTGGCCATAAAGAAGTTGTCAAGAACGGCACGCCACCCGTTTTTGAAGAACCCCCCGGCGCCGGGGAATTGCCATGCCCACTGGCCGCTGGTCTGTGCCCAGGGGGTAATGAGCAGAAACGTGCCGATTAGGATCAGAACCAGAAAGGTGATCGCCATGAGGCGGTGCGGATTGAAGGCTCGATGTTTTCTGGGTGGGGGCAGGGCGGAGGGCTGGAGATCATCCTCCAGATCGCGAAGGCGCTGCCGAAACGACGTCAGGTCAGAAGTTTCGGGGGCGCTCATAGGGGTAGCTCCTCGGGGGATGGGGGCTTCAGGGCACTTCCGCGATAGGGTAGGCCGAGGGCTTCATATTTCATCACGCCAAGCTCATGATAGGGCAGCCGGTCAATCCGTAGGACGTTCAGTCCGGCGATGAAGGCTTTGGTCGCATCTTTTTCGGCCTGGGTGTCATTGAGCCCATGTGCCACCACTTGGCGGATCCAGACGGGCTTTTGGGTTTGGCGCAGATGGTTGAAAACGTGGCAGGTTGCGGCCTGGTCAAGCCCGGTAACGTCCTTGAAGCGGGCGGGATCCGGGCTTTTGACATCTAGGAGAATCAGGTCTGCGGCATCCAATGCGGCCAGGGCTTCCGGGGAATCCAGTGCGCCGGAGGTGTCGAGAGCCACATGGATGTCTTCACGGTGAAGTGCTTCAATGGCTTCGCGAACGGCGCGGGCCTGCATCAGGGGTTCTCCCCCGGAGAACGTTACGCCGCCGTCTTTCCCAAAGTAGGGGCGCATGCGCCGGGCTTTCTGCACGATGGCTTCAATGGGTGTTTCCGTGCCGCCGGCGGCAGCCCAGGTATCCGGATTGTGGCAAAAGAGACAGCGCAGAGGGCAGCCTTGCAGAAAGACAACCAGGCGAATACCCGGACCATCAACGGCGCCGAAGCTTTCATAGGAATGGACGCGCAGGGTCATGGTTCAGTCCTTTCCGGCAAGTGCTGGAGCCCCTGAAAGGCCGGATCGCCGGCCGAGCACTCCAGCACAGCGTGTGCCCGCCATCCGCCCCAGATCCAGCATTTCCCGGGCGGAACATTCAAGATTTCCCGAACAAGCTCCCCCCGGCGATTATAAAACCGGGCATCGAGGGCAAACCGCATACCTAGCGTATGAATAGCGTTACAGGGGCGAAGCAGAAGTGCGGCTCCTGGCGGGAGTGCTGTTTCTCCAAGCAGGCCGCGCATACGCGCCCAAGGGGTTTTCGCTATACGGATGGTTCGTTCAGTCATGAGCACGGTTAGTCCAAAGGGTGGGGTAGAACAGGCGCATAAACCGGCGTAGTGCGGCTTCGCCATCTGGTGTCTGGAAATCGTGTTGAGGCGAACTGACGGTGAGCATCGCCCAGCGTTGAATTCGGTTGTGTATGGAGCGTTCCCAGGCGTCTCCCACCACGCGCTGCAGGTTGGAGACGGTGGCGCCTGAAGCATGAATGAAAAGGTAGGCAAATCCGCTGCGGCCGGATTGCTGCTCTCGGGTAAGTGAAAAGCAGGCCATGGGGACGCCAGGCAGGATTTCACGCACGCGCCGTTCGCTCATGACAAATCCTTGCGCCGGGAGGCAAAGTTCCGGCCGATGGATGGACATTCGGTTCCGCCCGGCGATCACAAGCGCTACGGTGAAGACGTCGCCATTTTCCAGCCGGTAGGTAACTTTACGGTTTTGTGTATCTGCCGGGAGAATGTCTAATTCGGCTCGCGTAATCCGCTGTAATTCGCCTCCGCACTGCGGGCAAACTTTTGGTGGCGGCGTTGTTGC
This sequence comes from uncultured Lentisphaeraceae bacterium, assembly GCA_937892925.1. Taxonomy (GTDB): domain Bacteria; phylum Verrucomicrobiota; class Kiritimatiellia; order RFP12; family DVOR01; genus Spyradenecus. The sequence continues at coordinate 28,529 of CALBHX010000007.1, forward strand.
GGGGAATGTTCCGCTCCATAGGCACAGGCGGTTCTGGCAGAACCAGGGGTAGAACATTTCCATTCCCGGCAACGCCGAGAAGGCGGGGCGCAAAAAGGCATCACTTTCGTAAATCAGCGGCGGTTGATGCCGCGCGTATAGACCGAAGAGTGGAAGCCCCGCCGCTAGGCACACCCAGCCAGCCCAGACTCGGCGGGAGATCGGCGTGATGGATTCCGGCGTTAACGTGCGCTCAGGCCGTGATGTTTCTTTTTTCCGCAGCCAATCTGCCAGCCCGAAAACGGCTGCGGCATAGACTGGGGCAATGAAGAAAAGGGCGTTATCATGCAGGATCAGGCCTGCAGCTTGCCCGGCCATGCAGCACGTCAGCGCTGTAGCGAGCAGCCGCAGAATATTTCCAAGAAAAGCAATCGGCAGGCTTGCCCCGAAAAGCACCCAGCGCCCCCAGATGCTTTTCAGGGTTACAGCGCCGTAGGCGGCGGTGCCCACGAAGAGTGCCACAAGCGATCGAATGCCGCTGCATGGATCGGCCACGTCTAGCTGAAAAGGGGTGGAGCCTGCAGAGAGGATGGCGGTGCCGGATTGTTTTACCGGAACGCCTAGTCCATTCAGCAGAAATGCCGTTACGGTTACCGAGGCGCGGCGTAGGGGCACGGTGAAGTTATCCAGAAATCCGACCGGCATCACAAAGGCCAGCAAGAGAATCGGGAACCAGATCTCACGAAGCGTTTTCCGGCCGTAACAGGCGAGAGGCAGCGCCAGCAGCAACAGCACAGCTGCCAGCTGGCAAAAGCGCGTCTGCCCGCCGCGAAGCCCCAGAAAGAGCAGCCCTGCTGCGAGCAAAATCAGCGGACATGCCAGCCATGGCTCCGGCGTGCCCAGTGAGGCTGCGATGCGTTTCCGCCGAAGCCACAGCAGCAGGCCGCTTAATACAGGCACCATCCACACAAACTCCATGTGCTGGGAGAGATCACCGCAATCGCTGATGACGCCCTCTACAGCCGGTTGCAGCCACCCCCAGGCCAATAAGACCAACAGGGCAAAAACCGTGTGCCGAATCCACCGCCGCTCCCTCACAATGCCTCCTCTGGTTGTTGCGCGCGCACTGCAAAAACACGAAAGCTCTCACGCCCGCCAGTCTTGACTTCTCCGGGGCGGATTTGCCGCCCAACGGAAGGCGGCACCTGCGCCAAATCGGCCTCGTTTACAATCAGGATGTCCGCATCGTCCACCACAAGCCGGTCGGAATAGGCCACTCGCCTGGCAGTTTTTCGCAGAGGCCACACCAGCTGCGCACAGACGCCCGGGCT
>CALBHX010000008.1 GCA_937892925.1 uncultured Lentisphaeraceae bacterium
TCGGTACGCGTGATGTGCCCTACGGGCGAGTGGTTGACGAAAGAGGCAGTATATTACTTCCCTGCACATGGATTTGTTTTGCGGATGGAACCGGAGGCCTGGCGCGTGGCTAACCGGCAATTTGCGGTTATGCTTTCGGCAGAGCGGGAGGAAAAGGGCGTTCTCCGGTGTGTTTGCGTGGGGGCGGTGAGGGATGAGATAGAGATTCCATTTGCCTTAAAACGGAAGTCTGGCACGCAGGGGACGGCGGCATTACAGATGGCGTCGGCTACAGTGCAGTTGGTGTTGCCGGCGGGACGTTGGCGGCTTGAGGCCGCAACGGGTACGGAGAGACAGAGTTGTTTGGTGGATGTGTTGCCTGCGGATGGGGACGTTTCTGTTTTGGGAGAGTGTTCGGGAGCCATACTGCGGATTAAGGATGAACATCAGGTATTTCGCGTGGGTGGGGTGGTGGAGGGATTTGCCGCACTCCCCGGGAAAACGCCAGCATTCCTGAAGGTAACTACGGCGGCCGGAGTTCGGAGTGTTCAGGCGTTGATATCACCGTACTTCTCGCTGCCGGTGGAGGAGGATTTCGCCCCCGGATTTGGGGTGGAAGTGTATGGGCTTGACAGGGGGCGACTCCGGACGGCTTCGGTTTCGCTCCGTGTAATGCCGCCACCAGAATTGAAGCTTACGGCGGAGCATGTGGCGAAAATGGCCAGTCCTGGGACTCCTCAGACTTGGGAAGTGACGGTAGACGACCCATCGGCGCAGATGGTTGCTACCTGTTACGATGAGCGTCTTGAGGCGCTTCAGGCGTATCCCTGGAAGACATTTTCTCAGATGTTTTCATTGTGGCCTGGCACCTTGTGGCGAGCACGAATAAGCGCTTGTTTTGATGAGCGCTCGTGGAGGCGAGAAGAGACTCTGCCGGAAGATATATGTGCGCCAGACTTTGCGCAGGCGTGTGCGGAAATGGTGTGTGATGGCGCTCCATTGATGGTGAACGCGGGCGCACGCATGATGACTAAAGGCATTACGGGAACGGCTGCAAGTATACAAGCACCGAGGCAGATGCCTGCTGCGGTGCGGACGAACTTCGCCAAAACAGCGTTTTGGATGCCCATAAAACGGGTAGAAAATGGCCGTGCGGTCTTTACGTTTACATTGCCGGATACGTTAACAACATGGCGGCTTCGCGTGTTGGCGTTTACTCCGGATGGTCGAAGCGGCACGCTGACCCAGACCTGTGTAGTACGGCAGGAGGTAATGGTGAAGCCATTTTTACCGCGTGTGTTGCGGGTGGGCGATTGTTTGGAGGTGCGGGCACAGGTGGTTAATACGACAGCGAAAGCGCGGGAAACGTGGGTGGAGCTGAATCGGGCTGAACGGCGACAGGTTTTGCTGCCGCCACAGGGCACAGCAAGGGTTGCGTGGCAGATTCAGGCGCCGAGTGTCCCAGGTCGGCAAACCTTTGAGTTTGCTTCGCCGGAGGATACGATTCGGTTGGAAGTGCCGGTTGAGGATTGTCGAGTAATGGTTGAGGATTCGGTGCCGATAACCGTGGCAGCGAAACGCTTGGCGGAGGTTGTACTGGAAGAACCGGTGCCGTTTGACCAGATAGCAACACATTGGATTCATTCTCCAGGTTTGGCTGTGGCGCAAGCGCTTCGGGAGCAGATCAGAGATTGGGAGCCGATAGGGGCAGATGGTCTGTTCCAGTGTTTAGCAGCTCACCTTCTGCTGGTACGGTTAACAGGGGAGAAGGGATTAATGCCTGAGATGGAAGAAGCTCTGCTTGGAAAATTGTTAGCCCTTCGGCGAGGTGCGCAGTGGGCATGGATGCCTGGGGGAGAGGCGGATACTTGTGCTACGGCGGAGATATGCTTGGGGGTGGCACGACTGCAACGGCTCGGTCTTGCCCCTAAGGTGCTTGCGGATGCGGTGATGGAAACAGTTCAGAGAGAAAGAAAATCGTTGCCGCCTGCGGTATGGGCGTATGTTCGAAGCGCTTTTCGCAAGGAGTGGCCAATGGACGGATCCGGCCTGACAGATGTCTTGCTTCAGGTGAAGGGGCGGCAACTGGAGAGGTTGGCGGCAGTCGCCGCACGGGAACTCGGGCAGATAGTTGTGGCAAAGGCCGGACTGAATAAGGTGTTGGCAGAGATGACAGTGTCTGAGGTGTGGGGTGCCTGGTGGCCGCAGGAACGCGTGTGGTTCTCCTGGTGGGATACACCATTGGAGAGTCATGCGTTAGGGGTAGAGGTGCTGGCAGTGAATGGACGGGCACGAGAGGCGGCGTTGGCGGCACAGTGGTTGTTACAGCATCGCCGACTGAATGCTTGGGGGAATTCACGTGCTACGTTGGCGGCGGCATATGCATTGTTACTGGTCGGCGGAGATGCTGTTATGTCATCGGCTGATGCGAAGGCAGAGCCGGTGCGGATGACGGAAAAACACGAGCCTGGGCGGCGAATTTTTCGTTTTGAACGGGAAACGCCCGGATTGAGCTTGGGTTCGCTTTCGGTTTCGTATCGAGTTCCATTAGCAGCGGTTCCAGAGAGCCGTCAGGTGCCGGGGGGTGGATTGTCTGTTATGCGAAGGATTTCTTCGCAGACGCCACGTGTGGGGGATTGGGTGACGGTGACGCTTACAATCGTAGCCGCCCAACCAATGATGCATATCCGTTTAAGAGATGCTTTCCCGGCAAATACAGAACCAGAACATCAAATCCCATGGTGGGATCGCAGTTGTGCAGGGTATGTTGTGCCGGGAGATTCTGGCGTGGATGTCTATTTTGGGCGGGTACCTCGTGGCGCCACCACGTTTACGTATCGTTTGAAAGTGACTCATGCGGGGCGGGCATGGGCAGGGTTAGCTTCTGTTGAGCTGCTTTCGGATGAAGCGGCGTGTGCTGCTCATACGGCAGCCTACGAATTGGAAACCCACTGATCTGCCCATCTGGTGGGTTTATGTCAGGAGTGGGCGGAGAAAACGACCGGTATACGAGGTTTCGTTTTGGGCGATCGTCTCCGGCGTGCCTTGGGCGATCAATTGGCCGCCGCGGTCGCCCCCTTCCGGGCCAAGATCCAAGATCCAGTCTGCCGATTTGATGACATCAAGATTGTGCTCAATGACAATGACAGTGTTGCCTTGACTGCGCAGACGTAGAAGCAGGGTTAGAAGCTTATGAACATCAGCAAAATGGAGCCCGGTGGTGGGCTCATCGAGAATGTAGAGAGTCTTTCCCGTGGCGCGTTTGGAGAGTTCTGCAGCTAGTTTGATTCGTTGGGCTTCGCCGCCGGAAAGGGTTGTGGCAGCCTGTCCAAGTTTGATGTAGCTGAGACCGACCTCATCAATGGTTCGAAGTTTATTGGCAATGGCCGGGATTTCACCGAAGAATGCTAACGCTTCAGCCACTGTCATGTCTAGCACATCGGCAATGGATTTCCCTTTGTAACGAACTTCGAGCGTTTCGCGGTTGTAACGCGTGCCACCACATTGTTCGCAGGGGACATAGACATCTGGAAGGAAGTGCATTTCCAGACGTTTGACACCGTCTCCCTGACAAACTTCACAACGGCCGCCTTTGACGTTGAACGAGAATCGACCCGGCAAAAATCCACGCATTTTCGCGGCTGGAGTCTGAGCGAAGAGCTCGCGGATGGCTGTAAAACATCCAGTATAGGTAACCGGGTTTGATCGCGGTGTCCGCCCGATAGGGGACTGATCGATCTCAATCATTTTGTCAAGAGCCTTCAGACCTTTGACTTTACTGCAGCCCTCCACTTTCGGGGAAAGTCCGCGAAAATGGCGGCTGAGCGCCTGTTTCAATAAATCGTCAACTAAAGTAGACTTTCCGGAACCGGAGACTCCGGTTACACAGACAAAGCATCCTAGCGGAATCCGTACGGAAAGATGTTTCAGATTGTTACGGGTACAGTCTTCAAGAGTGAGCCAGTTGCGTCCTGGTGCGACTCGCGGCAACGGAACGGGAACGGCTTTCCTCCCAGTGAGATAATCTGCCGTGAGAGAGGTTTTGCAGGCGAGAAGACCTTTCGCCGGCCCCTGATAGACTACGCTGCCGCCCAGACGTCCAGCTCCCGGGCCAATATCTACGATGTAATCGGCTCGACGGATCATTTCTTCGTCATGTTCAACCACGACAACGGTATTGCCGCGCCGCTGCAAACGGTGCAACATGTTGATCAGACGCTCGTTATCACGCGGGTGCAGCCCAATGGTTGGTTCATCTAATACGTAGAGTACGCCAACCAGTCCGCTGCCAATTTGGGAGGCTAGGCGGATGCGTTGCATTTCACCGCCGGAAAGCGTTGAGCTTTCCCGTTCGAGCGAAAGATAATCCAGTCCGACATCGACTAGAAAAGTGATGCGTTTTATAATTTCTTTCAGGATCTCCGCGGAGATTGTTCGTTCGTGTTCAGAAAGGGGGGCAAGAGGGAACCGGGTACCGCCTGCTGGAGCCGGAGGCTTGTCGCCGTTGGACAGGGCATTAAAAAAGGTAAGGGCTTCACGTGCGGGAAGTGCCATTACTTCTGGGAGCGTCATGCCGCCTACAGTCGCGGCACGACTCTCCGGACGAAGGCGTGCTCCTCCACATGTTGGGCAGATTTGCGGGGCGAGAAATTGCGACAACGTTTCCCGCGTATCATCGTCTTCACACTCGGCATATCTGCGTGAGAGATTCGGCAACACACCTTCAAAGGGTTTATCCATGGTGTTGCGCACCCCCTTCATGTAATAAACCAGCTCAACCGGCTGGTCGCCTGTGCCATGCATCAACTCTTCACGGAAGCGTTTGGGTAATTGATTGTAAGGCGTGTCTAGGTTGATACCGCGAACATTTGCAAAGGCACTCAGAAGCCAGTTGTAATACATCAGCAAGTGATGCCCGCCACGCCGCCAGCCTACGATGGCTTCTCGAAGCGGCTTTGTCTTGTCCGGTACGACGAGATCTTCGGTAAAGACAATCAGTTTGCCAAGACCAGAACAACGCGGGCAGGCGCCGTAGGGTGAGTTGAAAGAGAAGCTGCGCGGTTTGAGCGTCTCAAACGAAAGCCCACAATCGGCGCAGGCGTTCTTTTCAGAATAAAGGGTGGTGCCTCCGCCGACAATTTGAGCTTCAATGAGCCCTTCAGCCAGTCTCAATCCCTGTTCCACGCTGTCCGTGAGCCGCCCACGCAGGCCGTCTTTAATGACCACACGGTCGATAACGGCATCAATTGTGTGTGGGCATTTTTTATCTAGTTTTGGCCATTCACTTTCAATGTCGATCAGCGTGCCGTCCACCCGTGCCCGAACGTATCCCTGCCGTTGCAGGAGCGTCCGCACCTCTTCATGTTGTCCTTTTCGGCCGCGGACGATAGGAGCCAGCAGGATTAGTTTTGTACCTGCGGGGAGTGTCAGTAATTGGTCTACAATTTGTTCGGCACTTTGGGGGTGCACTTCTTTACCGCAGGTGGGGCAATGTGCATGGCCGATGTTACCCCAGAGCAGACGAAGATAATCGTGCACCTCCGTTACGGTAGCTACAATGGAGCGCGGATTACTTCCGCTGGCGCGTTGTTCAATGGAAATGGCAGGGGAAAGCCCTTCAATATGCTCTACATCGGGTTTTTGAAGTTGGTCAAGAAATTGTCGGGCATAGGCTGACAGGCTTTCGACATAGCGGCGTTGCCCCTCAGCATAAAGTGTATCAAAAGCCAATGAGCTCTTACCGGAACCAGAGAGCCCGGTGATAACGGTAAGCGAATTACGTGGAATGCGCACATCAATATTTTTGAGATTGTTTTGTCGCGCTCCAGTGATGATAATGTCTGAATCCATGGGGTCTCCCGTTCCCGCGCCACATTTAGGCGCTTAGTTACGATTCCCTGCAAAACGGACGGATGGCTGCGATGTCTTGCACATTGGCTGCCGCCATAATTAAACGATCAACGCCCAAAGCAATACCTGCTGTGGGCGGCATGGCCGGAAGCGCCGCAAGAAACGCTTCGTCCGGTGGATAGACGGGGAGTCCCCGCGTTTGCCGCATGGCTGCTGTGGTTTCAAACCTTCGGCGCTGTTCTGCGGCGTCAGTCAGTTCGCCGTACCCATTGGCGATTTCCATGCCGTTCAGATAGGCTTCAAACCGCTCGGCTGTACGTGGATCGTGGGGGTTGAGCCGTGCTAATGCTGCTGCCTGTGCCGGGTAATCTGTCAGGTAAATCAGTCCCTGCGTGTTCAGTGCAGGCTCTATCTTGAGTGCCATATCCTCGTCAAAACGGTCTTCATCCCAAGTTTCCAGCGGGTTCCATCCGGCAAATCGGAGGTAGGCCTCTTCAACTCGGAGACACCGCGGGCAGAGCGGTCGTTCCAATACGGCGGAGACTAACTTTGCTACGTCGTTATAAAGCGTCTCAAACGCTTCGTTTGGGCGATACCATTCCAATAAGGTAAACTCCGGGGCGTGTTTTCTGCCTCGTTCATGTGCTCGAAAACAGGGGCCCATTTGATAGATCTTTCCCGCCCCGGCGGCCAGTAATCGTTTCATGTGCAGCTCGGGTGATGTTCTCAGCCAATAATTCCCTGATGGCGGTGGTTCAAGAAAGGCTTCGTTCGCGGGTGCCGGGATTCGCACGGGGGTTTCGACCTCGGTAAACCCTAATTTGTCAAAGAATGAACGAATGCGCCGCAGGATATCAGCGCGCAATTGTAGTCGCTCCCAGGTTACGCAAAAGATCTCTTCCTCTTTCATTATGAGCTTGGTAGTCTATCAAGCCTGTGGAGTTTCCACAAATCAAAGATGGCGTGTGCGTATATAGAAGGCGAAAGCGCTGAGTACAGAGCAGGAGTTCTTAGCAATGTGTTTGCCGCCTAGAGCAGGCGGTGTCTCGATGATACCGCAAGGAATCCCTGGGGGAGAGTCAGAGAAATATGGAGGTTAGCCTCGCGGTGTACTCGATACCATTAGAGTGGCGAGAGAAGACGTGTGGGAGGTATGGGGGAACTGGTGGGATAAAGCATACTGTAACAATAGGCGAGCGGACGATATAACGAGGATTGATGGAGAGCCGGAAAGTTGGATGCCGATGTTTTTGTTTGGGAAGAATGGGCTGGTTATGGGTGGTCTGCTTGCTCTGACGAAATAATTGGATCAGACGTGTTGAGTTAAACGAGAGGAATATATCTGAGATGAACAGGTGGCGATGCCTGTCTGTTTGGGTAACATGTAACGCTTTGTATCGGGAATCAGGAGAAGCCGGGGGGCGGGGTGGAGATAAACCCGGGGCGGATCCTTTCAGGATGAGGGGCGGGTTTGTGGTAAAGACCGCCTGGAGTTCGAACAAGAGTGCCTGTGGGCAGCGTATGACGCCATTTGGAGGTGGCCACAATCCGGATTCTTTTTGATAAACTGTATAAACGATATGAGGAGTGTTGGAATGAAGCCTATTATTGAACCGCACATTCACATGATTTCACGTACAACGGATGAGTATCAGGCAATGAGAGCGCATGGAATTCGTGTGTGTGTGGAACCCTCATTCTGGCTGGGGGCAAATCGGCGGTATGCAGGGTCGTTCTTTGATTATTTCAGGTTGTCGTTAGAGTTTGAATGTGTACGTGCGGCGCGGTTTGGTGTGGATCATTGGAGCGCCATTGGGATGAATCCGAAGGAGGCGGAGAATCGCAGTTTGGCCGATGAGGTGATTGATGGCATGGGGGAATATCTGGATCATCCCCGATGCGTGGCATTGGGGGAGATAGGGTTTAACAATATCACGAAAAATGAAGAGCACGCATTGGTGCGTCAGCTGCGCTTGGCGGAGGAGCGGAAGATGCCGGTAGTGCTTCATCTGCCACACTTTAACAAGTTGAAGGGGATTCGCCGGGTGTTGGAAATTATCAAGGGCGAAGGGCTGACATGTGAGCGGATCGATATCGATCATAATGTAGAGGAGACGATTGCTCTGGCACTGGAAAGCGGGTGTTACGCGGGTATGACGGTTTACCCTTATTCCAAGTTGTCCCCGGAACGGGTCAGCGCGATGATTCGTGAACATGGGCATGAGCGGGTGTTGGTAAACGGTTCTGCCGACTGGGGTATCAGTGATCCGCTCTCCTTGATTAAGGTCGTGGAGCGATTGCGAGCTGATGGATTTGACGAGACGGTGATTGCGGCAATCACGCACGATACGCCGATGCATTTTTACAGTATATCGCCACACTGGAAGCCAGACTTTGACATTGTGCCGCAGGATCCTGCGACGTTTCAACGGCAGCCGTGAGGAATGAATATTATGGGTGAGGAACAACGAAATAAGGATGAGGCCACAGTGGTTTTACGTCCGGAGGGGACAGGGGCGGAGCGGGTTGGCGTCCCGCATCCAACGGAGCGGGGCCCTGCAGAGGATTACGCGATTTGCGGGAAAATCGGTGATGGTGGGATGGGGGTGGTGTATCTGGCGCGGGATCGGCGTCTGGGGCGGTATGTGGCTATTAAACGCCTGAATGAACATGCGCTGAAAGATGCCGTGTTGCGGGCACGGTTTTTGCATGAAGCGCGGGCGGTTGCGGCACTGAATCATGCCTATATCGTGCATATTTACGCGCTGGGTGAGGATGCGCTGGGCCCTTATATCGTTATGGAGTATGTGGCTGGCCCTACGCAGACGACTGAGGTGGTGAAGCCAGAGGGACAACAGGATGTGCCCCCGCCAAAGAATCTGACGTTGGAGCAGTTTATTAATCGTCAGGGCCCCATGACGGCGGAAGAGGCTGTGGCAATGGTGCTGAAGATTGCCCGTACGATTGTTTATGCGCATAGCTGTGGGGTGATTCATCGAGACCTGAAGCCAGCAAATATTTTGCTAGATCCATCGCACGAGCCGAAGTTGGTTGATTTTGGGTTGGCACGATTGGCGCCTCGTGAGGGGCGGACGCAGATGGAAGAGCTGACGGTGCCTGGGGAGAAGCTGATCAGTTTAGGATACTCGGCTCCGGAGTTGGAGCAGGATGCCTCGACGAGTGATGCTCGGGCAGACGTCTATTCTTTGGGCGCTGTTCTTTATTTTCTACTGACGGGGCGGAATCCGCGTTATTACCGTGAACAGGATGTGCCGGCCTTTTTGCGGGAAGTCCTTCGGCGAAGCTTGGAGACGGTGCGTGAACAGCGGTATCGGACGGCGCAGGATTTTGTTCGAGCATTGTCGGAGGCTGCGAGTCATGGCCGAACGGTGGCTCCCACCATCAAGACCACGTGGCGTTGCAAATGGTGTGATGCGGTGAATCCGATCAGTACGAAGTTTTGCGCGGAATGCGGATGGGATGGGAGTGAACGGTGTCTGGAATGTGGGGCAGAAACCTTTGTAGGACAACAGTTTTGCCCAAGCTGTGGGGCTGATTGCCGGATGTACGAACATGTGGCATCTATTGTTAAACTTATGGAAACGGCCTGGGAAGAACGGCGATTTGAGCGAATTGCATCTATTGCCGGGCGGTTGCATGGGTTCGAGCCTGCCGGGCCAACGGGGCGGCGTTTGTTGACAGAGGCGCATGCGCGAGTGGAAGAGGCTGAGCGTAAGGTGGCGCGGCGGAATCGTTTGGCGGTGTTGATTCCGAATGAGTTGAAAGCAGAGAATTATGAACGCGCCAAAGCCTTCATTGAAGAGTTTCGTCAATTGAATGAGGATTCCACTGTCTATGAGGAAGAATTGAAGGCTATTCCTGGACAGATTCTGGCTCGTGATTTAGTACGGATCCGTCAATGTATTCGCGGACGGGATTGGGAAACTGCGCGTTTATTAGCCAGTGGTATGGCTGCAAAATACGGCGATGTCCCCGAGTTTCAGGATATTCGAATGCGCCTCAGGGCGCACACTGCCCGGTTGCGGCGGTTACGTTGGGGAACTGCCGTGGTGGGGGTTCTTTTGATTTATATGCTCTCATTGCCTTGGGCGGGGCGCCTTGCTGGTGGGGAACTGGGGGCGTTTTGGGGCGTTTTTTATGCGCCTGCTCGATTGTTGACAAAAGTGCCTTGGGTTCGTGACGGCATGGCGGCTTATGTGGCGAAGTGTGACCCAGGCCATACGCCGGAATCGTATTTCCCGCAGCGTGAGGATCATGTACAGATAGAAACGCCTGCGGAGCCGTTGCCGGGCGGAGCTGAAGAAAAACGCTTGGCGTTTGAATCGTTACTCGCTAATTTACGGGTGCGGCAACAAGCACAGGATACCGGCCTGGCGACACAATACTGGCAGGGGCTCAATGAATTGCGGCGGACTGCTCAGACTGCCGGTAATTATGATGGCGTGGTTGCGGTAGATCGTGCTATTACGGAATATGGAGACTCCAATACCATCGGGCAAGTTCAGGAGGGAGATTCTGAGTCGTTGAAAGCGTTGAAGATGCGCATGGGGCAATTGCGGGATGAACAATTGGTGTTTATTGCCAGACAAATCGTGGCGGCATCAAAGAAGTATATTGCTACGTTGGATGAACTTCGCAAGGGGTATACCCAGCGTGGAGAGATGGATTTGGCAGGCGTGATTAGTAAAGAAATTTCGCGTGTTCGCGAGATTCCGGATGTTTCAAAAGCGGAGGAACGATTAGCTTCTGCGGCTGGGGTACCTGGCTTGTCGCCGTTACTTCCGGTTGCGCCTGGAATGGAGGTGAATGGGGACGTATCCGGAGTGTTGGAAAAGTTACGCGTGGGGGGCGAGGCATTGCGGAAGGAGATGGAACAAATCGACCATGCGTTTACCGAAACGCTGGGCGATTGGCCGCAACAGTATACCGCCGCATTGTCTGCATTGATGGAGGAGTTTAAACGTTCTGGTGACTTTAATCCCTGGGAAGAGGTGTCTCGAGAGTTGGCTCGGTTTGAAGACGGAAATACGCTTCAGCCGGAGGATGTGGTGGATTACCCGGATGCGTTACGTCAGACACAGGAGGCCTTCCTGCAACGATTGCGCCAGGTTGCGGATGAACGGGATGCCGCTAAAGCCAAAGTTTATCAACAGGTCATTGCCGCGCTGGAGAAGCAAAAATCTGAATTGACCAAGCAGGGGAAAATGGATGCAGCCTCGGCAGTCAATCAGGAGTTGCGCCGGCTTCAATCCAATCCGCGTTATCGCGCGATCGCTCACTTGTTATTGACAGAGCCCGGGAAAGAGGGTGGTCCTTCCATAGAACGCCCGGTAATTCATACAGCACATTGAGGCATATATGCAAGATTGCAAAGCCAGAATTCTTTCGGTTCGTCGGTTAGCACAGGGGTATCAAGTGTTGGCGCTTGATGCGCCGGCCATTGCCATACAGGCTCAGCCTGGCCAGTTTGTACACGTGCGAATTCCAACTTTGGCGGCATCCCGATTACGGCGCCCGTTCAGTATTTATGATGTTGAACCGGAAACGGGGCGTTTGTTTATTCTTTATAAGGTCGTTGGCTTCGGTACACGTCATCTGGCTGAACTACCTGAAGGCGCAGAGATTCAGGTGCTTGGTCCGATAGGCCGGGGGTTCCCGCTGACGGGTTCAGGGGTTCCATTTCTGGTGGGTGGAGGCTATGGGGTGGCGCCGTTGTGGTTTTTAGCTACTCGGCTTCCACGGAAGGGAGTCTTATTTGTGGGCGGACGCACGGTGGCCGATATTCTTGAAGTGGAACGGTTTCAAAAGCTGGGGTGGGTCGTGCGCGTGGCAACGCAGGATGGTTCGCAGGGCGTTCGTGGGTTGGTTACTGTGCCTTTAGATGAGGCCTTGGCAGAGGAATCGAATGCAGTGCTCTATGCATGTGGGCCGGATGGTATGTTGCGGGCTGTTGGGGAACGTGCAATAGCACATGGCATTCAGGGTTGGTTATCGCTTGATAAACATATGGTTTGTGGTGTTGGAGCGTGTCTGGCCTGCGTTCAGCGAATTTGCCGCGAAGGAACAGAACGGCTGGCGCGCGTGTGCATTGATGGCCCCGTTTTCGAATCGCGCGAAATTGTGTGGTAAAGGAGCTGGTGTATGATTGGGCGATGGATTTGGTTGGTGACGGCGTGCGCGGTGTGTTTGGCGGCGAGTGGTTTTTCCAAAGACGCTGCGCATGTGGCGGAAGCATATCGTGCGGCGTTGGAGCTTCGATCTCCGGAGCGGCCGGAACTGGAATTGTATGATGCTATTGGAGAGATTGCTCAAAACCCAAGCGACACGTCTGCGTGGGTGGTGGTGCAGTCGTTGCGGGAACAGATAACGGACGACCCGGTATTGAAGCCGATTTTGGCCGCATTAATTTTGTTGAATCGTGCGGCGGAAGGTGATTTGGCCGCCTATCGGGAACAGGCGGCCGCCTTGCGGGAAAATACACGGAACGCGACATTATTGAGATTGGTTGACGTGTCCGATTGTCTGGTTGTGTGTCCGGTATGTCGGGGCGGAACGGTCTGTGGAACGTGTAAGGGGACGCTGAAATGCCCGGCATGCCGGGGGCGAGGTGTTCAGGCCCGGCGTTCGGCTTCCGCTTTTTCGGAGCGCAGTCGTGGGTTGAATAGCAGTTTGTCATTCAATGGCGGTACGACGCTGCGATTGCGGTGTTCCGCCTGTTCAGGGACGGGGAAATGCCCTGCTTGCGGCGGTATCCGTCAAGTGTGTGATACATGCCGAAATACCGGTAAGGTGCCGAGCCCGGAACAGATGCAGGAGCGTATAAAGCAACTGGCCAAAATGACAGAGAAGCATCTCTCTGTTACGTTGAAGGATGCATTGACGGCACGGGAACAGACACGGCTTTTGGCGGCGGATCTTCAGCGACTGCAGGGTGTCTCAGATCCTGTTCAGGCGTTGGCCTGGCTGAATGCTTTGCCGGTGGAGCGTCAACAGGCGGCGCAGTGGTCTCAGGTCGCGGTTATTCGCGAGGAGTTGACAGCTTGGCAGGCTGCGCGGGCAGAGAATTCGGCACAGAAGCAGGCGCAGCGAGCTTCGCTGCGTACGGCGGTGGCGCAAGCGCAGCGGATGCAAAACCCACTCAGTGGCATGACGGCATTATTGAATGTTTTTTCTGAATATGCCTCTTGCGATGCTTTACCGGAAGCGCAGACAGCGTTTGAGGGACTTTTTGCTGCAGCCAAGACGCAAAGGAGTCAGCAGGAAGCTTCGTTGCGCCAGCGGTTGGGAGCCATTCGGACATTGTCGCAGCCGAAAGATCGATTGACGCAGGTACAGCGCCTTCTTTCAGAGTGGCCGGAAGAGACAGTGCCTGCGGCATTGACGGCGTATGCTAAAACATCCCAACGGGCGGATTTGCGACGTTTTCTGGAGGCTGAGGGGCTGGCAGCCATTCGGGCAGAGCTGGAGCTTTTGCGGAAGCAGGCAGAGGCGGCAGAACAGGAAGCGGCTTCTGGTGCGAATTGGTGGGTGTTTGCCGGAGGTGGATTGCTTGGGTTGCTGGTATTGTATGCAGGATGGACGCTGCTTCAGGGTATGATAGAGCAACGGCGTGAAGCCAAACGAAAGCAACAGCAGCGAGAGGCCATTGAGAAGATTCGCAATACGTTCTCTCATCGGCATTGAGATGTCATGAGGGTAGGAGGGTGTGAATCATACGCGGGATGAGGCTTGGAAAAGGTGTGTGTTGCCCAAAATTGTTCTGAACGGGAAGAAGATGAGGCAAAAACGTAAATGGCTGGGAGGTAAACGGGTTCGGTCGGCGGGTTCGCTGGTTGGGATAAGGGCACGGGTCGGCGTGTGGCTGGAATTGCTGCGTTTGCCCAATTTGTTCACCGTTCCCGGGGATGTATTGGTAGGGTGGGTTTTGGCTGGGATGCGCGGCGGTTTCCCTTGGGCTGGTGTGGCGGCTTCACTTTGTTTGTATAGTGCAGGGCTATTGCTGAATGATTGTTTGGATGTCCACATAGATCGGTGCGAGCGGCCACAGCGCCCGATTCCCTCAGGGCGTATAACGCGCGGGCGGGTGTTGATCGTGGCGATGGTGTTGAGTGGGTGCGGTTTGGTTTTGTCTGGGAGTGGGATTGAGATCGCGGGGTTGCTTCTAGCCTTGATCGTGTGTTACGATGGAGGGATTAAACGGATTCCCGGGCTTGGGGTTCTTGTGATGGGGGCGTGCCGCGGGGTGAACGTTTGGCTTGGGGCGGCGGTGTCTTATCCCGTGGGGCAGGCACCGTTTTCGGCGCGCTTAGGTGCAGCTATGATGTTTTTGGCGGGGTATATTTTGTTGGTTTCGATTGTGGCACGACATGAGGCTGAGCGGCAGGCCTGGGTTTCGCCATTGTGGCGTTGCTTCCCAGTACTTATGACATTGGCTTGGATACCGCTTGTGTGGCTTTTGGGGTATGGGTGGCATGGCGAGGCGGTGTTTGCGGCGGCGGCGTTGATTCCGGTGGTGATAGGGTGTCGTGCGGTGCCTTCATTGGTGGCCGGATTGATCCGCCATCTGATTCTACTGCAGGCGTTGTGGTGTGTAATTGCCTTACCACTCGGATGGGTTGAAATATGGATGGGAGGATTTGTTGTTTGTTGGGGGCTTGCCATGCTTGCGGGTATGCGCATCGCCGGGTCATAGAGCGTGAGGTGCACGCGATGTGTTTGTGCCGCTTGATGTAGAAACAAACAAATACGTTTTTGCCGTTGCGGAGGGGGTACTCCCTTGCTGAAGTGTGGTGGATGATACAAGTTCTAGGCATGTGAGGGGGTACAAGGATAATATTTTTTATAGGTGTATTTTTTTGCTTGCATTAAGGGATGTTTCTTTGATATTATATACCTGTTTTGCGACACCTTGTATGGCGAGGTAGCTCAGTCGGTAGAGCAGCGGACTGAAAATTCGCGTGTCGTCGGTTCGATCCCGACCCTTGCCACCATGATTATCGCAGTGCCCCCATCGTCTATCGGTTAGGACACGGGCTTTTCATGCCTGTAAGAGGAGTTCGACTCTCCTTGGGGGTGCCATTTTTTCAATGAATGACTCAGAGCAATCGTGCTTTGGGTCTTTTTTTTGAAGAAATCTGGGTGGAAGGCAAGATGTCGTGTTTTGAAGACTTGTATAGTGCGAAACGCAGCAGTTTAGGAACCCAGGATTGGACTATTCAGACGGGCTGCTTTTTGTTATTGTTTTCGACAGTTTGAGAAGAAGAAGTATAGCGTATGGCCGGGAGGGCTTTGCCCTTATTGCGGTGATTTGGACGGTGGCTGTTTTAAGTCTCCTAGTGTGTTCATTTTCGCTCGATGCATATATGGAGGGGAAAGCGGCTACGTATGTACGCAATCGTCATCAGGCAACAGCATTGATGAATTCCGGATTGACGTTGGCGGAATTGCTGATGAGCCGGCAGGAGAAGGTGTCTGGAGAAGAAACAGAAGAGGAGGTGGCGAAAGACCGGTGGATCGCGCCGGCTATTCGTTTGAAGCGTGGGCAGCGGGTAGAGGTGTCGCAGCGTCTGATGTTTGACGCGTCTGGGCAGTTACAGTTTGAGACGGAAGATGTAACTTCTGTAACGAATCAAGTGCCGGATGCAGAGATTTTTGTAGCGATAGAACCGGAGCCTGCTCGATGGAATATCAACAAGCTGACGCGGGCTGGCTTTGGGGATAATGCGGATTTAATCTGGGCACGAATTTTAACGGTGGCGGGGGTTCCGGAAGAAGAGCAGAGTGCATTGGTGGATTCGTTCTATGATTGGGTCGATGAGGACAGTATTCCGGAATCGACTGACGGAGCGGAAAACGATTATTACGAAACATTGGAGCGGCCGTACAGATGTAAGAATGGGCCATTGGATACCGTTGGCGAGTTGCTGTTTATCCGTGGATTTGATCGGAATAACGGGGTGTTGCTCAAGGGCGGCGTGTGGAATCCGGAGGATCCTCAAGATCGTCAGATATTGGTACGTGGCATTGAGTCGCTGTTCACAACGTATGGGGCGGGAAAGATCAATGTGAATGCTGCTCCGCGGGAGGTTTTGCTGACGGTGCCCTGTCTGGAGGATGCGGATGGGCTGATAGTCGACACCATCCTTGAAGAACGTGAGGGGTTGAACGCGGATGCGCCAACGGCTTCGGCCAAGGTTCGCCAAACGGCACGCGGAAGTACGGCGAGTTTGGGCGCGGCGGCAATCAAGGATTATCATTTTTCTGATTTATCGGATTTTTTGGCGCGTATTCCGGGGTTGAGCCAAGAGGATGCCAATGTGTATTTGACGGTGGATTGCAGTATTTACCGGCTGGAATTGGAGGGGCGTGTGGGGCGTGTTACGCGACGTGCAACAGCAGTTGTGCAGCGCGGCGGCGCATCAAAGACGCGGGCGAGTGGCGCGTCGGGCAGTTCGGAACTGGTGATCTTGCGTTGGCAGGAAGAGTCGTGAGACTGAGGATTGAGTGTTCATGAAATGGTTTGAAATGCGAGAAAAGCGACGGGAAGCACCGGCGGTGTTGCCGGTGGTGATGACGTATCAAACTGTTTATGCACGGGTGGAGTTGCCATTGAGTGCGGCGGAGGATTTGTCAGGTGCTGTCTGGCTTCAGGCGGAGGCGCTTTCTCCGTTTGAAGACGGGGCGTATGCGGTGGGTTATGAGATTCTTTGTCAGACGGATGAGGTATTATCGATTCTTGTAGCCGTCGCAGCGCATGATGTTTTAGAAGCGCAGTGGCATGAGGCGTTGGTGGCTAGGAATGCGCTGGGGGAGGTGCGGATTGACTTATCCGCATTGGTGTGGGCGCATGTGGTGCGGAAGCGGTTCCCAAGGTGTGCGCAGGGGCGTTGGTTGGTGGTCTTTCGTGTGGCGCAGGAGCAGTTGCTGCTGGTGTTGAATGAGGGGGTGATTCTGGGCG
The DNA here is from genome assembly GCA_937892925.1 of uncultured Lentisphaeraceae bacterium. Lineage (GTDB taxonomy): Bacteria > Verrucomicrobiota > Kiritimatiellia > RFP12 > DVOR01 > Spyradenecus. Next base: position 16,808 of record CALBHX010000008.1, read on the forward strand.
TTCGGGCGTTGGCGCCAACGGCTTCAGATGCGGACGTTGCGCGTGAGACGATGCTGCTGTTGACGCAAACGGAGTTGTCGGATGCTGGCACGGCCGGACTTTCGATGGTTTGTTTTGCGGCGGATGTTAGTGCAGGTGATGTGTTGACCAACTTTGGCGAGAATCTGCAGGTGGAGGTGTTTTCGGCTGAGATTGCAGCGGAATGGTTCGCTGAAGGTGCATTGGAGCGGGCGTTTGCGAAGGATGCGACGTTTGATTTAACGCCGGCTTTTTGGCTGGAGGAGGCGCGAGCGGCTAAACGACGGCGGTGGTTGGTGATGGGGGGCTCGGCGGCGGGCGTGTTGTGGTTAATTGCGGCGGGTGCCTTGGCAGGGGTGCCGCAGGTGTATGCGCGGTTGAATGCTCGGGTTTCCGAACAGCTAAAGGCGCAACACAAGGCGTATGCGGAGGTATTGGATCTGCGTCGACGGGTCTCGTTGATTGAGCGATATCAGGATCGTCGGTTTTCGGCGTTGGAGATGCTCCGGTTGTTGTGTGAGGCAAAGTCGGAGTCGATGACGTTTACATCATTGAATTATCGACAAAAACAGCTGCTTCGGGTAAGTGGGTTGGCGGATGATACATCGGAGGTTTATGCACTCAAGGAGACGCTTCAAAAGGATGAACGCATTCAGGAAGTTAAGATTCAGCGGTTATCGCAGGATCCCAAGACGCGCCGGCAGCGATTTGATGTGGAGATTCTTTTCCCAGTGGAGGAGGGGGTGGAGGCATGAGTACGCTTACGGCACGCGACCAGAAGTTGCTAATTCTTTTTGGAGCGGTCGTGCTCCTGGGCATATTGGGGCTTTGGTATCCTAAGGCGAGGATGGCTTGGGAAAAGCAGCGAGGGGAGTGGCAACAACAAAAGAAGAGACTTGAACGGGAGCGAGCTGTGATTGCCATGCGCCCGCGAATTTTGGCGAAGTATGAACGGCTTCGGAATAAAATGCCGCTTTTCCCGGAGGGGAAGTCGGTGGATACCTATTGGCTGCCAATTATGGACAATACGGCACGGGCGAATCAGGTGAATATTGCGCAGCGTTCCATTGGTGGGGAAGAGGTGTTAGGGGATGTTACAGAGTTGACGTTGGAGTGCCGTGATTGGGAGGGGCGTTTGGATTCGTTGGTTTGGTTCCTCTATGATATTGAATCGCGTGAGGATGCCATGATGGACATTCGGGCGTTGACGGTGCGTCCGAGTACGAAAAAACCGGGGATTTTGCAGGGGACGTTTACGTTGAATTGCGCGTATATGCGGCAGTCTGCACAGGAACTTTCAGAGTAAGGAGAGTTCGAATGAGAACGCAGGTGGCACTTTTTCTTCTTTCAGTAGTTATGGTTTCAGCAGGGGTTGAGGCGCAGGTTAGAGCGCCGATGCTGCGCAGGGGTGGGTCGACAGGCGGAGCGGCGGCTCCTGGGGCAGCAACGGCGGAGAATGCAACATCGGCTACGGAGATTGCGCAGCAGTTGGCCAAGGCTGAACGGGGAGGCAATGGCCGTGTCAAGCTGAAGTTTGACAATGCGCCTGCCGAGTTTTTTCTGCAAATTTATTCACAGGTGACGCATCGGACGCTGCTGACATCTCCGGATGTACCAAAGGTTACGATGAGTTTGCGCTCAACGGATGAAGAGAATTGGACAGAAGCGGAATATCTTCAGGCCATTGAGCAGCAACTTCAGCTCAACGGGATAGGTCTGATCCCGGTGGGGGAGCGGTTCGCGCTTGTGGTGCCTTTCAAGACGATTGGCCAACAGGGTATTGAGACGTTTCTTGAGGTGCCGCCCAGTGGCAGGCATCCGGAGGAGGGCCGGATCATTCGGCAGATTATTACGCCGAAGCATGTTTCGGCAGAGGAAGCGCAGAAGGCGATTGAAAGCTTTAAGCGGCCGGATGGACAGATTCAGTATTTGGAGCGGACAAATTCACTGTTAGTGACGGATACGCAGGAGAATGTAAACCGGATGCTTGAGATAATTAACTTTATTGATAAGCCCATGCCGGTTTTGGAAGAGGTGCAGGTGTATGCGATCAAACATGCCAAGGCCGAGGATATTAAAAAGGCCTTGGAGGAGTTTGTTCAGGCATCTCGGGAGGAGGACGAGAAATCGCGTAAAACAACAGCTGCTCCGCGAACGAGCAATTCATTGGGGGGAGGGATGCAGCGGGGGATTTCCATCAGTGCAACGCGACAGTTGCCGGGTGTTACGCGCCCGACAGCGCAGGCAGAAGCTGCGCAGGCTTCTACCGTAAGTGATGCGTTGGTGAGTGATGCTGACCGGGGAATGATTCGCGGTAAGGTGCAAATTATGTCGGATGAGCGCTCCAATCAGCTGATTATTGTCACGCGGCCTTCGAATATGGCGTTCTTCGAGCGAATTATCAAGGTGTTGGATGTGGAGACGGCGCCTGAGATATCCGTTGAGATTATCCGGCTTCGGTATGCGCAAGCGGAGACAAAAGATTCCAATAAGGGCGTGGCGGATTTGCTTAACGAGTTGATTGATGCTTCTTCTACATCGCGAAGCACCAATGCACAGAATAATAACAATGCACGTAATGCGCAAACCAATAATCGGAATTTGACGAATGCACGGCAGCAGATGCGTTCCACGGCATCGATGCTTTCGAGTAATACGAAAAGTAAATTAGGAGAATTACGGAAGGAGAATATTAAGATTTTGGCAGACAGCCGGATTAATGCCGTGATGGTGATGGCTTCACCTGGGGATCTGGCGGCGATCAAAGAGATTATTGCGGAGATGGATGTGCCGGTGTCGCAGGTGTTGATAGAAACGGTGGTGCTGAATGTGGCACTGGGTGACGACATTACAACGGGGATTCAGTGGGTGAAGCGAGTAGCCGGAGGCAACAAGTATAAGGATTCGTATGGTGGCGGAGGAATGCCGAGTGATGCGGGGGTTTCGCCGAACAATTTGTTTAATTTGGCTACGAATGTGACGTCTGCCTTAGGGGCAATTAGTGGAGGTTCGCAGTATTACGGAACGATCAATAAGCTGAATCTTGACTTTTTGATTCGGGCAACGGAAACGGATACGCGTTCAAAAGTGATCACATCGCCCATCCTGATGACGCAGGACAATAAAGAAGCTACGCTGGAGGCAACGGAGCTCGCTTACTTATACAACGGGATGAAGTATATGGGGTCTTCTTACAATGGTTCGGATTACCAACCTGACATTAAACAGGAAGAGGTGGGGCTTACAGTTAAAGTAACGCCGCGGATTAATCCGGATGGCACAGTTGTGTTGACGTTTGAAGAGACGTTTCAGCAGAATACAAAAACGCAGAATGTGCCAGGTTCGGGAGCGGATGGCGCATCGGCGGATTGGCCAATCATTACAACGCGTAAGATCTCCGGGGATATTTCGGTGACGAATGGGCAGACGGTGGTGATTGGCGGGTTGGTACAACAGACGAAGAAGGAATCGGAGGGGGGTATTCCAGTGCTGAAGAATATCCCCTGGATTGGCCGATATCTGTTTGGTTATACATCATTTGAGGACGAGCGGGATGAGCTTTTGATCTTTTTAACGCCCTATGTCTTTACGTCATCAGAGGAAGCTCAGGCTGAAGCGAAGCGGCGTAAGGACTATTTGGATGCAGCAGGGGTTTGGAATAAGGGGTGGTCAAATTCCAGTTTGGCAGACCAGACCGACGATGTGGAAATGCTTCGTCGTGAGGAGCAAAAGCGGGCCTATGAACTGAAGCAGTTTAAGGCTCATGAAAAACGATTGGAGGCGGAACGGGCTCATGACAAAAAGATGATTGAGCTACTGGAGAAATCTATCCAAAAGAAGGAATCGGTTTTGCGTGAAGAGCGGGATTCACTTACGGAAAAGGATCGAAAGCGTCGTGAGCGGGAATTAACAGATGAGCGTTTGATGCATCGGGCTTTGTTGCGTGAATTGACGCAGGAAATGGAATTTGGGGCTACGGCCTCGGAGCCTGGCACCGGTTCGAAGAAGGAGGAGATAAAATGAAATTGACGGCAGAGCAACAGGCGGAAGTTCGTACTTGGGTTTCTGATGGAGCAAGCCTGAGTGAGGTACAGGAACGTCTTCGAAAAGAATTTGGATTGCATCCGACTTTTTTTGATGTGCGGATGCTGGTGATGGATTTAGGTGCACAATTAAAGGATAGAGAAGTTCAGGTTGAGGCTGATGATGTGACGAAAGTCAAGTTGCCGCAAAAGGCGCAGGAAGGCGAAGCAGGCCAAAAGGAATCGCCTCAGCCCGGAAACGTTACGGTGTCGGTGGATACGATTCAAGCGATTCCAGGCGCATTGGTTTCGGGCTCGGTGATTTTTTCTGATGGCACGAAGGCTCGTTGGTATTTTGATCAGATGGGACGTTTTGGATTTGAGCCAGAGTTGCCCGGATATCAGCCAACGGCAGAAGATTCGCGCTTCTTCCAGCAGAAGTTGCAGACAGAACTCTCTTCGCGCGGTTTCTAGTGTGCCCGCAGTTGCCTGCCTGTACACGCCATTCGGTCATTGGTGGCGTGTACGGGGATGTTTTTACGGCAGTTGTAAGGGTGGATGTGTGATGTGGATCACATGAGAGGGTATGATGTTTTTGAAGGAGGAAGAGGTCGGGAAGATGTGGCGTCTGAAGTACATTTCATGGATGTTAAGATGGCTGTTTGGGGTTTGGGTTGTGGGTGGTTGTTTTTGGGTTGTGCGCGGTGTAGAGGTGTCCTTCATGGGGGGGTACGATCCCGATAGGCCGGAAAGTGCAGTTACACGGCAAATCTTGAGCTTGGGGATAGATAACCCAACGCTTCGCCCGGTAAAATGGGGAGGTTTGTGGTTGCCGGGGGCAGGGGGGCGTTCACCGTTGCTGCTTGCCATGGCGGGGGGAAATGCTCCGGATATTTATCAGTGTTGGTTTCATATTATTCAAAATGACATTCGAAACGGTTTTTTGATGCCGTTGGATCGTTGGTTGGGGGAGAATGGTTCGGAGTGGGAGGGATGGAAATATGTTCCGGATTTATGGCGCCGTGTCGCTTCATCGAATGGTCATCTGTACGGGTTGCCGTCAGCATCGGTAGCGTATTACGGTATTATCTATCGTAAAGATTTGGTACGGGCGGTGGGGTTGGATCCGGACGTTGTGCCGGAGACGTGGGAGGCCTTTTGGAGATGGTGTCAAGCGTTGACAATACGGGGGCTTGGACAGCATGAACAACGTGCATTTGGTGTGTGTGAGGCCCCCTGGAACTGGCTGCCCTGGATTCAAAGTGCCGGAGGCTCCCCGGTTGAACAACAGCGGTTATCGTTGTTGCGGGGAACTTATTTTTCATTTCCGATGGAGACGGTTCAATGCCGGACTCCGGATGGGGAGGATCTGACGAATGTTCAACCGGAATGGCGGGCGGCATTCGATTCGCCGGAAGCGATTGCGGCCGGAGAGTGGATGCAGAAGTTGGTTTGGGCTCCATGGATTCGTGATCCCGAAACGGGAGTATTTTTGGATTTGTCTCCGCAAGCCGTTGCCACAGGATGGATTTATGTCGGTGAACGAAAAGTTGTATTTACTCCTGAAGAGGTGAATTACGGGGTAACGCGTAAATTGCCGCTAAATAATGATCCGGAAGCTTTTTTGCAGGGCGATGTGGTTGCCATGTTTGCTGGAACGGAAGCGTTGGAACGAATTACGGGGGAAGGGGGGCTAGAACCTGAGGTGATTGGTATTATGCCATTTCCTGCTCGAATGAAAACGCTCCCGCGTGTGTTTCAGGCACACCGGCATTTCTGGGGAATAAGCGAAGGGGTGGCTCGACGTCCGAAAGCAGAGCAGGATCTAGTATTTGCCTGTTTGGAGCAATTGGCGTCGCCAACGCTGAACGATGCTCATATTCGTGAACAGGTGCTCGAGGGTAATGCTCGGTGGTGTCATCCAGAAGACCTGAAACGTTTGGGGCTGGAGGCTTATTTGGATGAAATTCCTCCGGCGATACATGCTTTATATGATGATTTGGATGCCGGGCGAATCGTTGCCAAGACGGAGCCTTTTGTTGGGTTTTGGCAAGGTGTAAGCGATTTATTGCAACGCCGCTTTCTGGGGTTGCTTTTCTCTGAAGCGGGGCAAACACTTCCTGTGGCACACGTCCTTAAGACGATAAACGACGAAGCTAATCGCGGGTTGATGTTTCGTGTACCGGAGGAGTCGCTTGCACCTTATCGCCCATGGGCACGAAGAATCCTCGGGGTGTTGGTCATTGGGGCGATGGTGTGGTTGTCTTTTCTGGTTCTTCGTGGTTGGCGAAATCGTTCCCGTTGTGTGGGCTCAGGCTCAGATACGGGGAGTGCGCGGAAGGAGAAATATACACGTTCCTCTGTGATGATTGTGGCGCTGATGCTTGCGCCAGCCTTACTAAGTGTAACGGTGTGGAGTTATATTCCATTAGTGCGTGGCGTGTTGATGGCCTTTCGAGAGGTTCACATTGTCGGGGAGAGTCCTTGGGTTGGATTGGACAATTTCATTCTAGTAGCAACGGATTGGGGGTTTTGGTGTAGTGCCGGCCGTACGCTGAAGTATGTGGCCTTAACACTTCTTTTTGGGTTTACGACGCCGGTTTTTCTGGCGGTAATGCTTTCTGAGATTCCGCGGGGAAAGATTTTCTTTCGTACACTCTATTTTCTTCCGCATCTTACTTCTACACTTGTTGTAACGCTTCTTTGGCAGTTGATGTATGATCCAACAGAAAACGGGATATTGAATCAGTTGTTAGGTGTGTTTGGTGTGTCTCGGCAAGCCTGGCTTCAAGATCCTGCGTGGGCTATGCTTTGCTGCGTATTGCCGGGCGTTTGGGCTGGGGCGGGTATGGCTTCTCTGATTTATATTGCTGCACTTCAAGCGCTCCCACAGGATTATTATGAGGCGGCAGCGATTGATGGCGCCGGTTTTTGGGGGCGTTTCCATCTTGTTACTTTACCACAGTTGGCACCACTTATGGTTATCAATTTTGTGGGTGCCTTTATTGCAGCTTTTCAGAACATTGGATCAATTTTTCTGCTTACATTTGGTGGTCCTGGTGATACAACAAATGTGCTTTCGTTGGCTATTTGGAAGGAAGCGTATAACAATTTACACATGGGATCAGCCACAACGATGGCCTGGTTTCTTGGATCGGCATTGGTGGGATTTACCTATCTGCAATTTCGGATCCTTCGACGGGTGGAATTTCGCCGCGCCGGAGAAAATTAGAGAAATGTTTTTGACAGCAAATCTTTTGCACACCAGCAAAAAACGCAAATGCAAGTGGAAGACAGGCTGAGATTGCCAGGCACTTCATCCACAGATACCACGATAAGGGTTCCGTTCCAAACGCTCGTCCGCCGTAAGTGACAATCATCCACTGGAGACCAAGCGCAAGGGTAAGTGTTAGGGCAAGCGCAGGATTCCCTGTAAGGTGGGAAAACGGATTGCCGCCATCGGGAAACCGAGAACAGAGTGCATTTGCGAGCTGACAACAGACGAACAGAGTGAAGAATACGGTTGAGCACTCGTGTGGTTGTGCGTTAAGGAAGTTAAAGTGAAGTTGTCCTAAGGCAAGCAACGCAATTCCGCAGCCAATCAAAAGCATACGGAAGAGCATGGTGCTGGAAATGAGCGGTGCATCTCGTCGAACAGGTGCTCGTTTAAGTAAGTCTTCATGCATTCGTTCAAGTCCCAAACACAACGCCGGTGGGCCATCCATAATAACATTGATCCACAGAAGTTCCAAGGCTGAGAATGGAGGTTCTCCTCCAAATAAGACGGTGAGCAATACTACCACGACGGAGGAAACATTAACCGTAAGCTGAAACAGGATGAAACGGCGAAAGTTATCCAAAATGCCGCGCCCCCAGCGAATGGCACGAACAATAGTGGTAAAGGCATCATCCAATAATAAAATGTCGCAGGCCGACTTTGTAACCTCCGTTCCGGATTTTCCCATGGCCACGCCCACATCTGCCGCCCGGATAGCTGGCGCATCATTGATTCCATCACCGGTTACTGCCACCGTCTCTCCCATGGCCTGGAGTGCTTGAACGACACGGCGTTTAATCATAGGTGTGGAGCGTGCAACGACACGAACCGTACGCAGTTTTTTTGCAAACGCTTCGTCATCTAGAGCTTCCAGGTCGTGTGCTGTAACAGCTGTTGTTTCATCGCTGAAAAGATCAAGTTCCTGAGCAATTGCTGTGGCAGTCAAAAGATTGTCCCCTGTCAACATCAGAACGTGAATTCCGGCTTGCCTGCAAGCACGAAGTGCCGCCGGGACATCCCCCCGCACCGGGTCGGCAATTGCCGCAAATCCGTCATAACAGAAGGCGCCCTCTGTTGTGTCACGATGAGCAAAGGCCAAAACGCGGCAAGCTTGCTTCTGCCAATACGCGAGCGCTTGTGTTATACGGGTGCGTACTTCAGGGGGTAAGACACAACGTGAGAGGATGTGCTCCGGGCTTCCTTTAAGAAGTTCACGCCGATGGGGAGACGTGATTAGAGTAGACATACATTTTTTATCAGAAGAAAACGGTTCCACATGGGCAATAGTCGCCTTCTGTTTGAGAATTTCTGGCACAAGCCCATGTTGTGCAGCCGTCACCAGTAATGCACCTTCGGTTGGGTTCCCTGTGAATGTTTGCCGATCTTCCCGCAAAGTTGCGGTGCTGTTGATACAAATATTTTCCCACAATACCTCTGGAAGCGTATCTTCTTTCCCTGCGGTATTACATAGGCAACGCACCGCCATGCGGTTTTCAGTCAAGGTGCCGGTCTTGTCCGTACAGATGTAAGTCACACACCCAATGGTTTCACAAGCAACCAACTTGCGGACAAGAGCTCGTTGTTTGGCCATTCGTAAGACGTGAATGGCCAGATCCATAGCAACGATGGTCGGTAATCCCTCTGGAACGCAGGCAACGATCAATACGATTGATGATACGAATGCTCCGCCAATTCCCTCCCATGAAAGTGTGTGTAACCAGAGCATCCAAAAGAGCTCAATAATAAATGCCAACGTTGCAGCCGATACCCCAAACAGGGCGATCCATTGCCCAAGATGTGCCAGCCGGTGCTGCAAGGGTGTTTGAACGGCAGTCCAGTCTGCCAGCGCGGCGGCAATTCGACCAAACTCAGTATTCAGCCCAACGGCCGTAATCACGAGGAGCCCAGAACCCGAAACGATAAAACTGCCAGCATATAGCATATTGCTTCGTTCGGCTACAGGCGTTTGCTCGGGAAGAACGGCCGTTGCAGTTTTTTCTACTGGAAGACTCTCTCCAGTCAAAGCAGATTCATCGGCACATAACTCATACGCTTCAATAAGCCGTCCATCCGCAGCCACCTTGTCGCCAGCTCCAATGCGAATGAGGTCGCCAACCACAAGTTCTTCCCGGCGAATCGATTGCCATCGTCCGCCCCGAAGCGCTGGAATAGATACATCTGCGCCGATTTTGCGCAACGCACGGAATGCTCGCGCACTGTGCCCTTCCATTCCAATTGAAATCCCAACGGAGAGGAAAATGGCTACTGAAACGCCAATACACTCTGCGAAATCGGTCTCCCCACCATGCCACCAACGCGCGGTGTTGACCCCGATCAACAGGAACAACGCTAAAATCAACAGGAGTGTCATGGGCTCTTTGAATGCACACCCTATACGTTCAGCGAGTGAAATTTTTCTGGGTTCAGGGAGCTCATTCTTACCCCATGAGCGCCGATGGCGTTCCACTGCTTTCTGCGACAGTCCCTCTCGCTTGTTACATTCCAAGGCGTTCAATACGTCTGAAACAGACTGTGAAAAGTAGGCATGCATTAATCTCTCTCCAAAAACAAATCGCCCATCTGGAGCGCATTCTCCGCACGGGCGATTTTCTTTTCGGAAAAGAGGAAACGACTCGTGCGCCTTGTGGCTGCACAAGAGTCTCATCATTACAGATAGGCCAGATCTTTCGACCGGGATTGTTGGCCTATCGCGTATACACGCCGACTACTCCCTCATGTGACAGCGTATAGTATAACAAATATTTACTTTTAAATACAATTCCGAAATAAACGAATCCAGAATCTTGGAAAGGTGTCGATAGAATCAAATACATAGGGTCATAGGGTGGGTTCATGAGCCTTCGTGATATCGATGGGCATACAACGAGAAAAATGGATGACGTTTGATTCCGAGGAAAGGGCAATCCTTCATCAGAAGGAATTATTGGTATGAACGCGCGTATGGCGTGGGAAGAACGTAACGCGTGATAACGAACGATGGTGCATAAGTTCATATACTTTACTGTTCAGCGTTTCATACAGAGCCTTCATTTGAGATTGTCAATCGGAAATGAGACTTGGTGATTATAATCAACGTATTTGTATGATAGGGTTGTCTTGGCAGTTTCACTTGTCTTATGCAGGCTTCATGAAGTTTTGGAAAACGTATTTTTCTGAACGGCGTATAATTTTTTGGAGCTTGTCGTCAAATGGCCGAAAGTATGTTCTTTCAATGTGCCGCTATGATTGTGAACCGCGAGGCGAGATATGATTTTTCATGAGTGAATTCTTCCTCAGCGCCAACGGTTACGTCTACCTCGTTTCAGAAGAGTATTTCACAATATGCGTCAATGGATTCTTTTATCTTTTATTTCTTAGGGGATTGCCTTTTCAAGGTTTCCTTAAAGAACGTTATCCGTGTTTGACGTTGTCCTTCGTGTATAATTTTTTGGGCTGAGTGCACACTGTTTATAAATTTTATCTTCTTTAAAAACGTACCATTTATCTTGCGTAAGAGTGACTGCTTGGACGAGTTCGTTGGAATGTATCAATCAGTGAAGGTGAGAAAATGATCAAGGGGTGTGAGAATGGGATCAGGAGAGGAATGGTTGGAGGAGAGGGAAATTTGAGGGTGAAGATGTAGCCCTTCCAGCATTCATCACCTGAACGTGTAGGGGTGATAGGTTGCGAAGCCGGAAGGCGCGGCGGGGGCGGATGATGGCATCGCAGCGCTGTGTTACGCGGCGCCCGGCGCACAGGCCGGGAAAGTCGCCAAAGGGCGCCAGCTGCACTTCGAGGATATCGCCCGCGGCCAGCGTTTCGGGCAGCGGGGCGGCGGCGTTGAGGGTGAGGAGCTGTTTCATGCCCCTATTATCGCGCGCCCGCCGCGGCGGAAGAAGGGCACCGCCCGCAACTCCTGCAAATCCGCTGAAACAGTCAAGTTGGGCGACAAAAGAAAATCTGCCGCCCGGGTGGAGCGGCAGAGGAATGTGGAATGTGGAATGCGGAATGCGCACGAGGTTCTCAGTTCTCAGCACTCCGTTCTGAGAAGGGCGGAAACGGCCTTTTTTCGCGTTTACCGTCCTAGGGGGTAAACTCCCCCCGTCAAACTGCCGCCGTGCGTTTTGCAAGTGGTTTGCAACAGACTGGCGCGCGTGTTTCGCAGGAGGCAGGCGCTTCAGGGGTGTCTTCCGGCGAATTTTCCGCCGCAGGAGCGCCTGAAGCGGTAGGCACGCGCCAGAGCTCTCCGCCTTGCCACACATAGCGGACCTTCCGGTCGAAGCCCATGGGCATGGCCGAGCGCTCGGAGCCATCGGCCGCGAGGGCGCGGCGCCTGGCTTTGGGCACGCGGCGGAGCAGGCGGCGGCGGTGCGTATCGAGCATGCAGAGCAGCCGCCGGAGGTGCGCGGCCGTCAGGTCAAGCCACCACGCCCCGCGCTGCCCCTGCGGCATCGTCTGCCCCGGGAGCGCCCACACCCAGCCGGCCTGCTTCAGAATGCCGCGGAGATACGCCTCGGGCGCGGCCTGAGCCTGAGCTTCCGGGGCGGCGATCTGGGCAATCTGTTCAGCTTGGGCTTCGGCCAGGGCGGCCAGGCGGCGGCTTTCGGCCGTGCCGAAGCGCCCGGCGGCCTCCACATCGCCCGCCTCAATGGCCGTTTCCAGCATCAGGCGGTCAAACTCGGCGCCGCTGCCCACATTGCGTAAGAGCCCGCCGCTCCGGGGGCAGGCGCGGAGAATGAGGCCGCGCCGAAAGGCCTCCCACTGCTCACGGGGGAGGGCCTGCATGTCCATGGCTTTGTCCAGAAGGATGAAAAACGCGCCGCGCTGGCGGGGGGTGATATTCATCGGTTTCTCCTTTCGCTTTCGGCTCAGTTTAGCACACCTGCGCGCCGGTTTTGGGCTGCGCGGCCATCTCCGTTTTGGGCTCCACAAAGAAGCGCTCGGTCTGGGCGATGCGCAGGCCGCAGGCCTCCAAATCGGCCGCCGTGAGCGCGCCGCCGGTGTAGGCGCCAATCAGCGCGGCTCTATCGATCTCCTGAATATTGCGGACATATTCGGGCAGGCGCAGGCGCACCTGCTCCAGCGCGGCTTCGGCCTTGACGCGGGCGCGGAGGCGGCAGGCAGGCGTGCCCAGCCGCCAGCCGATAATCCCGTGCGTGAGCGCCAGCGAGCGGCGCGCGCCGAAGGCGGCTTTATTGAGCTCCGCCCAGCAGGCAATGAGCCCCTCGGCCTCTTCGCGCCGGGCGCGCTCAGCATCGAGCGCCGGGGCAAATCGTTCGCGCACCCGCGTGAGCTCGGCATCCATCTGCGCGGTGAGGCGGCGCGCGGCCGCATCGGCGGCGGCCACCTGCGCCAGCAGGCCTTCCACGTCTTCCAGTGATTGGGGCGCCTTGGTTTTCGGTTTCATGTATTGCTTCCTTTCTTTTCTGTTAGAGCCGTTCGGCGGTGAGGGTGTGCAGGGGCAGGCGCGTGGCCAGCGCCACGCGTTCGCGGGCTTGCGCCTCGGTGGCGGCCTCCACTTCCCAGACGGGTTTATGCGAGCCGCGGGCTTTCACGCGGTAACGCGCAGGTTTGGCAGGGGCTGATGTCTTCGATTTCATCGGTTTTTCCTTTCTTTCAGTTCAATCCGTTCATTCCTCATTCCGCATTTCGCCTGCCTGCCGGCAGGCAGGCATTCCTCCTCACGCGCTCGGTAGCGGAAGGTGGAGAGCGGGATCCCGCACGCTTTTGCCGCCGCGTTTCCCGAGATTTCACCGCTTTTCCAGCGCTGATAGACGGCGTGGAAGTTTCCCGGCAGCGGTTTGGGAATGCGCCCGAAGCGGACGCCCTTTGATTTGGCCGCGGCAATCCCCTCGGCCTGACGCTGGCGGATCGTGGCGCGCTCGTTCTCGGCAACAAACGAAAGCACCTGCAGCACAATGTCGCTGAGAAAGGTTCCCAATAGATCCTTTCCGCGCCGGGTATCCAGCAGCGGCATGTCCAGCACCACAATGTCGATGCCCTTCT
>CALBHX010000009.1 GCA_937892925.1 uncultured Lentisphaeraceae bacterium
TCGTTCCCTTCGAACTCCGCGTTTTCAAGCAACAGCTGCACGGCCGCTTTGTACTGGGCGACGCTCTGCAGATCGCGGCGGAGCTGCTGCGGGTGCTTTTCGTAATATTCCCGCGCCTTATCGAACTTGTCCCGCCGTTGCCCCACATCGCCGTACCAAACGCCCGGCGCGTCAGGAGGAGGCTGCCAATTTAGTCCGCGTGAGGCCAATTGAAGCACTTTCCGTTCAACGGCCTTCTGCTTCCAGCTGTCCCTCGCCTGGTTCTTGCACCACTCAGAAATGAGATTATAATCTCCGCCGGCTGCGTTCATGTATTGTTTGATATGGTCCGTGAGGGAGATGTGTTTTGTTGGGGGCTCGGTGTTCAAATTAGAGACATCAACCTTGATTGACACGTCTTGAGGTGGGATCGTGGTCTGGGTGGCCTCCGCATGCTTAACCTTGGCCATGATGTCGAGATAATGCTTGGCTCCCTTATTTTTCGGGTCGGCCTTCAGGAGCTGTTTAAGCTCTTGTTCTTTCTCGTAGAAATCTTTGAGGGTTGTTTGGTTGTAAGCGCCATCCTTGGCATGGGTGCCGATGGTTTTGAGCGCGGCAAGGGCAAGAGCCCCATACTGGTCGCCGTTGATGCTGCCCTTGCGGGGTGGTAGTGTACGTTTTTGGGTTCGGCAGAAGCCGAAGTCGCCATCGGTGATGCGCTTGGGCACTTCCTCACGGAACCCTTCCTTCGACAGCGCGTAGGAGTGACTGATGACATCGCCTGTGAAGTCTTCGGTGTATCCGCCCGCCGTGAAGTCTTCGGTGCGCCGAGCCAGCTGCTGCATCTCAGACACCCGCTTGCGCATGGGCTCCCGGTCCTCCTTCGGGAGCTTCTCGATAATGGCCTCCCAGTCGCGTTCGGCTGCTTGCCGAATGAGCCGCAGGGGCGGGGGAGGTTGGATGGGCGACAGAAGGGTGAAGAGGTGGTATAATACGCCGCATTATGAGTATGGTATCTTTTGAGGCACCGCGCGGAATGCGCGATTTTTATCCGGAAGACATGGTTTGGCGGAACCGGGTGTTTGATGCCTGGCGTGCAGCTGCGGAACGATTCGGGTTTCAGAACTATGATGCGTGTGTGGTGGAATCGTTGGAATTGCTTCAACGCAAGAGCGGCGAGGAAGTTTCGGAGCAGATTTACGCGTTTGAGGATAAGTCTGGGCGAAAGTTGGCATTGCGCCCAGAAATGACGCCTACGTTGGCGCGAATGGTGGCTGCGCGGCAGACGCGGCTTCCGTTTCCGATTAAGTGGTATGCCATTGCGCAGTGTTTCCGTTATGAACGGATGACACGGGGGCGGAAACGCGAGCATTATCAGCTGAACATGGATATTATTGGGTCTGAGGACGTGTTGTGCGAGGCGGAGATTCTGGGCGCGGCGGTGGCGGCGATGCGGGATATGGGCTTGCCGGACGAGGCATGGCGGATTCATGTGAGCAGCCGTGCGTTGTTGGGTGAGCTTTTGGCTAAGAGTGGGATTCCCGAGGTGCAGCATGCTGTGGTGTTCATTGCCTTGGATAAGCGCGGGAAGATTTCTGACGAGGAGATCGCCGGATTGCTTCGGGCAGAGGGGTTGGGCGATGCGGCTATTGCCAAGACGTTTGAGCTTTTAGCGGTCACCTCGCTGGAGGGAGCGGAGGCGCTCGCTGGAGCGGAGTCTCCCGCCATTGCCAATCTGAAGGCGTTGTTTGCGCTTGCACGGGAAATGGGGTATGAGGAGCTGTTGATGTTCGACATCGCGGTGATTCGTGGATTGTCTTATTACACAGGGATTGTTTTTGAGGCGTTTGACGTTCAGCGGAAGTTTCGCGCTATTTTTGGCGGCGGGCGTTATGATTCGTTGTTGGCGTTGGTCGGCGGACAACCTACGCCGGCGGTTGGGATGGGGTTTGGGGATGTGGTGGTGGGAGAAGTGCTTCGGGAGGTTCTGGGTTCCCGGTGCCCGGTTGCCCGCCGTGGGTATATGGTGGGGTATATGGCTATCGAGCAGCGCCCGGCGGCTGTGGCGTTCGCCGCTAGGCTGCGTGCAGAGGGGAATGATGTGGATTTGGCATTGCTTCCGCAGAAGCCGAAGCACTTTTTTAGCAAGGCCGGAGCCTCATCGGCTAAGTATGCTGTCTTTCTAGGGCCGGATGATTTAATTGCTGGGGTTGCTCAGGTGAAGAATCTGGAAACGCGCGAGGTGCTGCCGATGGCACTTGCGCCTGTGCGCTAAAGCGTTTTCGGAATTGTGCCAATAGACGGATGCTGGAGAAAATCTCTGGCATCCGTTTGTTTTAGAGCTGTGTTCAGGGGTAAGCAGCAGGGGAAGGGGATGTGGCAGACGGTAGGGAATGAAACGGATTCGTGTTATGATAAAGGAGTATAAGTTACGGAGGGATCACATGATGCGCGGTGTGATGACGGGATTGTTCTTGATAATAACGGTACCGGTGGCATGTGCGGCAGAGTGGGTGCCGGTGTTTTCGGATGAGTTCTTGAACGAAGGGCGGCCAGATGCGTCAAAATGGCGATATGAGCGGGGCTTTGTCCGTAATTCGGAACCGCAGTGGTATTCAGATGCGCTCCAGAATGTGGCTGTGCGTCAGGGTGTGCTGGAGTTGATTGCGCGAAAGGAGACGCTATCTCAGCCGAATCCTGATTTTGTGAAAGCTCCGCCAGCGGTTCAAGCTTCTTGGCCAAAGCAGACTACACACATTCGGTTCACGTCGGGCTCTATTGATACGAAGGGGAAGTTTGCGTTTCGGTATGGGAAGATGGAGGTTCGAGCCCGCTTGCCGAAAGGGCAGGGAGTCTGGCCGGCGATTTGGACGCTCGGAGTCCAGCGACGGCATCCGGATTGCGGGGAGATTGACGTGATGGAATACGTGTGGTCTTCTCAGCAAACCGTCTGGAGTACACTTCATTTTGTTGGTTCACGGGATTTGCCGCAGCGTGTTCGGAGCGGAGGTTTTACCGGAGCGTCCGTGTTGGATGGCGCGTGGCATGTGTATGGAATGGAATGGTCAGCCGAAAAAATAATTTTTACGTTTGACGGAATGCCCTATTTCACTTTTCCGCTGGATTTGGCGAACCGCCCGGACGGAAGCAATCCCTTTCGGGAACCGCATTATGTGAAGCTGAATTTGGCTCTCGGTGCTCCTGGTAATTGGGGCGGTAAGCTGGATGAGACGATTCTGCCGCAAACGTTTGCTGTGGATTATATCAGGATCTGGCAAAAGCAGGAAGCTACTTTAGGGGAAAAGCTGACTCGATGAGTCGCTAGCAGGAGAAACCACGTTTGCCGCGGATGGGAAGCAATTGTGTCGAATCATGGATGCGGAGAATCCGAGCTCCGCTGCCGGTTGCAGAACAAAGGCGCGTAGGTGGGCACGCGGGTGCGGTAACGTCAGTGTGGGGGTGTTCGAGACAATGCCTTCGTAGGCGATGATATCCAAATCGAGGGTTCGTGGGCCATTCGTCACGGTACGGATTCGCCCAAGGTCTGCCTCAATTCGGTGTAGGGCGCATAGAAGGGTATTTGGGGGGAGCGAGGTTTCAAGCAAAAGTGCAGAGTTGAGAAAGCGCAAGTGTTCAAACTCGGCAGGAACATCCACGGGGCTCGTCTCATACCGCCCGGCTAAACGAAGAATCTCCGTCCCCGGCAATGCGGCGAGGGCTTGAATGGCCTGATCTAGAAAGTGCTCCCGATTGCCTAAGTTACTCCCAAGAGAAAGGAGTACACGTGCCATAAGCTAGGCCTTTTCGAAACCGAGCACGTGACGCATGTTATAGCGTCCGGGCTGGCGCTCTTGGAGCCATTGGGCGGCTTTGAGTGCGCCTTTTGCAAACGCTGCACGCGATACGGCTTTATGGGTAAGCTCTACGCGCTCCTCATCTGCGGCAAACATGACGGTATGATCGCCGACAACAGACCCGCCGCGCAATGCATGAATGCCAATTTCTCCCGCCGGGCGTTCACCGACAATACCGTGCCGACCATATGAGGCAACAGCATCCAGTTTCACGCCGCGGCCATCGGCTAACGCCTGCGCCAATCCAAGAGCAGTTCCGCTTGGAGCATCTTTTTTGTGCCGGTGATGCATTTCAACGATTTCAGCATCATAGCTATTGTCCAGAACGGAAGCTGCGCGGCGAACCAATTCCAACAACAGATTCACACCAAGTGAGAAGTTGGGGGCGAAACAAAGTGGAATCTCCCGTGCTGCTATGTCTACTGCGGCCAACTCTTCGGCCGTTAGACCAGTTGTCCCAAGCACGTAAGCCTGATGTCGTTTGACGGCGTTTAACAGATTCGCGGTGACACAGGTGTGAAAGGTAAAGTCAATGATGGTGTCTGCATTCTCCGGCCAAGTTTCCTGGTAGATAACGCCGGGAAGCGCTTCCGTACCAATCAGGGGGTGCCCAGAGACTTCTGTAACGGCAACAACGGAGAGGCCGGCTTCCCGTGCACTGCCAAGCAGCATTTGCCCCATACGCCCGGCGCCGCCCAAAATAGCCAACTTCATGTTTAACCCTCCACTTTAGATCAGCGCCAAATGAGCTAGACAAGCCTTGATTTTTTCCATACAAGCAGGATTCGGTTCGCAGAGCGGTAGACGGTAAACGAGCTGAATCTTCCCCATCAGCGCTAATGCGGCTTTGACAGGGATGGGGTTGGTATCACAGAACATGTCGCGGAAAAGCGGATAGTACTTTGCATGGTATTCACGTGCTTTGACGAAGTCGCCATCTAACGCCAAGTTGACCATTTCGGTCATTGCCCGCGGAATAATATTGGAACAGACCGAGATGACACCTTCTGCTCCTACGGAAAGCATGGGCAAGGTGAGGCTGTCATCGCCGGAAAGGATGGTGAAGTCTGGGCATAACTGCTTAATGGCCGAGACGCGATCTACGCTTCCGGCAGCTTCTTTTACGGCGCAGACGTTGGGATGTTTTGCCAAACGGGCTACAACCTCCAGCGGGATTTCCTTCGCACTGCGCCCGGGCACGTTATAGAGCACTACGGGGACGCCTAAATCTGCCACGGCTGCGAAGTGGCGGTAGAGCCCTTCCTGCGAGGGCTTGTTGTAGAAGGGGCACACGCTCAGCACACCGTCTATGCCGCTCCAGTCACTCTCCCGCA
>CALBHX010000010.1 GCA_937892925.1 uncultured Lentisphaeraceae bacterium
ACACGGATTCCGCGCATTATTTCTCGCGTGTGCTGATGACGATGAACCCCGACGGTACCGACCAGCAGGAGTTTTATGGTTCCAATAGTTATTGGCCGAACTCCCTGTTCTATCATCAGAACATTCCCGGCAGCTCCACCAAATTTGTTGGCATTGTTTCCGGTCACCATGGGGTGGCGCGTAAGGGTGAGCTTGTGATGTTCGATGTTTCCAAAGGTCGTATCGAAACGCAGGGCGCCATTCATAAGTTTGCCCATGCCGGGAAACCGATCGAGAATATTACGAAAGACCGTTTGGTTGATAATGAAAAGCCCTTCTTCCTTCACCCGCGCCCGCTGAATGATGAGCTGGTTCTGGCGGCCATGCAGGAAGACGGCTCCAAACTCTTCAAATTGGTGCTGATTGACATTTATGACAACATTCTTACATTGTGGGATGTTCCGGACGCGAACCTATACGAGCCGATTCCGCTCAAAGTGCGCGTACGCCCGCCACAGCAGCCGGATCGTGTGGATTTGAACTCCAAGACGTGTAACGTGTATATGGCTAATGTCTATCGCGGGCAGAAGACGCTTGATGGGGTGCCTAAAGGAACCGTCAAGAAACTGCGCGTGTTTCACTATGAATATTCGCCGCGCCGTGCTGGCGGCCATTACGTTATCGGTATGGAGGGACCGTGGGATCCGCGTATTTTGCACGGTACGGTGGATGTGAATGAAGATGGCTCCACACTCTTCAAGTTCCCGGCTGCGACGCCGCTCTCGGTTCAGCCGCTAGATGAAGAGGGGCGTGCGCTTCAATTGATGCGTTCGTGGCTGGTGGGGCAGCCTGGTGAGACCATTAGCTGCATTGGCTGCCATGAGAATCAGAATGCCGCAGCGCCTGCCGGGCAATCAACGATTGCCTCGCGTAACAAGCCGCAGGACGTCAAGCCGTGGTATGGCGCGCCGCGCGGGTGGAGCTTTGAGCGTGAGTTGCAGCCGGTGCTCGACCGTAAGTGCGTGGGGTGCCACAATGGGAAAACAAAGGCTGTCAATGCCATTGGGGATAAGATCCCGAACTTCGCGTACAATCCCAAGCTGGGATGGAACCGTTTCAGTGAGTCGTATCTGGCGCTGCATCCGTATGTGCGGCGGAATGGACCCGAGGGGGACTATCATGTGCTCA
>CALBHX010000011.1 GCA_937892925.1 uncultured Lentisphaeraceae bacterium
TCGGCGTTTTGCGCCCTGTTCATCCCGCTGCGTTATGCCGGCTCGTGGCCGCGGGCGCGGCGGTTTGGGGTGTTAGCGGCGCTGGCCGTAGGCGCACTGGCGGTATTTGGAACAGCGGCGTTTCGAATTCATGCCGCAACCGCCAATGCGGCGCGTGCCCGGGCGCTGCGCAGCGCCGTTTCCCTGGAGGCACGCCAGGCCGCGCTGAAGCTGCCGGAATATCACGCCATCCCTGCGCTCGACACGGTGTTCCTGGAGCTTGCCGAAACGCCGTGGGCAGATTATCTGGCGCACCCCATGCTGATGCGTTCGGGCTATCAGGGAATTCTGGCGCTTCGGCAGGCAGCGGCTTATCCATGGTTTGGCACCGGGGCGTGGAGCTTCCGCTGGCTGAACGCGCACTTTATTCGCCCGGATTCTCCGGAAGAGCAGGAATGGCTCAAGGCGCGGCTGAGCGTGGGGCAGGCCAACGTCCATAACGACACGCTCCAATTTCTGGCCGAGCATGGCTGGGTTGGCTTCGGGCTGATGCTTGCGTGCGTGGCGCTGCTGCTGGGGCCTTTTCTGCGGCTGCTGTGGGTTAGCCCCGCGCGGGTTGCAAGCGATGTTCAGGCCGATCGCTGCTGGGTAAACCGCCTGAACGTCTGGCTGATTTTTGCCCTGCTGGCCACCACGCTGCTGGCCGCGCACAGTTTTATCGATCTCGTCTTCAGAAGCCCGGCCTGTATGCTGCTTTACGGGCTTCTCTTCGTCTGCGCGGAAGGGTTCGTTCCGCGCGCACGCCCCCTCCAACCCAAAACGGAAGGCTCTGCCCATGCGTAAAGGAATCATTCTGGCCGGCGGCGCCGGCACACGCCTCTACCCGGCCACATCGATCATCTGCAAGCAGCTGCTGCCTATTTACGACAAGCCGATGATCTATTACCCGCTCTCCACGCTGATGCTCGCCGGCATCCGCGATATTCTCATCATTTCCACCCCCGAGGCCACCCCCCTCTTTGAGCGGCTGCTGGGCAGCGGCGCGGAGATTGGCCTGCGCCTCTCCTACAAAGTCCAGGAAACGCCCAACGGCCTCGCACAGGCCTTCGTGCTGGGGAAGGACTTCATTGGGAGCGACCCGGTGTGCCTGATTCTGGGCGACAATATCTTCTACGGGCAGAGCTTCGGGCGGATGCTCCAGGAAGCCGCCGCCACGCCCGGGGCCACGGTCTTCGGCTACTACGTGCGCGACCCTGAGCGTTTCGGTGTGGTGGCCTTCGATTCCGAAGGCAAAGCCGTCTCCATCGAGGAAAAACCCGCCAAGCCCAAAAGCAACTACGCCGTTACCGGGCTCTATTTCTATGATAACGATGTGGTGCGCATCGCCGAAACACTCAAGCCCTCCCCCCGCGGCGAATATGAGATTACCGACGTCAACCGCGCCTATCTCGCCCAGGGCAAGCTCAACGTCCGCCTCCTCGGGCGCGGCTTCGCTTGGCTTGATACCGGCACCCACGACGCCCTCCAAGACGCCTCCAGCTACGTCCGCACCATTCAGGAGCGCCAAGGTCTCAAAATCGCCTGCATCGAAGAAATCGCCTGGCGCATGGGCTTCATCACCCGCGAGCAAATGCTCCGCGCCGCCGAAAAAACCCGCAAATCCACCTACGGCCAATACATTCTTGATATCGCCGCGCGTGAAGAACCCTGAGGAGCCGCTTTCCATGGAAGTTATCCCCACCGCCATTCCCGAAGTTAAAGTTATCATCCCCCGCGTCTTCCGCGATGCGCGCGGCTACTTCGCCGAAACCTACAACGCCGCGCGCTACCATGCCGCCGGCATCCCAGCAGACTTTGTTCAAGACAATGAAAGCTGCTCTATGCGCGGCGTTATCCGCGGCCTCCACTGGCAGGCCGCCCCGCACACCCAGGCCAAGCTCGTCCGCGTTATCCGCGGCGCGGTGTGGGATGTTGCCGTGGATATCCGCAAAAACTCCCCCACCTTCGGCCGCTATGTAGCCGAGCTTCTCACCGCCGAAAACGGACATCAGTTTTACATCCCCCGCGGCTTCGCCCACGGTTTCGCTGTCCTCGAAGACCATACCCTCTTCGCCTACAAATGCGATAACCTCTACGCCCCCGAAGCTGAGCGCGGCCTCCGCTTTGACGATCCGGCTCTCGGCATCCCCTGGCCCGACCTCATGACCGCCCCCATCCTCTCCGAAAAAGACACCCGCCACCCCCTTCTCTCCGGTATCACCCCCTGGGAAGATCTGCGCGGATAACCTCCCCCTCCCAGCGAATGCACAACGCGGCGTAGGGCAACTGCTCCTATGGTGAAAGCGAAGCTGCGCACCAAACCGCCCCTTCCGCCCCCGCCGCCAAACGCCGTATTCAGCTCCCGTTTATCCTGTAAAGCCGCCATGAACAAATATCTTGCCTACGCCGAGGCCTGCCTCCGCCAAGCCCAGTGCCCCCTCTCCGTCAGCGATATGTGGAGCTCCCCCAGCTTCGCCGCGCACCGCAAACACCTCGAGCCCTACGGCAAAACGCCATGGAGTTCCCTTGGTGCCGCACTTTACCTCGATATCAAGAACAACCCGCAAAGCCCCTTCTGCCGCCCAGACAAAGGCCTTTTCGCCCTCAAGGAATTCACGCTCAAAGAAAAAGCCAAAGCCCCCCTCCCCCAGCCCATACAAACCGCACAGGACGCCTTCCGCGATGCAGAGCTCCAGGCCAACGAAGAATTGAAGAAAACCCTGCGCAGCGTGATCAGCAACATGACGCCAAGTGCTTTCGAAGAGCTGGTCAACCGCCTCATCGTTAAAATGGGGTTCGGCTGCCGCCACGAAACCACGCCCAGCTCGCACGATGGCGGCATCGACGGCATCGTTTACGGCGACGCCCTCGGGCTCAACGTTGTCTTCGTTCAATCCAAACACTACAACCCGCGTTACAACGTGCAGAACCCCGAAATCCAGCAATTCATCGGTGCGCTCTGCGGGCGCGACGGCGTTTTTGTTACCAGCTCCGACTTCTCCCCAAAAGCCCGCGCCACCGCCGCCAATCCCGGCACCTCCGTCCGTATCGCCCTCATCAACGGTGAAGACCTCATCGCCTACCTCATCAAATACGGCATCGGCATCCAGACGCGCCACGTCTACACCCTGCGCGAAATCGATACCGCCTTCTATGAAGAACTCAACGATGCCTACTAACGCTTTCCCCAGCCGCAGCTCCCCTGCGCGCCCACTGTACAGCAAGTTTCTCCCTCACACGCTAACCCACCCATTTGAAAGAATTCCCATGAAGCCCTTCCCCCTGCGCACCTGCGCCGCAACACTCCTCCTCTCCTTCACCTCCGCCCTCCACGCCCATGCGCCCCTCCCGCTCTGGCCCCAGGGCGCCCCGGGCGCCGTTACCTCCGAGCCTGAAACCATTGTCAACGGCCACCTCCAAAACGTCAGCCGCCCCACCCTCGAATTCCTCCCCGCCCCCCTCCCAGAAGGCCAAACCGCGCCCGTCATCCTCGTTGCTCCCGGCGGCGCCTATCAAGTCCTCGCCTACGACAAAGAAGGCCTCGAAATCGGCCGCTGGCTCAACACCCTCGGCTTTCATGCCGCCGTTCTCAAATACCGCATCCCCAATAACCGCGAAGGCGCCCTCCAAGATGCCCGCCAAGCGCTTGCCCTGCTTCGTGAACACACCGCCGCCTGGCATATCCGCCCAAACGCCATTGGCATGATCGGCTTCTCCGCAGGCGCTCACCTCACCGCACGCCTCCTCGCCCAGGAAAACCACGGTCTCGCGTTCGCCCTCTTCATCTATCCGGCCTACCTCAGCCAGAATGGCCAAACCCTTGCGCCCGACGTCCTCCCCGCCAAACCCCACGTCCCCACCTTCATCGCCCAATGCCGCGATGACCGCGCCTACGTCTTTTCCTCCCTCGGCTACATGACCCGCGCCATCACCCACAACCTCCCCGTTTCCCTCCGCCTCTACGCCAACGGCGGCCACGGCTTCGGCCTCCGCCGCAAACTCCCCGCCGAATGCGCCCGCTGGCCCGAAGACGCAGCCAACTGGCTCCGCGCCCTCCCCTAATCCAAACCGGAACGCAAAACCCTGTCCCTCCCCGGGTTCCCCCCGGGGCTTTTATTTGCCATTTAAACACGCACACCCGCGTTTCCCTCCGCTTCCACCCAGATACACCCCTGCGCGCCGGGTTTACACTCCGCCCGCCCCCCATTCACGCCAAAGCCGCCCCGCGTTGAACCTCAGCCCGGGGCACGCTTTTTGCACCCATGCACACGCAAAAACACACCCCGCCCATCCCAAAGCCCCCACCCGACCCCGCCACATGACAAAACATGATAAACTCGTCTTACCCAGCGGAAACAACGGTGAAAGGATCCCACGCAATGAAACGACTCGTAGCCCTCTTTTTTGGCGCACTTCTTGGCCTTGGCGCACGCGGACAAACCGCCGAAACCACCCTTGAAACCCAGCTGCGGGCAGATAAACCCGGAGCCATCCTCACCGTTACCCCAACCCAAGTGCTCTTCATGCCCCCGAAGGTCCCCTTCAGCGCTTGGCAAAACACGCCCATCTGGGCCGACGGCGCACGGCCAAAACCCTCCGCTCAAGGCACGCCAAAAGGTTGGAAAGGCCTCACAGCCGCCTTTCATGACGCCTTCGGGCGCGCACAGGCCACCGTCAATATCCCCGCCGGAACCGACCTCTACGGCACCGGCGAAGTCCTCGGCCCTCTGCGCCGAAACGGCCAAACCATAACCCTCTGGAATCAAGACAACTACGGCTATCAACCCTCCCCCCCCCCCCGCCTCTATCAAAGCCACCCCTGGGTGCTCGGCCTCCGCCCAGACGGTTCAGCCTTCGGCGTCTTGGCCGATTCCACCTACCGCGGCTCCATCACCCTCACCGAAACCCAAATCCGTTTCGACTTTGAAGGCCCCGTCTACCCCCTCCTCATCATCGAGGGATCCGATCCAGCCGACGTGCTCCGGCAGTTGGCCGACCGTACCGGCCATATGCCCCTGCCCCCCCTCTGGGCTCTGGGCTATCAGCAAAGCCGCTTCGGTTACAAATCTGCCGCAGACTGCCTGCGCATCGCCCAAACCTTCCGAAATAAACGGATCCCCTGCGACGTCATGTGGATGGATATCGATTATATGGACGGTTACCGCGTTTTCACCTTTAACCCTAAAACCTTCCCCAATCCAAAAGCCTATATGGCCGAACTCCACCGCCTCAACCTCAAAGGCATCTGGATGATCGACCCCGGCGTTAAAACCGACCCCGCCTATGCCGTCTATCAACAAGGCCAGGACGGAAACCACTGGGTTAAAACAGCCGACACCCAAACCGACTTCATCGGGCGCGTCTGGCCCGGAAACTGCAAATTCCCCGACTTTACCCGCGCCGAAACCCGCGCCTGGTGGAGCCGCCTCACCGCTAGCTTCGTCACCCAAAACGACATCGACGGGCTGTGGAACGACATGAACGAACCCGCCGTCTTCGACGGCACCGCCCACACCATGCCCCCCGATAACTTCCACCGCGGCGACGGCGCCCTCTTCACCCCCGGCCCGCACGTCCGCTACCACAACATCTACGGCATGCAAATGATCCGCGCCTCCCGCCAAGGCCTCCTCAACGCCCGCCCCAACTGCCGCCCCTTCATCCTCACACGCGCCAACTTTCTCGGCGGCCAGCGCTACGGCGCCACCTGGACCGGCGACAACCTCTCCTCCCCCGCACATCTGCGCCTCAGTATCCCCATGACCCTCACCCTCGGCCTCTCCGGCCAGCCCTTCAACGGCCCAGACCTCGGCGGTTTCGGCAACAGCTGCACCCCGCAGCTCATGCGCCAGTGGGTCGGCTTCGGCGCCTTCTTCCCCTTCTGCAGAAACCACGCCTGCAAAGGCACCAAAGCCCAGGAACCCTGGGCACTCGGTAAAGAAACTGAAACCGTTTTCCGCACCGCCCTGGAGCGCCGATATGCCCTCCTCCCCTATCTTTACACCCTCTTCCGTGAAGCTGCCGAAACGGGTGCCCCCATTCTCCGCCCCCTCTTCTTTGCTGATCCGAAAGACCCGGCACTCCGCCGGGAAGAACAAGCCTTTCTCCTCGGCGGCGATGTACTCGTGCTTCCTGCCTTCGCCACCCATCCCGCACGCCCAAAAGGAAACTGGGCCCCGGTATCACTCCTCAATTCTCCTGCCGAACATCACCCCGATCAAGCCGCCCTGCTGCTCCGCCCCGGCGCCATCCTTCCTGTTATCAAACCCGCGCAAAGCACTGAAGAAGCCGACTTTTCCGACCTCACACTTCTGGCCAACCCGAATGAAAACGGCATGGCAGAAGGTCTCCTTTACGAGGACACCGGAGACGGATTTGGCTACCAAACCGGCGATTATTGCCTGACGCGCTTGCACTTGGAAAACAAAAACGGATCCCCTACCCTCACTGCCACACACATCGAAGGCGCCCGTTCAAGCGCCGTCAAAAACACCACGCTTAAACTCCTTTCGAATCCCCCTGAAAAACAAACCGAAAACAAAAACAAACGGTCCTAAAACGCCCCCACTGAGACCTGCCAGAATAAGCTCCCAATAGACCCCATCGCCTTCATACCCAACTCATAACAAAATAAATACGGCGGAAGACGACATGCTTCCGCCGTTAAATTTAATTCTTTTCGCAGCGTACACCCTGCCCTGCGCAAGTACATCATGCCTGCCTGCGCAGCTTGGCCAACGCAAGCGACAACAGCGCTACATCCGCCGGATTAACCCCGGGAATAGATGCCGCCCGGCGAAGCGTATCCGGCAAAAACCGCTTCAGCTTCTCACAAGCCTCAAAGCGCAGCCCGCGCACAGCATCATAGTCAAAACCCGGCGGAATCGTTACCCCTTCTTCCCGGCGAAGCCGCTCCGCCTGACGCGCCTCATGTTCAATATACCCTTCATATTTAGCACGCAGCGTCAGCTCCTCCTTCCAATCTTCCGGAACCGAAAGCATCTGTTCAGATAAACCAACCCGTGTTGACACACGCTCATAAACAGAATGAAACGTCTCCCCGTCACGCGCCAGCAGCCTCCAACCCGTCAATCCGTTCCCATCCAAAAACACCTTTCGCCACGTCTGCTCCGTCTCTGCAAGCCAGGCTGTTTCCCGCTCCGCCTCCGCCAATGCTGCTTCCGATACAATCCCAATACGCCGAGCATGCGTATGAAGGCGCAAATGCGCATTTCCCGGGCGAAGCAGCAGCCGCCGCTCCGCTCGTGAAGTAAACATCCGGTAAGGTTCATCCGCCCCTTTTGTAATCAAATCATCCACCATAACCCCAATATACGCCTCATCCCGGGAAAGAATCAATGGGGGCTCACCGCGAACCGCAAAGGCGGCATTTACCCCAGCATAAAACCCCTGCGCAGCCGCCTCCTCATATCCCGTGGTGCCATTTATCTGCCCAGCAAAAAACAGATTCGGAACCGTTTTAAGCGCCAGCCGGGCATCGAGTGCACGCGGGTCAATACAATCATATTCAATGGCATACGCAGGAGCCGCAGGCACCGCATGCTCCAACCCGGGAATAGAGCGGATTAACTCCAGCTGAACCGATTCCGGAAGCGAATTGGAAAGCCCATTCGGATAACACCAGGGGCACTCTGCACCCTCCGGCTCCAAAATAATATGATGTCCGCCACGATCGCCAAACTTTACGATTTTATCCTCAAGACTCGGACAATAACGAACGCCCTCCCCGGAAATATCACCGCCATACAAAGCCGACTCTGAAAGATGCGTGCGAACAATGTGGTGGCTTTTCAATGTAGTATGCGAAGCATAACAGGGAAGCTGGCCACTCAGCGCACGAATCATTGCCTGAACTTCTTCCCCCAGCAGCGTCTCTTCTTGTTTTCGTTCGG
>CALBHX010000012.1 GCA_937892925.1 uncultured Lentisphaeraceae bacterium
GCAGATCGATCCTGACAGCGGGCGTTTGCAGATTTCCGTTTCAATTTTCGGACGCAGCGCTCCTGTTACGCTCGAATACTGGCAGGTGGAAAAATTGGTTGACCACCCTGAGGGCGTCTGATACGCCCTCTGCCTGTTTTCGTGCGTTTCGTTGACGGTCGTGCGTTTGCACCGGGAAAGGATCCCCGGGAGCGCGGCATAAGACAATAAGGACCATACCAAATGGCTAAGAAAGTCACCGGGATGATCAAGCTCCAGATTCCTGCCGGAGCAGCCAATCCCGCACCGCCTGTCGGCCCCGCACTGGGTTCGCAGGGTGTGAACATCATGGCATTCTGCAAAGAGTTTAATGCCAAAACGCAGGATAAGGGCGGCATGATTATTCCCGTGGTGATCACGGTGTATGCCGACCGTTCGTTCACCTTTATTTTGAAGAGCCCGCCTGCCTCCGCGCTCATCAAGAAATATGCCAACCTGCCCAAGGGCTCCGGTAAGCCGAACACGGAAAAGGTCGGAAAGATCACCCGTGCGCAGATTGCCGAAATCGTCAAGATCAAGGCGGCCGATCTGAACGCTGCCAGTCCTGACGCCGCTGCCCGCATGATTGAGGGCACCGCGCGCCAGATGGGCGTGGAAGTTGTTGATTGAGGAGGCGAGCATCTATGGCTAAGCACAGCAAGAAATACCAGGACGCTCTGAAGCAGGCTCCCAAGGGTGCCGTGGCGCTTGAGGAGGCCGTGGCCTTCATTAAGGCGCATCCCGGTGCAAAGTTTGATGAAACGGTGGATGTGGGCTTTCGCCTGGGCGCTGACCCCACGAAGAGCGATCAGGCTGTTCGCGGCGTGGTGCATCTGCCGCACGGCACGGGCAAGCACGTTCGCGTGGTGGTGTTCGCCGCTGGCGACATGGCCGATGCGGCCAAGGCTGCCGGCGCCGATGCCGTTGGCCTCGAAGATTTGATTGAGAAGGTCAAAGGCGGCTGGACAGACTTCGATGTGGCCATTGCCACCACGGATGCGATGAAGCAGGTTCGCACGGTGGCGCGTGTTCTCGGCCCCCGCGGCTTGATGCCGAATCCGAAGACTGGCACCGTTACGGACGATGTTGCGGCGGCGGTCAAGGCGGCACAGGCCGGTAAGGTGGACTTCCGTATGGATCGCACCGGGAACGTGTGCGTTCCGGCGGGTAAGCTGAGCTTCGAGGCATCGAAGCTGGTGGATAACATCCGCGCGATTATCGATGCGGTTGAGCACGAGCGTCCGGCTTCGGCCAAAGGTCTCTTTGTGCGCAGCTGCACCATCAGCCCTTCGATGGGCGTTGGCGTGCGCGTTCTCGTGAAGGAGTAAGCAACCATGTCGAACCAGAAGAAACGCCCGGAAGTTGTGGCTATTTATAAGGAAGTCTCGGATTTCCTCGCGGGTAAGGAATTCTCCTTCCTCTTGAACTTTGGCGGTTTGACGGTGGCGCAGATTGCAGATTTGCGCACGCAGCTCGCCGCCAAAGGCGCTAAGATGATGGTGATTAAGAACACCTACATCGCCAAGGCTGCCGCCGAGCAGGGCATCACTTTCCCCGAAGGCGTCCTCACGGGGCCGACGGCTGTGATTGCCGGTGAAGGCGATATCGCCGATGCGGCCAAGACGGTGGTGGACTTTGTCAAGAAGAACGAGAAGGCGTCGATCAAGGCTGGGTTGATGGAGAAGACGGTCATCACCGAGGCTCAGGTCACCACGCTTTCCGAGCTTATTTCGCTTGCCGCTCAGCAGGCTCGCCTGCTCGGCACCCTTCAGGCTCCTGCCTCTCAGATGGCCCGCGTACTGCAGGCCAAGGTGGACAAGGAGAACGAAGGTGCTCCCGCTTCTGCCGAAGGAGCTCCTGCTCCCGATGGCACCCCTGCGGCTTAATCAGCCGTGTTGTAAAAACCGCGCCGCAGGGCATTCCCTTTTTGGGAGCCGTGTGACGCATCTCCCTCCCGGGGCTTGACCCCGGGCGGTTACACAAAAGAAAGAAGAATACCATGACCCAGGAAGAAATCATTGACGCGCTCTCCGGCATGACCGTGTTGCAGATCGCTGATCTCGTGAAGGCTCTCGAAGAGAAGTGGGGCGTTTCTGCTGCCGCTCCCGTGGCGGTTGCCGCTGCTGGCGCCGGTGCTGCTCCCGCAGAGGAGAAGACGGAGTTTGACGTGATCCTCGCCGCCGCTGGCGCGAACAAGATCGCCGTCATCAAGGAAGTCCGCACCATCACCGGCCTCGGCCTCAAGGATGCGAAGGATCTCGTTGAGGGCGCTCCGAAGCCTGTCAAGCAGGGCGTTGACAAGGACGAGGCCGCCAAGATCAAGGAAGCGCTTGAGAAGGCTGGCGCCAAAGTTGAAGTCAAGTAAGCGACTGCTTTTATTGCTTCGAAAGGCCTGCGGTTCGCAGGCCTTTTTTGTTTGTATTGGAGAGAATCTGGGAATAGGTGGGTTTTGCCGGAATGGGGAACTAGGCTGGAGGAATTTGAGGAATGGGGGTGGAAGGGGGGTAGGGCTGCTCTACTTCGCGCATAAGAGGTGGATGTGAGGGCTGTGAATGTGTGCTTCATCTGTCTTTTTCTGAGTGAAAAGACGATGGGTTGTTGGCGCAGATGGGGTGTGCGCAGCGAGGGGGATGGTGCGGCGGATTTTGGTTATAAAAGCCGAGGGAGCTGGTGGATGGGTTCGCGCCGCAGAGCCGGAGGGTATGAATCCCGTGATGGGTGAAGGGGGGGTGTGTGGATAGGGAGCTGCGTGTGTTGGAGGCGTGCCGTGAACCCGGTGTTTGAGGGGCTGTGTGATGCATTTATCAAACACAAACGAAACGCTGTGAGCACGTGTGCACGGGTGGGTGTTTTTTGCCGGCCGCACAGGGAGAATGAGGGAAGGCGCTCTCTGCTTGTGCGGCACAGCGGGCGTGTGGGGGCTTAGCGAGGCTCGAAAAGGTGTTATTTTCTCGGGGTGGCAATGAGAAGGAGCCCGCGGGCAGGGGGGAGTTTGATGGCCTCTCCGGGGCGGAAGGTGGCGGCGGTTTGGAAGCCTTTGGATTCCGGGGCTTTCCAGAGGGTGTTTTCGGGATTGAGGCCAAGCGCTTTCCAGTCTTCATTGAGGGTGAAGGTTTTGGCGGTGTTTGAGAAGTTGGCTACGGCGAGGAGGCACTTGCCATCGGGGCGGCGATAGAGGGTGGCAAGGATGTCTTTATCGGAGGGGTGAATGGGCGTTGCAGGATCCCACCAGCCGATGAGGTCGGTGCCGGGGATCATGCCGAAGGTGTCGAGGATCTTCCATGCGGGGCGGCTGTCTCCGGACCAGGGGCGGCGAATGAGCATGCCGAAGACGAGGCCGCGCCAGATGTTGGTGCCGGAGAGTTGTTCGCTCATGAGGCCGTAGCAGATGCCAGACATTTCGGTGAGGATGAAATCGGGGGAGCGATTCATGGTGAAGTTCCCTTCTCCGTGCCAGAGAGAGTCGTAATAGGGATAGAGCTCCATGAAGCAGATGTCTGAATTGGCCCACTTGGCGAGCGAGTTGTAGTGATTCCAGGAGTGCATGTCTATGAGGCGCTTATGGGAGCCATCCTGATCAAGAATGCGGCGGGCGCGCTGCATGGACTTTCGGTCAAGGGCGGTATCATCAATATAAAGGCCATCAATGTGGGCTTCTTGAATGAGGTACCGAAGGCCTTCAAGGTAGAAGTTGTTCCAGCGGGTGTCAGGGGTGGTGATCACGGCGAGATCAAGCATGCCTTTGTATTCGGGGTATTTGATGGTTTCGCGCCAGGCGGGGACGAGGTTGTCGCCGGCATGTGCAGTGAGCCATGGGTGGGGGCCTTTCCGGTTGGTGACGGGCCAGGCTACGCCGGGGCGCCGGGGGAGAATGACTTCGCCATCGAGGGAGAGAAGGGCGAGGAATTCGGGCATATTCTGGGTGATTTCGCGTGTGGTGTAATAGACTTTGAGTTTGGTGTTAGCCTCATGGGCGGCTTGAACCTGGTCTTTCAGGCGCGGGAGCGAGAGGTCGTTGTAGGGGTAGTTGATGAATGGGTTTGTGGGGCGGTTGTGGTGGATATTGAAGACGGTGTGGCCTTCTTTGCGGAGTTTTTGGAAGTCTTCGAGTCCGTACCCTTGAGGGCTATGATAATAGCGGTTGGCGAAGTGGAAGGCGGGGTCGATGGGTTTGAAGGGGGTAAGATACCAGTCGGTGTCATACACGCGCTGTTCGCCGGCTTTGAGCGTTTGCGGGCCGCCATAAAAGGAAAGGGATGTCTGCGCATGGTCTTTGGTAAAGGAAACACCGCCGCTGCCCCAGCTTTCGGGGAGGCGGAGGGGGCGGAAGTCGTAGTAGGCGTTGATGAGGGGGCGTTGGTAGTTGGCGCCTTTAAGGCGGATCATGAGGCCTTGATTGACGCCGCCAATCCAGAGCGCGTCCTGGTGTTTGGCAACATCCCATGTCCAATTCAGGCGGGGGGGTGTATAGCCGCCCTGAAGCCCGAGCCCCATTGCAAAGCGGGAGGCTTCAGGCGTGAGCGAGAAGGTGAGCGCAGCACGGTCATAAGAGGCGTTTTCTTTCTGTGTGGAAACGGTCATACGCAGATTTAGGAAGCCGTCATATTCCAGTTTCCCGGCAACGGTGAGGGTGAAGGCCTGGTTCTCGGTCTGGCTTGTTGCTTCCCAGCAGACGGCCACGGGTGAAACGTGTGTGAAAGCAAACGTTTTTGGGATGAAGGGCATCCCGATAGAAAAGTCAGGAGCGACCGTGAAGGCTTCCTGCGCCTGATGGGGGAGGATGCGGGTGTTGGAACCGTTAAAGGCACTGGTATATTGTGTTGGGAGGCCGTTTGGGCCGAGGATGAGCGTGCGGCCAAGAAGAGCGAGTGTGCGGGAGCTGCGGTCAAGGGATATGGGGGTGAAAGGCGCGGTTACTTCCGTGTCGCTTTGTGCAAGGGTGGAGTTGAGCCATTTCAGGCGTGCGAGGCGCCAACCCTCGTGGATGCCGCCATCGGGGAGCGGTTTTCCTTCAATCGTGAGGGAAACGGGGAAACGCTGCCCACCGATAATGAGCGTGAAGGAGCGTGTGCCGGAGGCATCCTGCGGCACCTGGACGCCGAACCAGAGCGGCTTGACTGCACCCTCGCTGGGCCAGGGAAGGGTCTTCGTGAAGGGGAGCCCATCGGAGCCGATCCCTTCGAGAGAAAAACAGGTAACGTCGGGCTTTCGCCCGAGAAGCCGGTTCCAAAAACCGTCAGCTTCAACGGTATAGCGAATGGTTTTGGCGGGAGCTTGGCTGCCGCCAACGATGACAACCTGGAAGACATAGTATTCGCCGGGCTGGGCGGTGCCGTGAAAAGCCCCGAAGGCGCGCTGCCCCTCGCTGGTAAGCCAGACGGCAGGGAAACGGTTGGTTCGGACGGCGCGGTCGCGGCGTTCTCCAAAAAGCCAGAATCCGGCGGGGTGTGCTCGCTTGAAAGCGTCTAGCGCGGCGGGATCTGCTTCGCGCTCCATAAGCAGGGGTGTTAAATCTGTGGTCATGGGCGTGCGCGCCTCGGGGAGGTTGTAATCCCCTAGGTCTTCAGTATGTGCCGCGGCATTGAAAAGAAACAGGCTGGCGAGCAGGAGGCAGCGGGTCATGACAGAAATCCTCTCAAATGACATTACGATATTACAAAGATAGCATAGTAAACGGTGTAGGGCGCATGGATGAGTGAAAAATCCTCGGATGCGTTTCTTTGAGGGCAGGAGCGGATGCAGAATGCAGTGCGGCGGTGTGGGAGTACTTATTGGGGGGAGGGCGCCATCAGGCTTGAAGGCTTTGTTCTAACAGAGAAGCTGCTTGTATGGCGGCTGTTTTCCTGCGGCACTTCGGGCGTGGAGGGGGTGTGTTCGCGGCAATCAGGGAGTGTGCTATAATGAGGGGAATGCGTTTTTCGGAGGAAGAGAGCCATGCAGTTGCCAATTCGCATGATTATTTTGGGCGCGGGGGATCGCGGCCGGACATATGCCGCATACGCCAAGGCTTATCCGGAGCGGGTGAAGATTGTCGGTGTGGCGGATATTGACCCGGCGGCGCGTGCGGCGGTGGCTTCGGCGCATGGGATTGACGCGTCAGCGCAGTGGGGGGATTGGTCGGAAGCTGTGGCGGCTCGGCCGGAGTGTGATGTGATGGCCATTACAATGCCGGATGCCTTGCATGTGGAGCCGGCGATTCAGTGTTTGGATTTGGGCTATCATCTGCTTCTGGAAAAGCCGATGGCGCGGACGTGGGAGGCCTGTGAGCGGTTGGCTGCAAAAGTACGTGAAAAAGGCGACCGGCTGGTGATGCTTGGGCACGTGCTGCGGTATACGGTCTACTTTAAGAAGCTGCATGATTTGATTGCCGGAAAGGCGATTGGGGAGGTGGTGAGCATTCAGCATCTGGAGCCGGTGGCGTATATGCACGCAGCGCACAGTTTCTGCCGGGGCAACTGGGGAAACACCGAACGGGCCACACCGATGATTCTGCAAAAGTGCTGCCACGACTTTGATCAGTTTGTGTGGTGGCTGGGGAAGCGCTGCACGGGCGTATCGAGCTTCGGAAATACCTTTCACTTCAATGCGGCACACCGCCCGGCGCATGCGGCGAATCGTTGTCTGGATTGCCCGGCGGAGGTGGAGCGGGCGTGCCCTTATTCTGCGCGGAAGATTTATCTGGAACGGCAGGATTATCGCTACCCATTTGTGGATAAAAGCGATGCGGCAATGGAGAAGCGGCTGCGCGAGGGGCCTTACGGGCGATGCGTGTATGCGTGCGACAATGACGCGGTGGATCACCAGATTGTGAACCTGTGTTTTGAGGGCGGCGTCTCGGTGGCGCATCAGATGGAGAGCTACACCTATACCGGCGGGCGCGAGACGAAAGTTTTCGGTACGCGCGGTGAGATTGTGGGCAATGGCCGTACACTGACGGTGTATCACTTTGACACGCGCCGTACGGAGCTGTGGGATAGCGTGCTGGAGGCCGGCGCCCCGCAGGGTTCCGGGCACGGCGGCGGCGACTTTGGACTAATGGATGAACTGGTTCGGCAATTGACGGCAGGTGATCCGGCGGCGTATGTAGGTCTTTTCGAGACCTCGCTTGAAAGTCATCGGATTGCCTTTGCTGCAGAGGCCAGCCGCCGGGAACATGGTGCGCTGAAGCTGGCGCCCTGAGGTGCAGACGGAAAGGAAGCAGAGAATCATGGAAAAACGGAAGATTGTTGTTACCAGCGCCTTGCCGTATGCAAACGGAGCCCTCCATTTGGGGCATCTGGTGGAGTATTTGCAGACAGATTTCTGGGTGCGCTATCAGAAAATGATGGGGAATGATTGCGTTTATGTGTGTGCGGACGACACGCACGGCACGCCAATCATGATCCGCGCCCGCAAGGAGGGCATTACGCCCGAGGCGTTGATCAATCGCTCCTATCGGGCGCGCGTGAAGGAGTTTCAAGCTTTCGAGGTGGGGTTTGATTTGTATGGATCAACCAATTGCGATGAGAATCGCGCCCTTTCGGAAGGCATTTATCTGCGGCTGAAGGAGAAAGGGTTGATTTCCCGCCGCCCGGTGGAGCAGCTTTATTGTGAAACGTGCGGCATGTTTCTCCCCGGCCGCTTTGTCAAGGGCACGTGCCCGAAGTGCGGTGCGGCAGATCAGTATGGGGATGGCTGCGAGGTTTGCAACGCCACGTATACCGCCGGCGAGCTAAAGGAGCCTTATTGCGCAGTCTGCGGCGGTAAGCCGGTGATGCGTCAGAGCGAGCAGCTCTTTTTTGAGCTGGAGCCTTTCCGCGATTTTCTTCGTGCCTGGATTCCGGCGCATACCGATGCGGCTACGGCCGGGAAGCTGTTGGAGTGGTTTAACGAGCCGTTGCGCGGGTGGAATATTTCCCGCGACAAGCCTTATTTCGGCTTTCCAATTCCCGGCGAACCGGATAAATACTTTTACGTTTGGCTGGATGCGCCGGTGGGTTATATGGCCACGCTGGAGCGCTGGGCGAAGGCGCGCGGGGAAACATTGGAAGCCTGGTGGCAGGATCCCAAGACGGAGATTTACCACTTCATCGGCAAGGATATCGTCCGCTTTCACTGTCTATTCTGGCCTGCGCTTCTGGAGAATGCCGGATACCGCACGCCATCGCAGGTATTCGTTCATGGGTTCTTGCAGGTTAATGGCGAGAAGATGAGTAAGAGTAAGGGCACCTTTATCTCGGCTGCCACCTATCTCAATTTCCTGCCCGCGCAGGCGCTTCGCTTCTATTACGCCTGTAAGCTCAACGGGTCGGTAGATGATATGGATCTGAACCTGCAGGACTTTACGCAGCGGGTGAATTCAGATCTGGTGGGTAAAATCACCAACCTCGCCTCGCGCGGCGCTCAGATGATTAATAAGAATTGCGGCGGCAAGCTGGGGCAGATGGATGCCGACAGCCGCGCGCTGCTGGGAACCTTCCGAAAGCAGCTGCCGGAGGTGTTGGCGGCTTATGAACGGCGAGACTTCTGCCGCGTGATGGTTTTTGTCCGCGCGTGGGCAGATCAGGCTAACCAGCTTTTTGATGCCAAGATGCCGTGGAAGCTTGTCAAGGAAGATGTTGAGGCCACGCGTGCGGTGCTCACCGGCACGCTTAACCTCTTCCGGCTGATGGCCATTGTGCTGAAGCCGATTCTGCCGGTTTATGCCGGGCGCGTGGAAGCGTTGTTCGGTGAGGCGCCCTATCAATTCGCCGATGCCGAGCGCGATGTAGAGGCGTGCACGATTTCGGCCTATGATCACCTCGCTTCGCGCATAGACCCCAAGGCGATCGAGGCCATGATCGCCGCCTCGCGTGAAAATCTGAAGGCCTCCGCAAAAACACTTTCAGAGAAAGATGTCAAGAAAGGCATCCGGCAGCTGGCCACCAAGCCCGCCGAGGCGGTTTTCCCCGAACCGTTAGCCCCGGAAGTATCGATTGACGACTTCGCCAAGCTGGATTTGCGCGTAGCTACGGTGGTGGCTGCGGAGCCGGTGGACGGCTCTGACAAACTGCTGCGGCTGCAACTGGATATTGGGGAGCCGCGCCCGCGCAACGTGTTTGCAGGCATCCGAAAGAGTTATGCCCCTGAGGCTCTGCTGGGCAGGCAGGTGGTGATGGTGGCCAATCTTGCGCCGCGGAAAATGCGCTTTGGCGTGTCGGAGGGGATGGTGGTTGCCGGGACGGATGCCGATGGCTCCTACTGCGTGATGCAGCCGCTTGCCCCGATGACACCTGGTGCGCGGCTTCACTGATTACAGAATCGTGAGTTATTTTTGAATTTCAGAGACTGAGTCATGAACATTTTTACTTCTCCGGAAGAGCTCCATGCATGGAGCATTGAACAAAAGCGATTGGGGCGCCTTGTGGGGCTCGTTCCCACGATGGGGTGCCTTCATGAGGGGCATCTCTCGCTCATTCGCGAAGCGCGCCGTCATGCGGATGTGGTGGTGGTGAGTATCTTTGTAAACCCTACGCAATTTGCCCCCAATGAGGATTATGCCGCTTATCCCCGAACCGAAGCGGAGGATTTGCGTCTTTGTGAAGCAGAAGGTGTTGCTGCCGTTTTTCTGCCCACGCCGGAGCTGATGTATCCGCCGGATGCCAGCACCTGGGTTGAGGAAACGCGCCTTTCCAAAGGCTATTGCGGAGCTCAACGCCCCATCCATTTTCGCGGCGTCTGCACGGTCGTGGCCAAGCTCTTCAATCTCGCAGCACCGGATGTTGCGGTTTTTGGTCAGAAGGATTTTCAACAGGTGGCGGTGATTCGCCGGATGGTGCGCGATCTGAACTTTCCCATTCAGATTATCCGTGCCCCGATCGTCCGCGAGCCCGATGGATTGGCGCGTTCCTCGCGCAATCGCTATCTTTCGCCAGAAGCCCGAGCCACGGCGCTCAGTCTGAGCCGATCGCTGGCTGAGGCGAAGGCTGAAGTGGATGCCGGTGAACGCGACGCCGCCAAACTGGAGGGTGAAATTCGCGCGAAAACTTCTGCTGCCGGATGGATCCCGGACTATGTAACGGTGGCGGATGCGGATACGCTTGTTCCGCTTCAGACCGTTCGCCCCGGGGCTTCGGTCATTCTTTTGGCTTGCCGCAACGGCACGCTTCGCTTGATTGACAACGTGCTTCTGTGAGCCGCCGACACCGTGTAAAAGCAGAAGTTTTGAGTTTTCCTGTATTTCGTGCTTGCAAGTCAAACCGCGTTCCGCTAAACTAGAGGCTGTTGTGAGACATTGCAACAGTGATATCCCAGAGGTAGTAACATGAACATTGTTTTGCGAATCCTGGTCATCTTGACCCTCATCCTCAACGGCGTGGCGTTGTGGTTTTCCCTGGCGCTCTACGGTAAGCGCAACCTGCTCATTGACCGCAATGACAGCTTCCGCGACTTTACCATTAAAATCGCCCGCACCTTTGAGGCTGCCGAGCCCGAGGTGACGAATGTGGCCGGAGAACATGAGGCGCGCGACATTTCTGCTGTAACGCTGGCCAATGCCGACATTACGCCTGATAAGTCTGACTTCTGGGAAACGTATAAGCAGGCTTATGAGAAGATCGATAACAAGAGCTATGCTATCCCCAATACCTCTGACCTCGATGAAGTGTATGTGCTCGATGGCGAGGGTAAGCCGGTTTTGGATTCGCACGGCGACCCTGAAAAAGAGGGTGCTCCAATGGCCAATGCGCTGGAGGAAGTGCTCAAGATGGCCAACGCCCAACGTGCCCGCATGAACAATATTCGTGATCAGTTAGCCAAGCTCCGCGCCGAATATGAAGAGACGGTAGCAGACCTCAATGCGGTGAAAAAGCAGGGGCGCGAATCTCTCAAGACCATTGCGGAGCGTGATGAGACCATTGCCGGGCTTGAGGCCGACAAGGCGCGCCTCGAGGGCGAGATTACTGAGCTCAAAAGTCAGATCTCCACGCTCGAGAATGAAAAACAGAGTCTGCAGGCCGATTTGGATAAGGCCAATGAAGAGCTTGAGAATTTGAAGGCTGAGAATGAAAAACTCCGTAAAGTGATTGAGGAAAACATTCGCGGCGGAGCTAACCCCAACGGGCCTTTGGCGGCAGTGGCCAACATTGCGGCCGGAGTCAAGGGCACGGTTGTGCGTGTGAACAATGAGTATAACTACTGCCTCGTGAAACTCTCCGATGAAGCGTTAACGGAACTGATCGGTGAAAACGGCGATCGTCCGCTTCCCGAGATTGATTACCTCATTCGCCGTCCTGGTGTGGATGGCGTTGTGGGCAAGGTTCGCCTCCGCACGCTCACCAAGGATGTGAAGACGATTGTCTGCGACATCTTGGCCGATTGGAAGCAGGGCGATGTCAAGAATGGGGACGAAATCTTCTATCTCGACTAATTTCCCAATAAAAACACCCCCCGGCCCGCCTCTACCCCAAGAGGCGGGCCTTTTTTCGGGTTAGACGACAGAGAGACATGGCATGAGGCGGAGAAGCGTGAGAGCCCTCATGAATCAAGCGGAGTGGGGGGTGGGTTTGCCTCAAAGAGAAGATGAAATACGGTATGGCGGATGTATTTGTTGAAGAGCGGGTGCACATAATTTAATTGGGGCATCTAGGGGATGGATGCGCAGAATTACGGCCGGTTGCGGCTTTGGTTCAGGATTCGGAGTATGGGCGGATGAAGAGGGCACTCGGCTCAGGTCTCGTGGATTATCCCTGGTGGTATGAAGAGGAAGATTGTGCGACCTCGGGTTTGGATGAAAAATTAGTTTCTGAGGTGGTCGGGGTGGGGTTGTGCGGGAAGCGAGCGTTTGCGGATTTGACTTTGGAAGCGTGTGGAGCCGGCGGGTATTTTTTGTTATAATGCGAAAAGTTTGGTTGGGCGTTGCCCGCAAGAGTAAGGACGGATGATGTACGACAATGAGAAGCGTGAGCATGAGCTGATT
>CALBHX010000013.1 GCA_937892925.1 uncultured Lentisphaeraceae bacterium
CTCGACCTATTATATCAAACCTTAAAAAGGTGTCTTTTCACAACGGAAACTGAATATGCAGACATGCCTGCCGTAGAAGGAGCAATCCGTTTTTACAATCGTATAATATAATGGCCGTAACGCGGTGGAAGGCAAAGCCGGGGCGATCTGGCATTGGGCTCGGGGCGGGTTTGAGGCAAAACCGGGGCGAGTTCGAAACAGCGCTCGGGCTAACAATTTTCTAACACAAGGCTCACAAAACTTGGATGAGGGCATGGCATACTTTGGGGCATTCATGAAAGGAATAACAGACATGAAATACAAAACCCTACGTGTAGCCAGCCTGATGCTGGCAGCGAGCCTGACCGCAGTAACCGCGCAGGCGGAGCGTATTCAGCTCAATGGTGCAGGCGCATCGTTTCCAGCGCCGGTGTATCAGGTATGGACGTATGCTTACACGGCATCCGAGGCAGGAGCAGCCGTGAATTATCAATCGGTTGGATCCGGCGCCGGGCGGAACCAGATTCGTGAAAAGACGGTGGACTTCGCCGGAACGGATGATCCGGTTTCGCCAGAAGACTGCAAGGCCTGGGGGCTGGTGCAGATTCCGATGCTGCGCGGGCCGGTGGTGCCGATTGTGAACTTGCCCAAAGTAAAGGCGGGGGCGCTGA
Organism: uncultured Lentisphaeraceae bacterium; assembly: GCA_937892925.1. GTDB lineage: Bacteria > Verrucomicrobiota > Kiritimatiellia > RFP12 > DVOR01 > Spyradenecus. The sequence continues at coordinate 651 of CALBHX010000013.1, forward strand.
AGCTTACGCCGAAAACGTTGGCCAAGCTTTTCCTCGGAGAGATCACGCAGTGGGATGACCCGCAGATCGCTGCCGAAAACCCTGGTTTGAAGTTGCCTTCGCTGAAGGTTACGGTGGTGCACCGGGCAGACAGTTCGGGCACGAGCGCAATCTTTACGCGCTGGCTGAGCTCAGTGAGCCCGGAGTGGAAGGAGAAGGTTGGCGCAGGTTCGAGCGTGAAGTGGCCGTGCGGGCTGGGCGGACAGAAGAACCCGGGCGTCTGCAACAATGTGGCAAAGATTCGGGGCGCCATTGGTTACACGGAATATACGTATGCCTTGGAGGCAAAGTTGTCCGTCGTGAGCCTGCCGAATGAAAAAGGCACGTTCACCCGCCCGGATGTAACCGATTGGCCGATTCTTGGAACGACCTATCTGCTCTTCCGCAAGGATACTCCGGCGGATAAGCTGGCGGCGTTGAAGGCGTACCTGCGCTGGTGCTTCACAGAGGGAACGCCCTTGGCTGTGAACTTGCACTACACGGCGCTTTCGCAGGCGGAGCGGGATGCCCTGCTGAACGGCGTATTGAAGTAATCAATCACCTGGCACAACCCGCGCAGGCGCGGGTTGTGCCGCATCTTCTTTTCTGCTATGCAACGATTCTTTTCAATGGGTATAAGACGATGGAGCGACCCGACGTTCCGTATTGTCTGTTTTGTCTGCGCGGCAGTTGGTGGGTTGCTGACGTTGGCCTTTTTCGTCCAACTGGCGGCAGCTTCGGGAGCGGCCTGGCGAGCATTTGGCCTGGGGTTTCTGGTTTCTTCGGAGTGGGATCCCGTGGCGGAAGTGTTTGGCGCGTGGCCGGCGATCGCCGGAACCTTGGCTACAACAGGAATTGCGTTATTGATAGCGCTTCCGCTGGCGTTTGTTTCGGCGCTGTTCATTGTCGATGCGCCGCCGATGGTGTCTCGGGTGTTGGGGCAGGCGGTGGATCTGCTGGCAGCCATTCCTTCGATTATTTATGGCATGTGGGGGCTGTTTGTGATTTGCCCGCTGATGCAGACGGCGTGGGAACGGCTTGGAGTGGAAAGTAATGGCTTTGGCGTTTTAACGGCAGGGCTGATTTTGGCGTTGATGATTTTGCCTTATATCTGCGCAGTGATGCGCGATGTGCTGCGAATGACGCCGCCCGTGCTGCGGGAGGCGGCGTTCGGCGTGGGCTGCACGCGCTGGGAAGTGGCGCGGGATGTGTTGCTGCGCTTCGGTGCGCGGGGGTTGCTCGGCGGCATATTTATTGGATTGGGGCGCGCGCTTGGAGAGACGATGGCCGTTTTGTTCGTGGCAGGCAATGTGATGGAGGCTCCGCATTCGCTGGTGGATGGGTGCACAACGATTGCCGCAACGCTGGCGAACAACTTTGCGGAGGCAGACGGGCTGGAGCGGAGCGCCTTGTTTGCTCTAGGGTTGATTCTGCTTATTTTGTCGTTCGGGATTCAGGTAGCCGCGCAGGCGTACTTACGCTTTACCGGCGGGAAGCGGGGTGAAAGATGAACGCAAGCGTATTTCCGGCGGCACGACCGCGGCCGCCATTCTGGCGTAAGGTTCAGGATCGCTTGGTGGCAGGATGTTCCCTCCTGGCAGTGGCCATGGCCGTAGGGGCGATGCTATGGGTGCTGGGAACCATTGTCATGCGGGGAGCGACGGTTTTGGGATGGGATTTCCTGACGAACCCTTCCAAGCCGTATGGTCTGCCGGGCGCGGGAATTGCCAATGCGCTGCTGGGCACGCTGTTGATTACGCTGACGGCTGCCGGGATGGCGATTCCGCCGGCATTAGCTGCAGGAATCTGGCTGGCAGAGTTCGGCAAACAATCGCGCACGGCGGCGGCCTTACGGTTTTGCGCGAACGTCCTGATGGGAATGCCTTCGGTAATCGTGGGATTGTTTGCCTACACGGTGATTGTGGTTCCCATGGGTACGTTTTCGGGATTTGCAGGTTCGGTAGCCCTGGCAATCCTCATGTTCCCGGTTGTGATGCGGACGACCGAAGATATGCTGCGGATGGTGCCGGACACGCTGCGGGAATCCGGGCTGGCATTGGGGCTGACGCGCTGCCGGGTAACCCTGCAGATTATTTGCCGCTCGGCGCGAAATGGCTTAATCACGGGGGTGCTGCTTTCCGTCGCACGTGTTTCCGGAGAAACGGCGCCGCTGTTATTTACAGCGTTGTTTGCGGATGCGTGGCCAACGCGCTTCGCCTCGGGCCCAACGGCCAATATTCCGGTTTTGATCACGGAGTATGCTACGAACTCGCCCTTTGAATCCATGCATCGCGCGGGATGGGGGGCAGCCTTAATCATCACGTTGGTTGTTCTGGCCATTAATCTCACTACGCGGATTCTGTTCCGTGAGAAGAAAGCTTGATATGACACCTGAAGAACCCAAAATCAAAATCCGCGCCCGTAACCTCTCCTTTTTTTACGAAGGCGGGCATCAGGCGCTGTTCGAAAATAATCTGGACATCCCCGAGCATCGGATCACGGCCGTAATCGGCCCCTCCGGATGCGGAAAGTCCACGCACTTGCGCACGTATAACCGGATTTATTCACTTTATCGCGGCCAACGAGCCGAAGGTGAAGTGCTGCTGGATGGGCAAAACATCCTAGACGCCAAGACGGATCTTCTAGCGCTGCGGCGGCGCGTTGGAATGATCTTCCAGAAGCCGACGCCTTTTCCTATGAGTGTGTTTGACAATGTGGCCTATCCGTTGCGGCTGCATTTTCGGCTTTCGCGGAGTGAAGTGGAAGCGCGCGTAGAAGCGGCACTGCAAGGGGCAAGCTTATGGGATGAGGTGAAAGACCAGCTGAGAAAGTCCGGCCTCGCCCTCTCCGGGGGGCAGCAGCAGCGCCTTTGTATTGCCCGTGCCATTGCGGCCGAGCCGGAAGTGCTCCTGATGGATGAACCCACCAGTGCCATTGACCCCGTGGCCACCCTCAAGATCGAAGACCTGGTTTTGCGGCTGCGCCAGCGGTTTACCATCGTGATCGTTACGCACAACATGCAGCAGGCCGCCCGTATCAGCGACCAGACGGCCTTCTTTTACAAAGGGCGCATCATTGAGACCGGCCCCACACAGCAGCTCTTCACCGCACCCCGTGAAAAGAAAACCGAAGAATACATCACCGGACGTTTCGGTTAATCGCCCGACAGAAAGGAGACCGTCATGCGCGACCGTTTTAACTATGAAATCGAAACCCTGAAACAACGCCTGCTTGATCTGGCCACTGCTGCCGATCATGCGCTTGTGGGTGCCCTGCGTGCATTTGCCGAGAATGACGAAACCGGCGCACGCACCCTTGTAGAAGCCGATTCGGCCATCGATGCCGAGGAAGTGGGCATTGAGGAGGAGTGCCTCAAACTGATGGCGCTCTATCAACCCGTGGCTGGAGATCTGCGGCTCCTTGTTACCATTCTCAAGATCAACGGAGAGCTTGAACGTGCGGCCGATCTGGCTTCCGGAATTGCCGCCCGCACGTTAGACCCAGAGGGGCAGCCGGAACCAGGCGGCGAACGCTTCGACTTTTCCGCCATGCTTAGCGAAACACATCGAATGCTGCGGCAGGCGCTCGATGCCTTTGTTTGCCATCGGCCCGACCTCGCCCGCCGCGTCATCGCCTCAGACGATGCGGTTGACGCCCTGCACGCGGCCACCGTCCGCGATGTTCGCCGACGGCTCTTGCAATACCCTAAGCAGGCAGGTTATACTCTCGGGTGTCTGAGCATTTCACGGGCGTTGGAGCGAATTGCCGATATCGCCACCAATATCTGCGAAGATGTCATTTACTTAGAGGAAGGGCAAATCGTCCGCCATGCCCAGCGGCTCGATGCGCCGGAGAATATCCATGAGCAACATGATTCTGATCGTTGAAGACGAAGAAGCCATCCGTGCATTAATCCGGTTCAACCTCCAGGCCGCCGGGTACACAACATGTGAAGCAGAAGACGGCCTGCAGGCACTGGAGCGCGCCAAAACGTTGAAGCCTGATTTGATTTTATTAGACTGGATGCTTCCTGGACTTGACGGATTAGGCGTGCTCAGGCGCCTGCACGAACATGCCGACACCGCGTCCATTCCTGTCCTGATGCTCACGGCAAAAAGTGAAGAGAGCGATGTCGTCCTCGGGCTGGAGATGGGCGCTTCCGACTATGTCACCAAGCCCTTCAGCAACAAGGTGCTCATCGCCCGCATTCGCGCGTTGTTGAGGCGGGGAGAGGAAGAAGCTCCCGAAGAATATCTTCGTTACGCGGGTCTTACGCTCACTCCTGGCCAACGCCGCGCAACCTTGGCTGGCAAGGAGATCCCGCTCACCTGCGGTGAGTTTGACCTTCTCTACCTGCTGTGCGCCCACCCCGGGCACGTCTACACCCGAACCCAAATCGTCAGCCGAACCAAAGGGGATGATTATCCCGTAACCGACCGCGCCGTTGATGTCACCATCGTCAATCTCCGCCGCAAACTCGGCACCTTTGGCGAACGGCTTGAAACCGTCCGCGGCGTAGGGTACCGGATGCGCGCCCTTTCCTCGCTTGACCCTGCCTATTGAGGCTTCCATGAAACAGCGTGATTTCCTTCTTTTCTCCCTCCCCGCAGGCGTATTATTGCTTGCAGTCCTTGCCGTTGGGCTGCTCATGGCGCAATTCCGCGCATTCGAGCATACCGTTCTGGCTGAAGCTAAAACTGCACTTGCCGAACGAACGCAATTCTTTGCCGAGCTATTGCGCGAGGATCTCAAAGCCGGCAACGTTCGCGCCGTAGCCGACCGGATTGCCTTCTTTCACGGCCGCCCTCTGCGCCTCACCATCATTAACCCAAACGGCACCGTTGTAGCTGATTCCGATGCCACTGCAGCCGATTTGGCCAACCATGCCAAACGCCCCGAAGTGCGGGATGCAGCACCCTTCCCGGAAACCGAAGCCGAACCCTCCGCTTTCAGTGTGCGCTATTCCGTAACCATGGGGTCCTGGCTGCTTTATCATGCGCTCCGCGAAGATGGGTGGGTCATCCGCACCTCTATGCCCATGACCGCCATCAACGGCGCACTCACCCAAGTCCGCTGGGCTGTAACACTGGCGCTCCTCATTGGTGCGGCTCTCGCCGGGCTTTTGTTGGGGTATCTGCTCCTCCGCGTCCGCCCGCAGTTCATCACGCTGCAAACTGCCGCCACTGCCATTGCCCGCGGAAAGCTGGCAACCCCCATTGCTATCCCGCACAGCGGCCCCCTGCGCGAATTAGCTCACGCCGTTGCCATCATGGCTCGCCAGCTCCGCCTGCGTATTGATCAGCTCCGCCGCGAACGCAACGAATTTGATGCCCTTTTCAACACCATGCGCGAGCCGCTCCTCCTCGTTGCACACGATGGTGAGATTCTTCGCGCCAACCGTGCCGCCGCTAAGCTCTTCGGCCAAAACATCCGTTGGAAAGGCTTCCGTATTGAACGCACCGCCTGTGCTGAACTCGTGGCCTATGTCCGATCAGCGTTTGAAGAACCCACGATTCATGCCCGAGAAGTGCTGTTCGATGATGGCGATGTGCGCCGGTCCCTCCTGGCTCACGCCGTACGCATGGAACGTGATGGTGCGCTCTGCATTCTGCTGGTTCTCACCGACCTCACCGACCTGCGCCGTCTGGAAGCCTTCCGCTCCGACTTCGTAGCCAATGTTTCCCACGAAATCAAGACACCCCTCACAGCCATCCTTTCCACCGTCGAAACCCTCACCGACACGCCCCTTCCTCCCGAAGGCCGGCAAAAATGTCTCGACATCCTCTCTCGGCAGAGCCGCCGCCTCAACGATCTCGTGCACGACATTCTTTCACTTGCCGCCATTGAGCGCCGGCAGACCGCTCCGGAAAAAGAGTTTGCCCTCTTGCATCTGGACGCTCTTCTCCAAAGTGTCATCGCGCTCTGCCAAGACGAAGCCGACCGCCGCGGCGTGAAGCTCATCCTTCAGCTTCCCGCGCATGATGCCACGCTGATGGGCGATGCCCGGCTCCTGGAGCAAGCACTTGTCAACCTCCTCGCCAATGCCATGCGTCACGCAAACTCTCCAACTGCCACCCTCGCATGCCGGATCGAAGGCTCCCAGGCCGAAATCACCGTTCGCGATGAAGGCTGCGGTATCACCGCCGAACACCTTCCCCGCCTCTTCGAGCGCTTCTACCGCGTCCATAAAGACCGCTCGCGTGATCTCGGCGGCACCGGTCTTGGACTTGCCATCGTCAAGCACACGATTCTCCTCCATCATGGAACCATCCACGTAGCCTCCACTCCCGGCCATGGCACCACCTTTACGCTGCGCCTGCCAATCATCCACAGTGAAGCCTGAACGACCTTTCAAGACATATAAAAAACAGGCGGATGTTCTTCCGCCTGTTTTCTTTTCCGCCGCAATCTGTTGTTATACACGGCGCACCAATCCGCCCGGAAGCGGACGCAGCCGCCTGCGCATTTGAAGCCCAATCGTCAACGTCATCACCTGCGGCATCGGCAGCCCTGTCTTCCGGCAAAGCTCATCCAGTGATACGCCTTCCGTTCCAACCGCCTCATAAATCTGCGCCTCATCTTCTGAGAGCCCCGCCGGCAAAACGGATTCCCCTGGCGTATTCGGTGCTATTTTGGAGAAAAGCCCGTCCAATGCATCCAACATCTGTTCCGGAGACAGCGCCAGCCGCGCCGCGCCCGAAGCAATCAGCGCGTGATTTCCCGCAAATGACGGCCAATCCAACCGTCCCGGAAACGCATAAATCGCCCGTCCGAGCCGCCGGGCAAAACCCACGGTAATCATCGTTCCGCCGCGCTCAGCCGTCTCTGCCACCAGGACCTGTCGTGACAGCGCCGCCACAATCCGATTGCGCTGCGGGAATGTCTGCTTATCCGCGTGGCGCCCAAATGCATATTCACTTACCAACAATCCGCCGCGTGCTACGATCTCCTGCGCCAGCGGCTTGCGGCTCTCCGGATAAACCCTGTCCAACGCCGCTCCAATCACCGCAATCGTCTTACCGGCCGCTGAAGCCGGCGCCAGCAGCGCCCCTTCGTGCGCTGCGGAATCGACCCCTTCCGCCAACCCGCTGAGCACCTGCACATCCGCCGAAGCCAACCGTTGAGCAAACTTCCGCGCCTGCTCCATGCCATACACTGAAGCCCGGCGTGTACCGATTATTGCCACCGCTGGTTGCCGAAGCAGCGACACATCCCCCAGGCAATATAAGCACAGCGGCGGCGACTCCAGCTCCTGCAGCGCCTGCGGCCACTCCGGCTCATCCGGCGTGAGCAAGCGAAAATGCCCGGCTCGCGCCCGCGCCAGCTCCGCTTCCGCCATTCCATTCCGGAACGCCGAAACGATCGCCTGCGCAAGCACCGGGCCTATATCCTTGCAGTCAGCCGCTATATCTTCCGGCGACACCGCTGCCGCTGCCGCGAGCGAACCATACGCCCGCAAAAGCGATCTCACCTTGGCCATGCCCACATTCGGCACACGGTTCAAGGCAATCAGAAAGCACCGGTCGCCGGAAGCAAACGCCACGTTGAGCTGCCAATTATAGGGTCTGCCCAACGGTGATGCAGATATTGCCGAAGATATCCTCTGCGCTGCACCCGCGCGACAAGTCGTTGATCGGTTTAGCCACACCCTGCACAATCGGACCGAGCGCCGTTGCGTCCGCCAATCGCTGAACCAGCTTGTAGCAGATATTTCCGGCTTGCAAATCCGGGAAAATGAGCACATTGGCATCACCCTTAATCGCCCCGCCCGGGTTCTTCTGAAGCGCCACAGAAGGCACAATCGCCGCGTCGGCCTGGAGCTCGCCATCCACCACCGCGTCCAGCCCCAACTCCTCAAACTTCGCCTTCGTCAAACGCGTAGCCTCTGCCACTTTGTCCACCAACTCATGCTTGGCCGAACCCTTGGATGAAAAGGAAAGAAATGCCACCTTCGGTTGCTTCCCAACCAACGCGCGGAAAGTCCGCGCCGTAGCCAAGGCAATGTCAACCATCTGCTCTGCCGTTGGGCATGGATTCACCGCGCAGTCCGCAAAACACAGCACATCATCACCCGCAGCCGTTGGCTTGCGCAGCCCCATCAGGAAGGTTGAAGACGCCAGCTTGATCCCGGGCGCTGTCCCTACGCACTGAAACGCCGCCCGCAGCATATCACCCGTTGAGGCAATCGAGCCGGCCACAAGCCCATCAGCTTTACCTAGAGCGAGCATCATCGCACCAAAGTAAATCCGCTTATCCAGCAATGCCTGCCGCGCCCCTTCTGGCGTCATGCCCTTGGCCTTACGCTTCTCATAAAAAGCCTGAGCAAGCTCCTCCAGAAGCGCACCCTGCGTATAGTCAATCACCTGAACGTCCGCCGCCAGCTTCATTCCGGCTGCATTCTCAGAAAACGTAATCTCTTCAGGCGTACCCAACACAATAATCTTGGCGACATTCTCCTGAACGGCCAGATTCGCAGCCTTAATCACACGCGGATCCTGCCCTTCGGGCAATACAATCGTGCGCCCCGAGCCCTTGGCTTTAGCGCAAATCTGCTTCAGCAATTCCATAATCCAACTCCTTCCAGCGGATATTCAAGTAATAATCACAGAGTATACCCCCTCCGTACCCTTTTGGCAAGCTGAGAAGGTTAGACTTCCGCGACAGAGAAAACCCGCTTATCCTCTCTGTTTCCGAATTGCACCCCTTGGCGGAACGCTTTGAAAAGAGTATACTCATGATGTCTGACCGTAAAGCTTGGATCTTCAAGTCTGTTTTCAGGTTTCAGAAAGGATATGCTCGCCATGACCCTGATTCTTCGCTGTTTTCACAACGCTTTCTGTTTCCATGGCCGTGCTCGCAGAGCGGAGTATTGGACCTTCCTGCTTTTTTGTGTAGTTGGGAATATGATTCTGGCCTCGTTGGGCGCAATGGTGCATTCACACGTGCCGGAAACCGTGTTCTCCCTAGCTGTGTTCTGCCCTCTGCTAGCCGTTTCCGTGCGCCGCCTGCACGATATTGGCTTCTCGGGCTGGTGGGTGCTTGTGGCGCTGGTGCCGTTTGTGGGCTCGCTCGGACTGTTCTGCCTGTGTGCCATCGACAGTCAGCGCGGATGTAACGTTTATGGTAACAGCGAAAAGTATCCGGACATCGAAGAATGGATTCGGGAGGATGCCAACCTGTAACACAACGCTGCGCCGTTAGCGCTTTTCTGATTTCCCAAGGGCCGTGCGGTAGGAGAGAGCCGCGCGGCTCTTTTTTACCCCCCCCGCTCCGCGCCGCCGCCGGGTTCCAGAATTCAAGCACCAAGAGGCTCCTCTAGGCGGGGACACCGACATCTTGGGGCAAGTCTTCTCAACGCCAAACGTATGAAAGAACGTCGCAATGTACCATGCTTCTGCCGCACGATGCCTCCAAGAATTCCGTACGCATTCTGTTGTCGCCACCCGGTAAACGGGCACTGAAGAATGGGGCAGCAGAGGGTCATTTTTGATAAACTGCTCCGGAGTAGAGGTCGTTATGGTTTATTTCGTCAGTGGCGTTGATACCGACGCCGGCAAGAGCATCGCAACCGGTTGGTTAGCCAAGCGGCTGCTCGATGCCGGGCGTCGGGTCATTACAGTGAAACTTGTTCAGACAGGGAATTCCGGAGAATCGGAGGATATTGCCCGGCATCGAGCCATGATGGGGGTACAGTTCCCCGAAGACCGCGCAGGTATCACCGCGCCGGAGATCTTTACTTATCCCTGTTCGCCCCACTTGGCAGCCCGGCTTGAGCACCGGGAAGTCAATCTGGAACACGTATTGAACGCGATCCATTCGCTTGAAGCGCGATATGAAGACATTCTGGTGGAAGGTGCAGGAGGGCTCCTTGTTCCGTTGACGGAAACGGTGTTGACGCTTGACTTTGTCTGCCGGCAACAATGGCCAATCATCTTCGTTACCGGCGGTATTCTCGGCTCCATCAGCCAAACCCTGTTGGCTTTTGAGGCACTCAAAGCCCGGGGTGCAACCGTTTGCCGTGTGATCTATAATCAGTTCCCCGGCCAGCGCGATGCCGTCATCAATGCAGAATCCTGCGCTTTTCTGAAACAGGCCGCGGCTAAAACTTTCCCAGAGGCGCTTTGGGAAGAGCTCCCGGCACTGGTTTTGCCTGAGGCAGCCAATCTACCTGGCTCTAAACCTCAAAACCTTCCCCCACCGCAAAAATCAACGGCGCCCCTGACCACGCGGCCGGAAGTCAACACCTTGGCGGCTAACCTCCTTGTGGAGGGCAAATGGGTGCTCGTTGTCGGCGGCGGACGCGTCGGGCTCCGTAAGGCACATGCCCTCCGCGAAGCCGGCGCCCGAATCCGCTTGGTTTGCCCGCAAGCTTTACCGGAAGCGGCCGCACTGGCAGAAGACCTTCAATGCCGAACCTTCCGCCCGGAAGATGTGGATGGCTGCTGCCTGGTTCTGGCCTGTACCAACGACAAGTACGTCAATCGTGCAATCCTAAACGCTGCTCGGGCGGCATGTGTGCCCTGTTGCTGCGCAGATGGCGGTTGGGCTGAAGCCGACTTTATCCTACCGGCCACATTCCGCGCCGATGGCCTGCTCGTTTCCGTTTCAACCTGCGGAAAGAGCTGCCGAACAGCCAAAGAGGTCAAAAACACCTTGGCGCGGTTCCTCACACTCTGTTCTCCCGGTACCTGCTTCATTCATGGCATTGAATGCGCCGTACCCTTGCCGCCAAAAGAGGTGCTGGCTCGTCGGCTCGCATTTTTAAACGGGCTTTACGGATGGGTGCTTCTCACCACGTGTAACCGAACGGAGCTGCTGGCCTGGGCCGCACCGGAGCTGATCCAGAGCGGTCTGCTTGAACACGCAATGCATCTTCCGAAGAATGCCTATTCGTTCTCCGGCGAAGCTGCCATGCATCACCTGACAATGGTGCTCGCAGGGATGCGTTCGCATATGATTGGCGAGTTCCATATCGTTGGACAAGTTCGTGATGCAGTGGAAGAAGCTCGACACGCCGGCTGGGCACACGGCCCCTTGCAGCAGGCCTATGCGGAAGCCTTGCGCCGCGCACAAGCCGTCCGGCAGGCTGTTGAGCCGCGCCTTCCGAAACTTGAGGTGGAGGATCTCGCCCTGGAAGGAGCAACCGGGCGCGTAGTCATTGCCGGCACGGGGCGTCTCGGATGCGCCGCAGTGGCCAAAGCCAAGTCTCTGGGGCTTACCGTAACCGTTCTCTACCACACGCATCCGCTCCCCGGGGAAGACTGCCGCCCATTAAAAGACTGGGCAGCTGCGGTGCGTGGAGCCAACCGGTTCATTACCGCACTCTCCGTACCCCACCCCATTTTCCAGGCAGAAGCACTGAACGGTGTGCCCGCCTATGACTTGGGTGCCCCCCGAAACATTGCCGGAGAAACCGGCGTCCGCGACCTGGATGCTCTGCGCGGCAATTATCTCCGCAGAACCGGACAGCTTGAACAGATTCAATCGATTGCCGAAAATGCCTATCAGGAGAGCCTGCGCCATGACTGAGTCTCTCCGTGTTGGAGCCCGTGATTCGCAGCTCTCCCTTTTACAGGCCAAGCATGCCATTGCTCACCTGCAGAAGTGGTTCGGCGATGCTCTCTCCTTCTCGCTAATCCCCTTTTCTTCGCCCGGAGATCGCAACCTGGCGCTCGATTTGCGTGAAAGCCCGGAGGACTTCTTTACACGCGATTTAGACGAAGCCCTGCGCCAAGGCGAAATTGACTGTGCCATCCACTCTGCAAAGGATCTACCGCAGACACTCCAACAATTAGAAGGTGATGCGGCCGACGAAACCGCGTTGGATTGGGTTTGGCTCCCCTGGCGGGAAGACCCGCGCGATTGCCTTATCTCCACCTGCCCCCATCCAAAAACGATTGGCATCAGCAGCACCAGACGGGCAGACTGGGCCGCCCGGATCTTCCCGAATGCCCGCCAGACCACCCTTCGCGGCACCATTCCAGAACGGCTTCGCAGGCTGGATGCCGGCGACTATGATGCGATTGTTGTGGCCGCGGCCGCCTTGCACCGGCTTGGACTGCAGGAGCGAATTTCTGCTTATATCCCGCTCGATGAGCTCACTCCGCCTCCAGGACAGGGGGTGCTTGCACTCACGTTTCGCCGGCAGGATCGGCGGTTGCAGCAGCTGCGCAATCTGTTCATCAAAGCTGTGCGCTTTGTAGGCGCAGGCGTAGGCGATGCCGAGCTGTGTACAATAGCGGGGCTTCGCGAACTGAAACAGGCCGATTGTGTCATCTATGATGCACTCATGGATGAGGCTCTTGTCCGTGAAACACCCGGCAAGACAATCTATGTCGGGAAACGAAGTGGCGCCCACGCTCTGCCGCAAGCGGAAATCACCCGGCTCATTGGCCAACATGTCCGGCGCGGTGAGCGGGTGGTGCGACTGAAAGGCGGGGATCCCGGCCTGTTTGGCCGTCTCGCTGAAGAAACGGAAGCGCTTGTGGCCGATGGTATTCCATTCCGCGTCTGGCCGGGAGTTTCCGCTTTGGCCGCCGCGACTACCGCCACAGGGCTGTTGCTGACACGGCGCGGAGAAAGCAAGGGGTTCCGTGTGGAGACGCCCCGCAGCACAGGCACGCACTCAACTGATGTTTATTTTATGGGTTTGGCACGATTTAATGAACTTGCCAAGCAGTATTCCCCCGACACGCCCTGCGCCATCGTTTACAATGCCGGAGCGCCCACGCAGCAAATCCAGCGCGGCACAGTAAGCACGCTGCAAACGCCCTCCCGTCAGCCTGGTTCACCCATAGAAGATCAACCAGCCGGGCTCATTCTTGTCGGAGCCGCCGCCACCACCCGTTTTCCCGCACTAGGGCCGCTTGCGGGGCGAAAAGTTTGGGTAACCGGAAGCCCGGATGTGGCAGCAAACGCTCGAACAGCCATTGTAGACTTTGGCGGAGTGCCCGTTCTTCGCCCTCTAATCCGCTTCGAAGCTGCCGCACGAGTCAAAATCCGCCCGAGTAAGGCTTATACCCACCTGCTGGTTACATCTCCCACAGCGGCGCGGTTTCTTCTCTCTCAGTTGGATTGCCCTATTCAGTTTCTCCCCAAACGCCTCCTGGCGACCGGCCCCGGCACCGCACACGTGCTTGCACCGCTTCACTTGAATGTTACCCTGCCGACAAACGATTTTTCTTCCCGCGGATTGCTTACCGCGCTGCCAGACGATTTAACCGGATGGCGAATCCTGCGCGTACGTAGTGAAGAGGCTGGGAGCTCCCTTGCTGAAGCACTGAAAACACGCGGTGCACGCGTCAAAGACCTTCCCATTTACCGTACGCTGCCGATTGCGAATGTTCAAATTCCACCCTACGATGCCGTCTTTCTAGCCTCCTCTTCTGCAGCGAAGGCCTGGCTGGCGCAAGATCGCCCGCATGCATGCGATGTACTTGCTATGGGGAACCCCACGGCGGAAACGCTGCGAAACGGAGGGATCGAACCAACCCTCGTCGCCCCCGTTCAAACGGTTCAGGAAGTCTTCTGCGCCTATGCCCGACATTGCCTCTCCGAGTGATTCTGACGTCATTGCCGCATGTGCCACCGCACCAGGGCTTGGCGGCGTAGCGCTCATCCGTATGAGCGGCTCAGGTGTCTATGCTATCGCCGATCAGCTCACTGCGTTAAAAACACCTCCCAGTAAACGCCGAGCAGGGACGTTCGTCTACGCCAATCTCCTGAACGCACAAAATGAAACACTGGATGATGCGCTTTTACTCTTTTTCCGGGCACCGCACAGCTATACCGGAGAAGACGTGATCGAACTCTGCGTCCATGGCAGCCGCGTAATCGTTACTGCCGTGCTTGAACGCTTGTGGCAATTAGGCGCACGCCCCGCCGGACCAGGAGAATTTACGCGCCGAGCCTTTGTCAACGGGCAGCTGGATCTCACTCAGGCAGAAGCGGTGGCCGACCTCATCGCCGCGCAATCGCCCCGTGCGGAGCGTGCCGCCAGAGCCAACCTGCAAGGCGCACTCGGACGCCAGCTCACCCCTCTTTATGAGGAAGTTCTGGCCTGCTCTTCGCACGTGGAGCATGTTTTGGACTTTGATGAGGGCGAGCTGCCGGAGCCCCTCCTAAACGATCTCTCTGCCCGGATTCAAAAGCTTTCGGGTGCACTCCAACACCTGTTGCAATCCTGGCACGAAGGGCGTCTGCTTCGAGAGGGGGCTCTTGTGGTCATTGCGGGGAAACCCAATGCCGGAAAATCCTCTCTCCTCAATCTGCTTCTCGGATGTAACCGAGCTATTGTCAGCCATGAGCCCGGCACCACGCGGGACACAATTGAGGAAACATTTCTGCTCTCCGGCATTCCTCTGCGGCTCATGGATACTGCCGGCCTGCGCGACGCACCGGGCATCGTTGAACAGGAAGGGGTCGCTCGTGCCCGCGCCATGCTTGAACAGGCAGATGCCGTGCTCTATCTCATTGCCGCCGATGATCCCGAGCCTCCTCCGCCGAATGTCCTTGCTATTCAAACCAAAAGCGATCTCGGATGCCCCTGCTGCGCTTCACTCCCCTCCATTTCAGTAAAAACCAACCCAGATACCGCCAGGGAAACCGTGTGTTCCCTGCTCCGGCAAGCGCTTCATCTCTCTGCCAACGAAACACCGCACGCCATGCTTGCCAATGCGCGCCAGTATGCAGAACTCTCAGAAGCCGAAACATCCGTCAGGCAGGCCGCGGAGCTTTTTGCCCGCGGCGCCTGGGGTCTCGTTCCCGCCGCGCAGCAATTACGTATGGCAGCCGAAGCCATTGGCCGCCTGCTCGGGAAAACATATTCTGATGATCTGCTCGATCACGTGTTCTCCACCTTCTGTGTCGGGAAATAAGACCATACGCACCGTTTGGTCTTATACTCTTTACGCCTGCCAGGCAGGCACCCATGCCGAACGAACACTCCTAAACGTTCTCCCCGCCACATAAAGCTCCACCGCACGCAACGCCTGATTCGGCACCCGC
Source organism: uncultured Lentisphaeraceae bacterium (assembly GCA_937892925.1). Taxonomy (GTDB): domain Bacteria; phylum Verrucomicrobiota; class Kiritimatiellia; order RFP12; family DVOR01; genus Spyradenecus. The sequence continues at coordinate 15,675 of CALBHX010000013.1, forward strand.
ATACGGCGCCAATCCTCCACCGTCAACCGATCTTCCCGAAGTTTCAAGAACCACGTAGGATCCAGTCCATACACCTTGTCTCCCACCACAGGGAACCCAAGCGAGCGCAGTGATGCCCGAATCTGATGCGTTCGGCCTGTTACCAATTCTGCCTGAAGCAGCGTTGTTCCCGGCCATGGCCCCTCCCCCATCCGCTCAAACCACGTAGCCGCTCCGCGGTTCAGAGACAAGGGTGGGAGCGCCGTATATAAGGCTGCCCCCTCCAACCGACGCATGGAATACACCGGCGGCTCATTACACCGATGAATCTCCCCTGCTGCACACCACTTCCCCCCCGGAAACACCCCCTCGACAACCACCTGATAACGCTTTACTTTCGGCACTTTTCCCAAAATAGCAGCCATTTCAGGATCTTTCGCAACCAATACCAGCCCACTTGTCTCACGATCCAACCGCGAAATCAGGTGAATCGTATTTCCAGGGCGATACCGTTTTAATAGAAACTCCAGCGTATGCGTCCGATAACTGCCGCTGCTATGCACCGGCAAATCTGCCGGCTTATCCACCACCAACATGCGTTCGTCCTCATAAATCCAGCGGACGTCCGTATCTACTGGCGGATCAATGCGCACGGAGCCCCTCGCTTGGATCGATCTCACCCGAGCTCCCCATTTCCCCGTGCAAAGCCAAAACCTCGCCAACCAGAAAGAGAGAGCCGCAAATCAATACCGTCCCTTGATTCTCCTGCGCCCAAATGGTGGCCGATTCCAACCCAGCTTCCACACTCGGCATCGGGATTACCGTCGCAATCCCTGCCCGCGATGCCTCCTCTGCCAAAGCCTCCGGCGTCAGACCCCGTTCATTCTGCAGCGGCACCGTCCAAGCACATGAAATCAACGGCGCAATCTCCCGCAACGCCTCCCCCACCGCCTTATCCCCACAAAATCCGCACACGAGCGCAACTCTGCGGCGGATATGCATGGACTTCAGCGCCAGGGACAAGGCCCGAAGCGCATCCGGATTATGCCCGCCATCCAGAAACGTCGCCGGTTCCTCAGCTATCAATTGGCACCGCCCCGGCCACGAAACCGTTCGCAAGGCCTCCGCAAAGGCCTTTGGCGGCACCGGCACCCCCTGCTCTGCCAACCGTTCCAGCGCACACAATGCCGTGGCCGCATTTTCCACCTGATACGCCCCCGCCAGCCGCGTCAATGCCGCAGGATAATCACACGCAGGCGAAGAGCATTGCAACGTCTGCCCATGAATGGTTCGCCGAGACACCGCCACGCGAATCTCTTTTGCCGCATCATGCAGCGGAACCCCGTACGCTTTCGCCGTCTCTTCAAGAACGCGTTTCGCACGCGCATCCATCGCCCCAATCACCACCGGGCGCCCGGGCTTGATAATCCCCGCTTTTTCTCTGGCAATCGCCTCAAGCGTATCCCCTAAAACTGCACAATGATCCAACGCCACATGCGTAATCACCGAAACCAACGGCGCAGCGATTACATTCGTTGCATCCCACCGGCCGCCCATGCCCACCTCTGCAACCACCAGCCGAACCCCGGCTTCACGGAAAAGCACCCACGCACACGCCGTCAGCACCTCAAAAAACGTCGGCTCCAGCCCCGCCCGAATACTTGCCGCTTCAACCCCATCCAACGCACGCGCCAACGCGTCATCCGAAACCATCTGCCCATTTATCACAAAGCGCTCGTTCACCCGAACAAGATGCGGCGAAGTATACCGCGCCACCGGAAGCCCCATCGACCTCAATGCCGCCTCACAAATCGCCGCCACACTCCCCTTCCCATTTGTCCCGGCAATATGAATCACTGCAAACGATTCCTGCGGATTCCCCAGTGCCGCACACAACGCCCGCATCGTTTCCAGCCCGGGGCGAATACCAAACTTCCGCCGCTGTGCCAACCGTTCCAAGAAAGGTTTCATTCCGTCCTCCGCAAAAACAAAGCACATCCGCAAAAAACGGATGTGCTCCCTGTCTGCAACACAGATCCCTTACGTGCCACCCGCCAAAGAACGGCAGGCAAACATCGCCTCGGGCTCTGCAGCTTACTTGGCGAACGCCGCCTTCGTCTTGGCCGGCGTACGAAGATAATCGCGAATCTGCACCGCGTTGAGCTTCGCCACCACCGCTTCATCCATGCCAAGAGCCACCAAGCGCTTACGCTGAACCGCATCCCGGCGGCGACGAGCACCAACGGACTTGACCGGACGCGTCGCCGGCTTCTTATTAAGGGTACGACCAGTTCCCATGTGAAACCTCCAAAATCTCTCTAACGGGGCTGTCAAAAAGTCATGGTAGAATATCATGTTCAACATCCATCCGTCAAGCAAGAAAACAGATTATTCCAGTTTTCTTCTCATCGGGCTCAATCCTGAAGCACCCACAGCCGGAAAATCCAAAGCCGTCTCTGCCCCATTTTCAAGCAAGCCGAACACATCAGCCATTCAGCCCAGAACGGATTACTTCTTTGCGTCAGGATTCCGGCGAATCAGCCCCAATTCTTCCAGCTTCTTCACAATCTGCGTCATAGCCTCATACGTCCGCAAGAAACCCTGCGGCGTAAGCACCACTCGTTCAAAAGGTTTCGGCACAGGCGTTGTATTCTCCGGGCTCGGCTGCAATCGCATCAAATCCAGGCGAATCGTCTGCTCAATCATGTGAATCTGATACACGCCATCGGCGTAAACTTCTGTCTCAATAGCCATCAACGGCTCCTTTCAGCATTCGGCTCATACTCACCCATGAGCCCGTTCAAAAGCCTCCATGAATGCAACCAACGCATCCACTCCAGCTTCAGGAAAAGCATTATATAAGGACGCACGCACACCCCCCATTGCGCGGTGCCCCTTCAGCGCCACCAACCCGGCCTGTTCCGCCTGCGCTAGGAACTCTGCCTCCAATGCCGCCGTTGGCAGCCGGAATGTTACGTTCGTCCGCGACCGGCGCTCCCTAGGCGCAAGCGGGCGCCAGAATGCAGACGCATCCAACGCCACATACAGCTTCGCCGCCTTGCGGGCGTTGCGCGCCCAAACAACTTCCAGTGTCTGTTCCAGCAGCCAATCGGTCAAATGCACCAGCGCATCCACCGCAAATGCATTCGGCGTATGATACAGCCCCCCCGCGCGGATATGCTCTAGGTAACAGAATGCCGCTGGCAGGTTGCGCCGGGCATGCGAAAGAAACTCTTTACGCGCCGCCACCACCGCCAGCCCCGCCACCCCCAGATTTTTTTGCGCCCCGGCATAAAACAAATCGTAACGGGAATAGTCTCGAGGCGCCGCAAGAATATCGCTGCTCATATCTGCACACAGCGGAATCTTGGGCTGCTCAAACGTCTCCGGCAGTGCAATCCCGGAAATCGTTTCATTCGTGGTTACATGTGCATAAAGTGCCTGCGAGTTCCACGCTCCCGGATCCGTCAATCTGCGCACACGCCCCACGCGCGCCGCCTGCTGCGCAGCACGCTCCCCCCAATAGCCCTGCACCACATAATCTGCCGCCGCCCCCTCCCGAAGAAAGTTATACGGCAGCATCGCGAACTGCCCGGAAGCCCCTCCCTGAAGCAGCAGAATAACATACGATGCATCCAGGCCAAGCAGCCGCCGCAAATTATCCTCAGCCCGCGCCTGCAAGGCCGCATAGGCGGGCGTCCGGTGAGACACTTCCACTACCGAACGCCCCAATCCCTGCCATGCCTCCAAATCTGCACGAAGCGCCTCACGCACCTGCGTCGGCAGCATCGCCGGCCCGGCACAAAAGTTAAACACCTGCTTCATTTCGCCGGCTCCTCCCAGGGTGCCACAGAAGGCAGCGCCGAAACAAACACGTCAATACACGCACGCTCCAGCTCCGGCGTATACTCCCCGCCTGCGAACAAATCATAAATCTCCCCATTAAACCGCGCCCACGAGGCTTCCTCGTGCCCGGGAAGAATGGGATAAAAACGGCATCCAAACGCACGCGCAGCCCGCAGATCGCCCGGCGCGTCCCCAATCATCAGCACGCGTTCCCGCGGATACCGCCCCGCCGTCAAACAGGTCAATTGCGCCACTTTATCGCCCATCTCCTGCCCTGCCACATGATCCACAAACGCCAACAGCCCATGACTGCCCCAATCCTGCCGAAGAACACGCTCTGGCGACTGCGATACAATTCCCGTTTCACTGCGCCCCCGCATCTTCTGCAGCGCCTCTCGTGCCCCCTGATATACAGGAAAGACGGTTCCAGACTTCAAGATTGCCGCATTCACCGCCAGGCTCCACTGCAGCAGCCGCTCCAAAAACGCCGAGGGGTGTTCCCGAAGCCAAGCCTCCAATGCCTCACTGCTCTGCGGCACACCGCTCGCCACAAACGCCTCCAGATCCCCCAGCGGCACCCCCGGGAACCCTGCCGCGCGCACCTGCGGATGGCGGTTAAACAACTGTAAACTCAGCAGCACCGCCCGAAACCGCGTAATTCCCCGCGTTTCAGAATACAGATTTACAAAGTCCGCGCATTGGAAATACACCTCCCGAAGGGCACCGAGACCCAGCATCTCCGCCAGCATCGGCTGAAGAAACCGATGCTGTTTCGCCGCCATCGTGTCCACCACGCATCCATCGCTATCCAACCCCACAAACGTCCGCAGCGCACCGCCTTCGGTTTCGGTTTCAGAGCCCATTACTTCCGCGCCTCCGCCTTCACGGCATCCCACACCGCGTCCAGCTCCACCAGCGATAGCTCCTTCATGTCTCTCCCGGAAGCCTTCACCCGCGCCTCAACCGCCCGGAAACGCTCCGAAAACTTCTGTGTCGCCGCCCGGAGCGCACGCTCCGCATCCACCTGCACATGCCGCGCCACATTCACTAGCGAAAACAGCACATCCCCAAGCTCCTCCTCTATCGCCGCCCGATCCCCTGAAGCTATTGCCGCGCGCAGCTCGGCCATTTCCTCGTCCAGCTTCTCATTCGGGCCATCGGCATCCTTCCAGTCAAACCCCACCTTTGCCGCCTTATGCTGCGTCCGCTGAGCCTTCAACAAAGCCGGCAGCGCCTCCGGCACGCCATCCAGCGCCGAGGCTTTCGGCTCCTTATGCTCCCGCTGTTTGATTTGCTCCCAATTTCGAAGCACCGTCTCCGTATCTGCCGCCTTCACATCCCCAAACACATGCGGATGCCGATGAATCAGCTTATCCGCCAAGCTGTTCACCACATCATCAAAGCCAAATGCCCCCTCATCCTCCCGGATATCGCACTGAAACAACACCTGCAGCAGCACATCCCCCAGTTCCTCGCGATGATTCGCCAGATCCGAGCCCCCCATTGCCGAAAGCAGTTCATAACACTCCTCCTGCAAACACGGCTGAATGCTCTGCAACGTCTGTTCCCGATCCCACGGGCAGCCATCCGGCGCACGCAGCGCCTTCAACACCCACCGAAGCCGCGCCATCGGAGAAGGAAAATCGCTCGGAACCTGTTTCATGAAATCCATCACTCCTTTCAGGGCATAGTTTTCAGATATAGTCTAGCACATTCCCCACCCCGAGCGCCTCCGGCACCTAACGCAAACACCACCCTATTCAAACATCAAAAGACGACGCACCTCCAAGAACAGCACCCCGCACACCCGCTGTAACGCCATGTCCCACATATATTCACCCTGCGTGCCGTACGCTTCTCCACCACCCATCACCTCCTCTGCATTTGGTGGACCCGGAGGGGGTCGAACCCTCACGTCTTGCGACACAGGAACCTAAATCCTGCGTGTCTGCCAATTCCACCACGGGTCCACAAAAAGCGAAAAGTGAGTGTATTGTAACAAAAATGCCGTCCGTGTGCACCTCGGGGAAAAATCATCCTAATCCGCGCGGTCTTCCGGAACGTGTAGGCGTTCTTTCGATACGCCAACCGCGCCCACGCCAAAAACATTCCGCACTAGCTTCAACTCAAACCCGCCCCGAGTCCGCCCCCAACCCGGGGCGGATTGAGCGCAAAGCCGGGGCGAACGCCACGCGTCTTCACTCAGCCTCAACAGGCGCTCCCCCTCGACTCCGCCAGAGAACGCCAAAGGCCGCAGCACCGTCAACTGAAGTGCCTATTCATCAGGCGCCGCCCCATACAATCCCCGTATCGTGCACATACAGCGCGCATGCGCATACCCTGCAACACCGCCCCGCCAAACCCGTTTTTTATCTTGCCCGGCAACGAATTATCATGCTATGATAAAGGTATGAAAAAGCAACTTGTAACCTTTCTGTCCGTGGCGGCATCTGTCGCCTGGTGTGCAAAGCCCGAAGTAATTCCCGAGCTTCGCGAATGGGTAGACGGCGCGGGAACCTATACACTCTCTGAGCAAACACGCGTCGTGATCCCCGAAACAGCCTCTGAAGCGCTGGCGCGCTATGCGCAAACATTCGCCGAAGAGTTGAAACGCCCCTGCGTCCGCGAAAACCGCAGTCATCTCAAGACGCTCACATTCCGCGCCGAAAAAGCTCGGAAAGGCGACATTGTGCTTCAGGTGAAGCCGGGCTCCATGAAGCATGCTGAAGGGTATACCCTCACAGCCGGCGCCGATGGTATCACCATCACCGCGCCCACAGAAATCGGCGCATTCTGGGGTACGCGGACCGTCCTGCAGGTATTTGCCGGGCAGCAAGGCACCTTCCCCGGCGGCACGGCGACGGATTGGCCGGATTACCCGGTACGCGGGTTTATGTTCGACTGCGGCCGCAAACCGTTCACCCTCACCACATTGCGCCAGATTGTTGACATCTGCTCGTACTACAAGCTCAACGATTTGCAGCTGCATCTCTCCGATAACTATATCTGGCTGCACAATTACCCGGGCGTTAAAACCGCTGAAGACGTCCTGAAGCTGGAGCCCTCTGCGGGCGGATTCCGTCTGGAATCCAACCACAAGGGGCTGACCTCCACCGACATCTCCTACACCAAAGCCCAATTCAAGGAGCTGGTGGCCGAAGCCGCCGCCAAAGGCGTAAAGATTGTGCCGGAGCTGGACGTGCCCGGGCACGCACTCGCACTCGTGCGTATTCGCCCGGATCTGATGTATAAGGGATCCGTCGGCAACAAGCACGACCTGGAGCGTGCGGCGATGCTCGACCTGACCAACCCCAAAACCTTCCCCTTCGTAGCCTCTATTTTTGACGAATACATTGATGAACAGGTCTTCCCGAGCGATGTCGTGCATATCGGCACCGATGAATATTACGGTGATTCGGAAAGCTACCGCAAGTTTGCCGATGAGATGCTCAAGCACATTCGCGCCAAGGGTAAAACCCCCCGCCTCTGGGGATCCCTCTCGCACAAACGCGGTAAAACGCCGGTTACCAGCGAAGGGGTGCAGATGAACATCTGGAGCTTGGGGTGGCAAAATCCCCGCGAAGCCCTCAAAGCTGGCTATGACATCATCAACATTCTCGATGTGTACACCTATGTTGTGCCCAACGGCCGGAACAACATCGGCGGCTACGGGGATGATCTCGATACCAAGTTCCTCTACGAAAAATGGAATCCCGCCTTCTTCGGCAATCAGAGCGTAGACCCCAACGACCCCAAACTCCTTGGCGGCGCATGGGCCATGTGGAATGACAATTCCTTCCTGACCGACCCCGGCCTCACCGGGCGCGACCTCCTGCCGCGTATCCGCCGCAATTGTGCCACCATCGCACAAAAAACCTGGAACCGCGAACCCTCCGCACGCTCTTACGCTAACTTTTTGAGCGTGCTCGAAGCCAACGGCTCCCCCGTCTGCATGGCGCTGCCCCAGTGGGAAAAGACCTTCACCGTCACCCGCAAAGGTAATCAGCCGATGAAACTGGCTTCCGGCGATGAAACGGATATCTGGGCCGTCTCCCCCGTTGACGGGAAGGTCGGGTTCCGCCGTGAAGGCGCCCAGTATACCTTTGATTACACCCTCCCCGAAGGCCGTGAAGTCGCGCTCACCTTCCGGGTCACCCCGCGCCAGGTAGAGCTCTGGGTGGACGGACGGCCGCAGGGCGGAAAGCCTCGGCGCCAGTTCTATCCGGACGCCTGTAAGTTCTTTACACTGCCCAAGCCGGAATAATAACCGATGGTCATTCTGCGCGGAGCCCGAACCCGGGCTCCGCGCAGGTTTTTCCCGGGACAGTTGCCCTTATTCAATGGAACGTGTTATACTCTTCCCATCTTTTCAACCTTAACAGGAGTCTTTACGATGATCGTCACGACGAAGGATCTCTTCAAGCATGCTTACGGCAAGTATGCAATCGGCGCCTACAACATCAACAACATGGAGCAGTGCATGGGGCTGTTCCGCGGGTGTATCGCCAGCAAGGCCCCCTTCATCATCCAAATCTCCAAAGGTGCGCGCGCTTATACCGACAAGCTGATGCTTGAATACGTCATCCGTGCCGCCGACAAGATTTTCCCTGAAGCCGTCTTTGCCGTTCACCTGGATCACGGCGATGAAGCCTCTTGTATCGACTGCATCAACTCCGGGTTCTACAGCTCGGTCATGATTGACGCTTCGTCCAAGCCGTTCGACGAAAACGTGGCTATCACCAAGAAAATCGTAGACTTGGCTCATGCCAAGGGATTGGTTGTAGAGGCTGAGCTCGGCAAACTCGGCGGCGTAGAAGAGCACGTGGCCGTAGACGAGAAGGACGCCTGCCTCACCAACCCCGATGACGTGAAGCGGTTTGTGGAAGCGACGAACTGCGATTCGCTCGCATGTGCCATCGGCACGTCTCACGGCGCCTTCAAATTCACCGGCACGCAGGGGCTCCGCTTCGATGTGTTGGCTGAAATCCAAAAGAAGGTGCCCGGTTTCCCGCTGGTCATGCACGGGTCTTCCTCTGTTCCGCAAGACGAGGTGGCGCGCATCAATGCTGCCGGCGGCAAGATCGAAGGCGCCAAGGGCGTGGATGACAATCAGTTCCGCCGCGCCGCAGAGCTCGGGGTAACGAAGATCAATATTGACACCGATGGCCGCCTGGTATGGTGCCGTGTTCACCGCGAATATTTCCGCGACCACCCTGAAGGGTTCGATCTGCGCCCGATTGGCAAAATCTTCATGGAAGAATATGCCAAGTTCATCGCGGCGAAGAACGTCAAGCTCGGATCGGCCGGCCAGTTGGATTCGGTTCGCGAGTTCTGCAAAGCAGCAAATGCCTAAATCCGCTTTTCCCTGCGGCGCCTGATCCGAAAACAGGCGCCGCAGGTTTGTTTTATCCAAAGGAGAGAAATCATGGCCAAGTACATCATGTGCGATGGTAACGAGGCAACAGCGCGTGTTGCGTTTGCCTGTTCCGAAGTTGCCGCCATTTACCCCATCACCCCCTCTTCGCCGATGGCTGAATTCGCCGATGAGTGGGCAGCTCACAAACAAACCAATCTTTGGGGCACGATTCCGCAGATTGTGGAATTGCAGTCCGAAGGCGGTGCAGCCGGCGCCGTTCACGGCGCCCTGACAACTGGCTCGCTGACAACCACCTTCACGGCGTCGCAGGGGCTTCTGCTGATGATCCCGAACATGTACAAGATCGCCGGCGAATTGACGCCCGCAGTCTTCCATGTTTCGGCGCGTGCGTTGGCCATGCAGGGGCTCTCCATTTTCGGCGACCACGGCGATATCATGGCATGCCGCCAGACGGGTTTTGCATTTTTGGGCGCGGCCAGTGTTCAGGAGTGCGGAGACATGGCACTCATCGCCCACGCCTCTACGCTCGAGGCGAAGGTGCCTTTCGTTCACTTTTTCGATGGATTCCGCACTTCGCATGAAGTGCAGAAGATTGAAGAAATCCCGCAGGATGTCATTCGGGAAATGATTGACGAAGATCTCGTCAATGCTTTCCGCGCCCGCGGCCTCAACCCCGAAAAGCCGACCATGCGCGGCACCGCACAAAACCCGGACGTCTACTTCCAAGGCCGCGAAACGGTCAACAAATACTACGAAGCGGTGCCGGCAATCGTCCAAAAGAATATGGACAAGCTCGCCAAGCTGACAGGGCGGCAGTATCACCTGTTTGACTATGCTGGCGCCCCCGATGCCGAGCACATTGTCGTCATCATGGGCTCCGGATGCGAGACGGTGCAGGAAGTGGTTGAAGAACTTGTTGCCGAGGGGCAAAAAGTCGGCGTAGTAAAAGTCCGCCTCTTCCGTCCATTCGATGTCAAGGCCTTCGCCGCCGCACTGCCGGCAACGGTCAAGAAGATCACCGTACTCGATCGCACGAAAGAGCCCGGATCCGTAGGTGAACCGCTCTACACGGATGTCCGCACTGCCATTGGCGACGCCATGCAGAACGGCTGGCTCCAGATCGCGTATCCGAAGACTTACGGCGGCCGTTACGGCTTGGGTTCCAAGGAGTTCACGCCCGCCATGGTCAAGGGTGTCTTCGACAATATGGCCGCAGCGGAACCGAAGAACCATTTTACCGTGGGTATCCACGATGACGTTACAGGTTCATCGATCGCTGTGCCCTCCTTCTTGTTGAAGGATTCCGGGTGTACCGAATGCATGTTCTACGGGCTTGGCTCGGACGGCACTGTTGGCGCCAACAAAAACAGCATCAAGGTGATCGGCGCCAACACCGACAACTTCGCACAGGGATACTTCGTCTATGACTCGAAGAAAGCTGGCGGGCTGACCGTTTCGCATCTGCGCTTCGGGCCGAACCCGATTCACAGCCCCTATCTGTGCACGAAGGCCGACTTCGTAGCCTGCCACAACTTCTCCTTCCTTGAGAAGTATGACATGCTCTCCGCAGCTAAGCCAGGCGCCACCTTCCTGCTGCAGTCTGAATATGATGCCAAAACGGTTTGGAATCATATCCCGGATGAAGTGGCTAAGGTCATTATCGAGAAGAAGCTGAAGTTCTACGTGGTCAACGCGGTCAAAGTAGCTCAAGCTCTCGGACTTGGCGGCCGCACCAACACAATCATGCAGACGGCGTTCTTCGTCATTTCCGGCATCATCCCGGAAGAAAAAGCCATCGACTTGCTCAAGGCTGCCGCAAAGAAAGCCTATGGCAAGAAGGGTGACGATGTGGTGAAGCTGAACTGGGATGCCATTGATGCCGCTCAAAGCGCCATCGAGCGGGTAGACGTACCCGCAGCGCCATCCGGCAAGCGGACGAAACCCGCCACCGTCTCCGATGATGCACCCGCATTTGTCAAGAACGTAACAGCCAAGATGATGCGCCAGGAAGGCGATGAGCTTCCGGTTTCTGCCATCCCTGATGACGGCACGTGGCCCACCGCAACCACCCAGTACGAAAAGCGTAACATCGCAGTAAATATTCCCAACTGGAACAACCAAACCTGCATTCAATGCTTGAAGTGTTCCACGGTTTGCCCGCATGCGGCGATCCGAGCCAAAATTGTGGACGAGGCGGCTCTTGCCGGCGCTCCAGAAACCTTTAAGACTGCGGATGCGAAGCCGCCATTTAAGGGTAAGAAGTTTACGCTTCAAGTTGCTGTTGAAGACTGCACCGGGTGCGGTCTCTGTACCAAGGTTTGCCCGCAGCTGCCAAATGTCGGCGCGGCGCTCACGATGGTGCACTACGACCAAGACACCCTCCGCAAGCCTGGCGAGGCCAATTGGAAGTTCTTCCTTGGCCTGCCCGAAACGGATCTCACAGGGGTGCCCCTTTCCGCTAAGACCTCCCAGCTCAAGCGCCCGCTCTTTGAGTTCTCCGGTGCTTGCGCAGGCTGTGGTGAAACGCCCTACATCAAGATGCTCACGCAAGTCTGCGGCGACCATCTGTGCGTAGCCAACGCTACCGGCTGCTCCTCAATCTATGGAGGCAACCTGCCCACCACACCTTACTGCCAGACAGCTGAAGGTAAAGGCCCGGCCTGGTCAAACTCTCTCTTCGAGGACAATGCCGAATTCGGCTTGGGCATGGTCATCACCCGCGACAAGCAGAAAGCTTTCGCTAAGGAATTGGCTGCCAAGATTATTGCGTCGGACAAGGCGCCTGCCGAGTTTAAGACGCTCCTGACCGCCGCCGTGGAAGCTGCCGACACGCAGAAGACCGATGAAGACATCAAGGCTCAGCGTGAACGCGTAGCCAAGATCAAGGAAACTGCCGCCTCCTGCGACTGCCCCACATGCAAGAAGCTTGCAACCGTGGCCGACTTCCTTGTTCGCCGCTCGGTGTGGATTATCGGTGGTGACGGCTGGGCCTACGATATCGGGTATGGCGGTCTCGACCACGTGTTGGCCACTGGCCGTAACGTCAAGATTCTGGTGCTCGACACGGAAGTCTACTCCAATACGGGCGGGCAGGCCTCTAAGGCTACGCCAATCGGTGCCGTAGCGAAGTTCGCCGCTGCCGGTAAGCCGCAGATGAAAAAGGATCTTGCCGCCATTTCCATGACCTACAAGAACATCTATGTGGCACAGATCTCGATGGGCATGAACCCCGAGGCTGCCGTTAAGGCGTTCAAGGAGGCCGAGGACTATAACGGCCCAGCGTTGATCATCGCATATGCGCACTGCATCGCACACGGAATCAACCTGTCAACTGGTTTGGATCACCAGAAGATGGCCGTTGAGACCGGGCACTTCCCGCTCTTCCGTTACAATCCGGAACTCGAAGCTCAGGGTAAGAACCCGCTCACGCTC
>CALBHX010000014.1 GCA_937892925.1 uncultured Lentisphaeraceae bacterium
AAGTGGATGATCTGGCCGTCTATGCCACGGCGTTGCGCGGTTCGCAGTTGACGCAGGTGGTGGCCGAAAAGATGAGTGCGTGGCGCTGGCACAGCGCCGAAACGCCCGAGGTGTTGGTAGACCCTGCGGCAACGGACTGGACGGATGCTTCCGGCGCGGCCGGGACGTGGCCCGGGGAGGGCAACACCGCCGCCGAAACGTCAGCCATGCTGACGCTTGGGGATGAATCGGCGTATGACACGTTCCTGAAGGCGGTGGCGGAGAAGGGCTTTGTTTCCCGGCAGGCAATCCTTTCGGGTGCGGTCTTCTCCTATCGGCCGCAGAGCCCGCTTACGGTGCTTTCGGTTCCATCGGGGCTTGGCTCGCTCTGCGTGGATAATGATTTCACGATTGACCTGAGTGAGGTGCAGGCACAGGTGACGGCGGCTGTGCTCGGCGGCGTGACGAAGCTTAAACTGGCGGAGGGCTCCTTCTCCGGCACGGCCACGCTCCGGAATGTGCCCGAGGGGCTCATGCTTCAGGCGCAGGCCGATGAAAGCGGGATCGCGCTGGTCTCCGAAACCAAGGGGTTGTGGAGCACATCCGTTGATATCAAGTGGGACGGCATTGACGGGAAGTCAATCCTGTATGGTCTGGAAGGCTATGAGGTGATTGGCACAAGCTGGAATGAGATCCAGCCGAACGCCTCGGGTGTTACGCTCTCAAACCTCAAGCTGAACAACGGCACCACGCTTTCCGGCTCCGCGCTGAAGGTAACGACCTCTGGCGGTGCATCCTATACCTACCGCTCGGGTTATGCGGATCTCATGCTGAAAGGTGTGGCGCCCGGTCCGGTGCGGTATGCGTTCACGGGTATTCCGGCCGGCACCTATGAAGTGCTGCTCTACTTCTCGCATTCAAGCGACTATAAGGCTTCGCCGGTGCGCGTCATCGATGCGCAGGGCTCGCGCTACTATACCTATGTGGACGGCACGCTGACGAGCTCGGAATATGTACCGGCCGGGTGGGGCAAAACCAATACAGATGGATATGTTGAGGGGCAGAACACCATTAAGATGCCGGTAACGGTTGGGCGTGACGGCACACTGACGATCGAGGCTTCGGACAGCGCGTCCCCAACGGCGGGGCCCGGGCTGGACTGGTCCACCTCTGACGGGCGCGGGTTTACCGCCGGCATTCAGCTGGTGCGTGTGCCGGGCGGAGTGGTCTATACTCGCACGGTTACAGACGATGCGAACTGGGCGGAGGCGGGCGCTTGGTATCTGGCCGATGGCACTGTGGCGCCGGAGGCCGAACCGCCGGAAGATGCCCTTGTCTTACTCACGATGACAGACGACGCCACGTTGACAGTGGCGCATGCGGATCTTCTTCTTCAGGAGCTTCGTGTCTATGGCGGGGGCGTTCTGACGCTGAACTATGACGGTTCCTGGCTGACGGACGATGATTACCGTGCGATTCCTGCCAACGGCACCACGATGACGCTGTTCGAGGGGACGTATGAAGCCAATGATGTCCGCTTCTGGATGGCTCCGCTCAAGTATGGCGCTTCAGCCGCGCTCTCGGCAGAGGGATCCAAGGTGTCGGCCAAGCTGACGCTGCCGGATTCCTGTTTCCCTGCGGATGCCGGCATGATCAGCGTCAACTTCTGGGACTTCTCGCACCGGGGTTCAAAAACGGCTTCTACGGGCGGGGGTGGTAAGCTTGGAGATTCCGGCACAGCCGGGCCGTTCGCCACATCTGTCAAGCATTGGGTGCAGCCTGCGGAGGATCTCACGGGAGAAAAGCCTTACACGCAGACCATGAATCTCATTTCGGTGCCGTACACCTCGCGCGGGGATGCAGATGCCGCGCAGGCGGTGCTTGCCAATGCGCTGACGTTCCAGACGGGCGGCGGCTCCTGGGATGGAGGAAACAGTTCCCGCTCACTGCTGGAGGGCTTCCTCTCGGATCGTCCGGTCAGCTCCGATGGCAAGTCCGGGCCGAATGCGAACCTTCAGGTAAAGATCCCATCTACGTGGGGCACCTATAAGGTGGTGCTGTATGCATCGGTCAATGCCGCCAACGTGTCCTTCACACCGCCCAAAGTGAACGGCAAGTGGTATACCTACAGCGCAGATAGCGAACTGTTGGTCGTGGACGGTGTGGCCGAGGGCGCGAATCCGGAGGGGAATCTCTGGGGGACGACCGGGGATAACGCCACCGATCCGCTGGTTGAGGGCGTCAATTATATGGTCATTCCCGGGCTTTCCGGCGACCTTTCGATTGAGTGGTTCACCAAGCTGACCTCGACCGGCGGGATCAATAATGCCAATGGCCGCTTTGGGCTGGCTGCCTTGCAGATTATTCAGGAGGGCACGCCGGTGCTTTCCGATGCCAAGGTCTTCCGAGCGGAAGTCACCGGTGAGGCGGATTGGGCCACGCTTCAGTGGAAGGACGTGAACGGAGCGGATACGACGGCTCCCGGCGCGGCGGATGTCGCCGAGCTGATTCTGACGGGAGATGCCGTGGTGTCTGCGGAGGCGGAAGCCAAAGTAGGCACGCTGCGCGTTTATGGCAACGGCTATGCGGTGGCCTTCCCAACGCGTGAGCAGCTGGTGCCGGAGAATTATGTCTTCCTCAATTCCGCCACGCTGGATCTGACAACGGCGGCGGAGACGCTTCCGGAGAACTGCTCTGCGCTGCCTGCCCGGCTGCGCTATACGTATGCCTTCTCTGGAAATGTGTCCACAACGGCGGCTTATATTCAGGAATTTGCGGCGGGTTATGCCGGCGTGGTAACGCCAGCCGGCGGCGTGGTGGAGTTCTCCGGCGGCACGGCTGCCTTCTCCGGGTTCCCGGCCAGTGCCACCAAGACAACGTATGTCTTCTCCGGAGAGGTTCGCGCCACAGCTACGCAGTTCTCGCTGGGCGAGGCGGAGATGATTTTCCGCGATCAGGCCAAAGGCGCGGCGAGCGGCCTTTCGATGGTTGATGGCGGAGCAAACCGGACGGCTTCGCTGGAATTGGAGGACGATGCTTCGCTGACGGTCTCCGGCTCCACGAATAATACGACCACATCGGTCAGCCTCCTAGTCGGCCATTGGGCCGGTACGGCATCGGTAACTTTGCGGGGCAATGCCTCGCTGATTGCCGAGCAGGCGGAGCTCTTCCTCGGGCATGACGCAGTTTCAAGCAAGCTGAGCCTTCATGACAACGCGGTTGTGTGGGTGGCCGGGCTCTCCACGCACCGAACCAACACGGCCGGTTCGTCTGCGATTGCCCTGAATGGCGGGCGGCTGCTTATCGGGTCTCACGGCGTTCGCTCGTATGAGGGGCGGCAGATTGCGCTCGACTTTGCCGGCGGCGCTTTTGGCGCGTGGCAGGATGTTACGCTGGGCGCGGATGCCGCGGCCTGCTTTAGTTCGGTCTCCGGCTCGGTCATCTTCGAGTCCGAGTCTGCGGCGGCCTTGACGCTTACGCGGCAGGATCCGTTCCTTACGGATACATCTCGAAAGACAACGCTTCGTTCCGGCGGGTTGGTGTTGAAGGGTTCGACCTTTAGCGGCATGCCGCGCATGGAAGTGGTAAGCGGAACACTCTCGCTGGTTGACAGCGCTCCGGCATTCCCTGCGTTGACGATGCGCGGCGGTACGCTTGCGTTGGAAGCCGGGTTCCCGGTGTTTGATGCGTTGACCTTTGCGGGAGACGCCGTTGTGCGCATCCCGCTGGTGGAGCGGCTGAGTGAAGGCGGCTATCTGTCCATGACCGATGCGCGGGCGCTGCCGGATCTGTCTCGGGTGGTCTTTGACCTCGTGCTCAATCCGGAACGTTCGGAAACAGAACGCGTGCTGCCGTCGGTGCCGTTGATTCTCGGCACCTATGCCGAGGGCGCCGAGCCGGTGATTAAAGGCTTTGGTCTTTCCAACAATACCAACGGGGCGATTACGGATTATCAGGCGGCACTGCTGGCCGGGACGGCCGGTAAGGGGCTTTATGCTGTGCTCAAGGGCGCAGAGGTGCTTTCGGCGCATACGGTTCACCTGACCGATCCCACAGAGGGCGGCGGGTATCCGCTCATCCAGAGCACGGTTGATGTCTATCCCTATCACATCTTTTCCGGAGATGTGGCCGGGGCGCGGCTGAAGATCCCGGAGGGCGGTGCGGCGCTGCCGCATGCCTCGTTCACGGGCAACACCATCCGCGTGGTGGCGGCCGGCGATACGCCGCATGTGCTGCTGCGGGGGCTGGGCTGCACCTTCTCTGCGGATGTCATTTTTGACCTGAGTGCCTGGGCGGCGAAGCTGCCGGATGTGGTGCGCGGAGCGGTGTTGGATGTGCCTGCCAGCGTCTGCCTGCTGTCCGGGGGCGTTGTGAAGTCGCCCGCCTCGGTGCGTTTGACCGTGGATTTGGGCGCGTATACGCTCCCCGAAGGGTTTGAAGGCGCGGTAGAAGTAACCAAGGCCGGCGTCTACTATGTGGTTCGCTCGACGCGGCGGACGCGCACGGTGTCGGTGAACTTTACGGAAGCGGGTGTGCCGTTGTCCGCGCCGCCTTCACGCATCGGCGTTTATGCGCTGGCCAATGGCGCGTGGAATACGCTTGCCGGGTCGTTCGCCTCTTCGGCGCTTCGTCTCTCCGATGTGGGCGGCGCGGCAGCTGAAACGGCGCAGACGGCTGATGGGGCGCCTACGCAGGTGATCGCTTATACCTCGCTCACCCGGCGGGACGACAGGGCTCCCGCATCGCTTCTGCGTGTCTGGCTGGATGATTCCGCCGCGCAGTCGGTGCGCTTGTCCAACCTGCCGTTTGAGGCTTACCGTCTGGCGTTCGTCTTCTCCAATGATCTGGAGGGCGCGGCCTATGCGCCGGTAACCGTTGCGGATGTGCCCTATACGATGGATGCCGAGGGCTATGTCCGCCGCGGCATCCAGGGTTATTCGGTAACAGATGCGGCCGGGAATCCTTCCATTGATATTCCCGGAGACACCGCTTGGGGCTCCACCGACAAGCCCGAAAGCGATGCGGTCGTTTCGCTCGGCGCCAACGCGCTGGTAACCGATGTGCTCATCGCCTCAACCGTTTCAATCGCGCTTCCGGCGTTTGAATATGCCAGCCGTTATGCCGGGTTGGCCGCGCTTCAGGTGATCGAGGCTCCGCTTCCAACGGCTGCCGCCGCGGCGAAAGCTTTCACGTGCACGATCCCGGCTTCGGGGGATTACGTGCTCGCAGAGATGACGCTTTCCGGGGATGGTGCCGCGTGGGAAAGCGGCGCAGAGAATGTGTTGACGGTCGTGTGCAATGAAACGGCTTCGCTGACGCTTCCTGCGGGCTTCGAGGCAGACCGGATTATCTGCCGCGGCTCCGGAACGCTCACCCTTCGCGTTGTCAATGACGGCGGTGCGGCTATCACGGCGCTTAACGCCGCGCAGATGGCCAACCTGACCGTGGCGTTCCCCTGCGCCGGTGTTGCCTTCTCCCCGGCATCCGGCATCTCGCGGTTCGAGTCTTCGTTTGACAATAACGGGCAGACCTATCTGATCGCCCGCGGGGCGACCCTCGCGCTAGGCGAAAACTCGGGCGTGGTGACCAATCTGGATTCCGGATCGGCCGACTTGACGGTCGACACGGCTTCGCCCGGCGTCCTCCGCCGCGATTACCCGGTGGCGCAGGCGTCTTCGCAGATGTTCCCGGCCATGACGCTGGCCATGCGCAGCAGCACCTATACGCTTGCGACCGACAACTCCAACTACAATGTGTTGGTTGAAGAAGGGGACACCTTCACGCGGACGGCCAAGTTCCATCTCCAGAATCCGGCTTCCGGCGCACGCTGGAGCTTCACGCAGACCGGCGGCACCGCCTCCTTCCTGAATGCAGATTCCGGACAAGGGGGGCTCCTGCTCTTTAATAACAACAGCGCGGCCGGCAATACGGCTGAAATCAATGTTTCCGGCAATGTAGAAACGCGTCTGGAAGCAACGGCCATTTGGGCTTGGCGGGATCAGACCGCCGCCGTGCTGAACGTTTCCGGTGAGGCCACATTGGCGCTGGGGGCGGAAGGGCTGAATGCCCGCGGCGCCGGTTCGAGCATTGCGTTGACGCTGCGCGGCAAGGGCACACTGGAAGCCACGGCGGCTACTTTGCCCGGCGGCGGCTCCGGAACCGTGCGGGTGACGCTGGAAGGCGGCCGCCTGACAACGGCTCAGGATGAAAGTGCATTGACGCTTCCGCTGGTCTTCCTGGGCACGGCGGATGAGCCGACAATTATCGCGCCGGCAGCGCTCTCTGCGATGGTGCTTTCCGGTGCGAACAGCGGCTCCGGTGTGATCGTTGTTTCGCGCGGCACGCTGACAGCAGCCAACGACCGGGCACTCGGCGGCGCGGCGGTAACCGTTCAGAGCGGCGCAGCCTTTGAGGCGCGGAAGCTCACGGCGGCGGCCACCGGCTCCGTCTCCTTCGCATCAGGGGCGCAGTGCGTGGTTACCACTGCGAAAGCCCCGACGCTGCCCTTTACGGCGCAAATCGCCGGAGCGATTACGTTCCCTGATGGCAAGGATGCCGTAATGTTCAGTCTGAACGGGGCGGCGTATGACGGCGCCCAGCTGACGGTCGATGAAGCCGCCGGCACGGTTACTTTTGTGGAAGCTGCCCGCCTGACGGCGGAGAATGTAACGTGGGATCCGCAGGTTGCTTCCGGTGCGTGGCAGGATGGCACCTCCGGCCCTTGGGCGGACGCCAAGACGTACCGTAACGGCGGCGGTGTTGCTTTCGGAACAAACGCGACCTTGACGGAGAACAACGGCGTTCATGTTGCCCTCAAGGGTAAAGTTGCGCCGAAGTCGCTCGCGGTGTCCGCATCGGATACCTATACGTTCGAGCAGGGGGCAGAGGGTGCGTATCTGGATGCCTCGGCTCTGGGAACAACGCTTGCGCTGGGCAGCGGGCAGGTGTATGACGTCCCGATTGGGGTCAGCACCGTTGGCGTGACGCTCGGCGGCGGCTACAACACCTTCCGCCTGCTCGGTGTTCGCTCCAACGGCGGCCGAACAGCCTCCCTTGTGGGCTCCGGGAATGTCGGCGGCGGCTCGCAGGGCACGCATGGCGTGTGGTTCGGCAGCGGCTATTCCGGGGATATCACCTGGGCGCCCCATGCCGGAGAGACGCAGATCCTCTCGCCGTTCGGCTCGCATTTGAGCGGCTCCGGGACGATAACCGTAACCGGCGCAGGCACCGTTCAGCTTGCCGGGCACACGGGCGGAACGAACTGGAATGATAAATTCTCCGGCACCTTTGTGGTGCGTGACGGCGGCACGCTTGACTTCACGATGACGCGTGAATACAGCGGCGCCAATGGGGATGAGGATATCTACTTCCGCAAGATGGCGCTGACCGGAACCGCGCCGGTGCTCACCGTGCGCAATGGCGGCACCGTTCGCTTTAGCGGCACACGCGGCCTCTTTGGCGGTTGGTCGCAGCGGGAAACCGCCGCGAATATTCAGGCAGAACCGATCGCCATCGGGTATCAAAGCGCCGTAGAATATGCCTATGTGAACAGTTCCAATGGCCAGCAGTATATCCCTTACGGCTTTCTGATGAATGGCGATAATGCCGCGCTCTGGATTCGGGATGGCGCGGCCACCGGCAAGGCAGAAGATATGCGCGGCCTCTTGGTGTCGCGCGGAGCGACCATTCAGGTGGCTGGAATCGGTGAGCCGGGCGACCCGGATGACCCGAAGACCAGCCGCGAAATGGTGCAGGATCCTGCCCGCCCGGAGGACCCCACAGCGCAAATTCCCTCTGAAAACTACGGAAATCTCACGGAGGGGATCACGGCTGTTATTGACGCTATGGAGGGCACGGGCCTTTCGCGGTGGGGAAATAATGGTGTGAATGATGCGGTTTATCTCCGCGTGGGTGAGGGTTCAACACTGCGTATTCTTGCGAACCTGATCAATAATACCGCAGCTTCAACAGGTGATACGCCCTTCGCCAAGGTTGGCGCAGGCCGGCTCACGCTAGAATATCCCGCTATCACAGACAAGGTGCTGCTGGATGTTCGGGAAGGCGTTCTCGGCGGTTCTGCGGAGCTGACGGATGCCGCCTCGGCGGTTTCTGTGGCGGCCGCCGCAACCATTGAGGCAGGTTTGCGCATGACGCAGCTGACGCTCGCGGGCGGCGCCACGCTGGCGCTTGACCCCACCGGCGCCAAGGTGCTGCGCGCCGACCGCGCGATCTTCACTGCCGGTGGCACGTACACGGTGGTCTCCCTGCTCTCGGAAGAATCGATTCCAGAGGCCGCACAGATGGAGCCGGTTAAGGTGATGGCCTGGAGCGGTGTGCAGGGCGCGGATTCTTCTACGTTTGTGCTTGCTCCCGCCTTGGAAGAGAAGGGTTACGGCCTTGAGGTTCGTGATGACGGGCTTTATCTCATGAACCGGACGGTTTACGTCCGTACCATGGACTTCGGCACAGTTGATCCGCTCAATCCGCCTGCTGCCGTCCGCCTCGCGTGGTATGCCGACAAGGCGTGGTATCGCCAGGATGACCCGGCTACGCTGCGGAATTACGATCCTGCCGAGAATGAAGCGGCCACCGCGCTCTTCATTCTCCCCGATGCCTATGCGCCCGGCGCAGGCCCTGAAGGCTCCACGCTTACGGTTCCCACCGTTACGCTCACGCTCACCCGCTCGGTCAGCTTTGCTTCCGTACGCTTTGCGGTCTGGGCGGCGGCTCCGACAGCGGAAGATCCGGACGCCCGTGAGCTGGTGCAGCTCACCGTTCCAGTGATTTATCACTACAATCTCACCGGCGAGGAAATGCCCTCCGGGAATGAAGCTAAGTCCTTTACCTGGGTGCCGACCCTCTCGGTGGAGCGCCCGGACGGCACTTCTGCCGTGGCTACGGTGACGACCACCGTTCCGACCGGCTATGCCTACACCCTGCGCGATGCCACGGTGGTGGTCTATGCATCGGCTACCAAGCCGGCCATCAATGTGAACTTCACTGGCAAGGCCGCCGGCGACGTTTCGTGGATTGACGCGGGTGACAATCCCTGCGGTGCGGAACCCTTCGCGGGCGTTTACTGGAACAACGCATCGGCCGCCATCGGCAGCGGCAATGAATATCTTGCCGCCTCCGGCGATAATCTCCTCTTCCGTATCTATGCGGCTGTGGCCGGTGTGGAGCCGGGCGAGGATGGTCAGGCCGTAACCTCCGAGGTGGTCTACTCCACGGTTGGCGCCGCGTCTGTGGCCTCCCGCCGCGGCACGAGCAATGCCGGCCTTGCAGCCGGTTTCCTCAAGGGCAATCAGGCCACGCTGGCCGAGGATTATCTCCAGCAGGGTGGCCTGACGCCTTCCGGGACGTCTTCCGGCTGGCATGTGCGTGTGGGTTCGGTGCCCTTCAGCGCCTTTGATCTCTACCTCGTCTTTGCCGGCGAAACGGAGGGTGCGGTAACCTATCCTGCTGTGCGCATTAAGTTGGGCAGCGAGGATTGGCGGACGTACTCCTTGGTCAATGGCTGGGCAGCTCCCGCCGCCACTGGCGATGAATGGAGCGGGATCGGCGGATTGGTGAATGGCGGTTTTGCGGATGGACGCAACGTCCTCCACTTCCGCTTCACCATGCCCACCGGCTCCGATATTCAGATTGCCGCCTGCGATGGCGGCCAGCCCAGCGCCGCCGCTGCGTCCGCAGTCGGTCTTGCCGCGCTGCAGATCGTCCGGTGTGAAGACGGCGCTGAGAATGAACGCCTCGGCACGGGCAAGTGGTCGGATGCCGCCGGATGGCGCCGCACGATGCTCGACAGCGTGGAAACCGGCCGGTGGGTCGATGCCACCGCGGCCGCGCCGCGCGCCGCCTGGATCCCGGCCACCTCGCAGATTGCCGCCGATATGGCTGCCGCAACGCCGCGTCTGCGCATTACCGGCGCTTCCACCATGCGCTTCACCGGCACGGAGGGCGCTCTCTCCACCGGCGCAGTCGATCTTTACGATGCCACCTCTTCCGGCATCTTCAACTTCGAGAGCAATATCTTCTCGCAGCCGCCGAACATTGTGCTTGCCCCCGGCATCACCTTCACTGTTCCGGAAGATTCCGGCACGGTGACGAACAACTGGCGCTGGGTCTACGATGACGCCACGCGCACCGGCGACAATGCGCAGTCGTCCACCCTGCACAAGACCGGCTCGGGCGATCTCGTGCTTACCCGCACCATGCTCAGCAAGCTGCAGATTGATGACGGCACGCTCTGGCTGAATAATGCCATTGACGGCGCGTATACCCGCTCGGCGCAGATCACCGGCGACGGTGTCTTTGGTGTGGACGGCACGAATGACCTGAGGATCTCCTGGAACAATCTGCGCACGTCCGGCGCTTCCAATGGCATTCTGGCGCGTGTCCGCGGCGGCGTGTTCTATCTTCATGCCGATAACGGCTCTCTGCCGGATGGCGGCATTATTCAGGCCGAGGGGAGCGGCCGCATGGTTATGACGCTCAATTCCGGTGGTCAGCGCCGCCCCTTCAATCATGGGTTGATGAAGGCCATCAACGGCGGCGGAATCATCTGGCGCAAGGCGACCAACCTCTTTGCCGAGGCTGACCGCCCGAGCGTCCTGCTCGATAGCGGCGATCTCTATCTGGAGCTGGAAGGAGGTTCGCATTATCACCTCTACAACCTGACCACCCGCGGCAATTCCCGCCTCTACTTCAAGTACAACACGGCTCAAGCGTGGAATCGCGAGGGCTTTATTCTGTGGGATGGCAAGCTCAATGTGGAGAGCGGCGCACTGGCGGCTTATGCCGATTCCGGCCAGGAAAACTCCCTCTTCATCCGTGCGGTGGGCGATCAGGGCTATGGCAACGGCTCCTACATCCATGTGGCCACCGGTGCCGAGTTCTACAGCGATCTCCCCATTGGCGGCGGCAATAACAATGCCAACCGCGTCATCAACAAGGTGGGCGGCGGCATTTGGGTGCAGACGCGCTCCATCTCCAATAACCGCGGCAACAACGGAGCGTCGTGGTGGGCCTCGGATGTCCGCGTGCGGGAGGGTACGCTTCGCCTCAACATGGGCACAAGCAACCTGATCCTCTACGGCGGCACGCGCAATATCTCCGTTTCTGCCGGGGCGCGTTTTGACGGCGCCGGCACGGTGAACAATAACGTGAACATCACCATCGATGCCAACGGGACGCTTGCTTCCGGCCTTCCTGCCGGCTGGACCGGCGCTGCCTGGAGCAAGTGGAAATACGATTACCCGGCGGCCTTCAAGGGCGAAACCTCCAACTCCATCAAAAAGCTCCGGTTCAACGGCAAGCTGACGATGGCGAACAATGCCATTCTGGAGTGCGACCTGAGCAACAACAACGTGCTCGATGTGGATGGCGCCGTTACGCTGGGCGGGAATCTCACCGTCCGCCTCACCAATCTGCCGACCTCGCTCACAGCCGCGCGCAAGCTTACCGACTTCGCTTCCGCGCCGTCGGGCGATCCCATCATCACCTGCCCTGAAGCGATTGCACTGGATGCGGAAGTGGTGTTGGAGGATGGCAACCTCTGGCTGAAGCCCTCTGCGTCTTCCTACGTGTGGGCAGACCAGGCCGGGCAGTGGTCCGACAAGGCTTGGACGTATGAAGGTGAAGCGGCGGCGGCCTTCCCGCTCACGGCGATGAGCACCACCACTTCGCCCGTGGCGCGCGTACAGGCCGGTTCGGCCTCTGTCAGCCTGGGCGTGGATAAGGGCGGGCTCTCTCTGGATGGCCGCGATTGGGCGATGAAGGCCTTGATCTTCTCGGCCAATCCCGGGCAGACGATCACGATCACCGAGAAGCTGGATCCGCTCCCGACGCCGCTTCCCGATCCCTGGACGGCCAACTATCGCCTGAATACGCTTCAGGTCAATACCACCGTCTGGAAGCTCGGCACCGGCACGGTTCGTGTGGATGCGCCGATCAAGTTCTTCTCTACCGGTGCGGACGCCTCGCTGCATGTCTCCTCCGGCACGCTCCGCCTGACGCACCCGCTCATCGTAACCGGCGGTTCCGATGCGCTCAACGTGGTGCCTGCCGCAATCGAGCTGCCCAAGGGCGTGGCGCTGGCCTACGCGCTCAATCCTTCCGATGCCATGAAGACCATCATTGCCGGGAGCCTGGGCACCACGGCCTATAATCCGCTGGAGCAGACCCTTTCCGGACGCATGACCGGCGCGGGTACGCTTCAGGTGGAAGGCGATCAGAACGTGATCACCCTCACGGGCACGGCGGATAATTCCGTCAACTATAAGGTTGCTTCCGGTGCAACGCTCAAGCTGGCCGGTGCGATACCCACCGGTTCTGCCGGGGAAACACGCACGCTGACCGTGGCCTCGAAGGGCGCCGTGGAGATAAATCGCGAAACTGCCCTCGGCTGGTCGCCTTGGACGATAAATCTGGAAGCCGCCGAAAGCACCCTCGGCGCCACGGTGCGCACCTCCGATAATGCCCGCCTGCGCGGGACGGTTTCCGTAACGCCTGTTTCCGGCGCTGCCGGCGCGGTAGCTGCCGTTCTCGGCACGGAACGCGGCGCCTTTGACGGCGATCTCACGTTCAATGTGCCTGCCGCCGCCACGCTCACCCTTGGCGGCTGGTGGCAGACGCCGCAGAGCACCGCGTCCGGCGCCCTTGTCAAAACGGGTCTCGGCGTGGCGGACTTCACCGGCACCATGGCTTCCAATCTGCCAATGGATGTCCGCGAAGGGACGCTCCGTATCTCCGGCGCGCTGAGCGTGGAAGATCTCAACGAGTCGGCGACCAAGGCGGATTGGACGGTTCAATCCGGCGCGGCGCTTGTCATGGCCGGCTCCGGCAATGCGGATGTCCGCTCCGGTTCCATCACCATCAATTCCGGCGCGGTGCTTGACCTTACCGGCCGTACGCACACCTTCGTGGGCGCGGTGAACTTCGCCTCCGGTGCCACGGTGCGCATGGGTGATGGCGCTTCCAATGCGCTTGCGCTGAGCACCTTCGTTAGCACCGTGGCCGTTCAGGGCACGGTCTGGATCAATCTCGATTCTCTCGATCCGGCTCAGCTCTCCGTGGCCGGCGTGGCCTCCTATCCGCTGCTCGACTTCGGGGACGGCTCGCGCATCGGCTCCGGCACCTTCCAGCTCGGCGGGAATAAATTGGTGGCCTGGGCGGAAGCCGGGTGGACGCTCCGCGATAGCGGCAACCGCGTAACGCTCGAGGCTTTCGGCGGCGATGAAGGTGCCTATACTTGGGGCGGCGATGCGGCCGCCGTGGGCGAGGGCAACTGGGCTAAGCCCATGTGGCTTGCACCCAACGCCGATGCCAAGGACGCCGGGCCGACAGGGGGCACGCCCGCCGTGATCCTGCAGGATGACGATCCCCTGACGGGCGATCCGATTCCAGAGGCCGCCCGGACGCTCGATTGGAATCTGCCTGCGCAGAGCCTGGCCGCCCTGCGGTGCGATATCGACCGCGGCGATTACACGCTTACCGCTTCCGGCGGCACCAGCGCGGAGCTCACCCTCACCGGCGCGCTTCTCAAGACCGGTTCTTCCGCCCTCACCATCAAGCGGCCGGTGGCCTTCGGCGCCGATGGCGCGCTCAAACTTCTGGGCGGCACCACCGAGTTCACCGGAACGCTTCGAGCTGTGTCGGGCGACTTCAAGAAGCCGATCACCCTTGCCGGGAATGCCGTTCTCAGCTTCAATGGCGGAACCTCCAGTTATGCTCTCAAGGGGCTCCTCTCCGGCGATGGCACCGGTGCGATCCGCTTCAACGGCACGGGCTCGCTCACGCTGGGCATGGCGCTGGATGATGTGGCCGCCCTCACGGTGGAGAAGGGCTCCGTGGCGCTGACCGCGGGTGAACAAACGGTTCTCGCTCCGGCCGTAACGCTCGCCAGTGATCGGGCGCTGCTCTCCTACGCGCCTGAGACGCTTGCCCTTGGCGGCGATGTCAGCCTGCGTGTGAACGCTGTGGCGGGGCGCGCCGCTTCCGGTGTGCTCACCTGGGGCGCTGCAGCCAGCAGTGAAACCGCCCGTGCTCCGCGCCTCGTGGCTTCGGCAGATGTGCCCGAGGGCACGCCTGCGGTCAATGTCTCCGAGCTGCGTTATGCGCCGGCTAGCGGCCACTTGATTCTCGACCCTGGCACCGCGGTGCTTCCGGCCGATATCCGCCTCACGCTCGGCAAGGCGGCGTCTGAAAGTGATGCGCTCTGGCTGGGCGCTCGGACGGATGCCTGCACGGCGGGCGAGGTGGCTTTCCGCGCGGCCGCCCTTACGGGCAGCGGTTTGGTGAGTGTGGAGCCCTCGGTGGATGCCTTTGCCGATGCGGATTGGAGCGCGCGCCGCGTTCTGACGCTTACGCTCGATGCCGCGCTGCCGGAGGCCGATCGCACCTTCAAGGGGCTTTTTGCCGGCGCGACGACGCTTGACGGAACGGTTATTCAGGCCGGTCTCGCTGTCCGCTCCAAGGATCCTTCCGGCGAGACGCCGCGCTTCACGCTCACCGGTAAATCCACAGATGCCAATCTCGGCACGCTGGATGTGGGCGAGAAGGTGCGCGTGGAAGTTAATGGCGCCTGGGCGGGCGATGTGGCCGTTTCGGCTAACGGCGGCGAGCTTGCCGGAAGCGGCGTCCTCGGCGGGGATGGCCGCACCGTTACCGTCCCGGCAGGCGCTACGCTCTCGGGCGCGGCTTTCGGTAAACGCCGTCATGCGAATGGATCCGTTACGGAAGAAACGGTGCCGGCCGCGCTTACGGTGCAGGGGACGCTCTCGCTCGTGCCCGATTCCCGCCTCCGCGTTCTTGTCCGCCAGGATGCTTCCGGCGCGGCGTGGGTCTCCTGTGTGCAGGCTGAGCGGCTCCTTCTGCCGATGATCGTTTCCAGTTCCAACAACGAGGTCATGCTTGAAGTGGTGCTCGATGATGAAGCCGGAGCCACCGCTTCCAACGTCAAGATTCTCGGCTGGTCGAGCCTGGACGGTGCCGGCAAGATCAATGGCCGCCTGGTTGCGCCTGACGGTACGGAGCGCACGGATTATATCCTGCGTCAGAAGACGGATGGACTTTACCTCTATCGGTCCAATGCCCGTTTCTGGATGATTGTCCGGTAAGCCGGGTTGAAAAAGAGCAGAACAGCGCCGCGCGGATTTCCGCGCGGCGCTGTTTTTATTCTTGCTGTGCCTTCTGCTGTTCTCCGCTGTGCGCCCGCATCCTTGCCCCCGAGTGCCTCATTCTTATCTTCTAAGCGCGCTTGTATTTTTCGGCGGCTTTTATCGTAGGCCGCTTTTTCTTTGTACGGTTCCGGGCTTGAACCGCAGAGACCCCGTACGTATGTATTTTTTAGAGGTATGGAGTGATGATGGATCACACGGCTTCTTTTCGCAGGCCGTGTTCCCCTGTGATGCCGTCTCAGAGCCTGTGGAGTCTTTGCCACGTGTGAACGGGAGTGCTCCTTGGGCAGGGAGGCTTGGGTATTTCAGGCTTATAGGGCGCCGGAGCGATCCATTCGCGCACAACTTGGCTGCGGGGGGTGCTTCGGGTTGGCGCCTGTGTTTGCTCGCTCCTGGGTTTCGTGTTTCATATGGCTGCCGATTCCATTGGGTTCTGTGCGGGGTATTTTTCGGGGATGGGTTCAATCTGTAAAGATGAGAAAAGAATCAAGGGGCGTGAGAATGGGTCAAAAGAGGAAGGCTTGGAGGCGGATGCGGAAGGAGAAGGGCTGCCTATCCGCGGGAGGCGGGCATGGGTTAGAGGGCGGTTGAGAAGGTGAGGGTTTGGGGTGAGGCGGGCGCCTTTGCTGCCCGCCCCGGTTTCGAGATCAGCCCGCCCCGGGTTGGCTCCGGACTCGGGGCGGATATGCGGCGTGGCCGTTTCGGAAGGACGTCGGGTATCGTTGGAGGGGCGGACGGGGATTGAACCCGCTCGGGGCAGGGGGCGGCTTGGTGGGTGAAAAAAGTGGGGGATTTTTCAGGGTTTCCCGGTTGCGTGCGTGGGCGGGGATTTGCTAAACTTGTGGGAATTGTTTATCAGACAGAGAGTTGAGGAGTCCTTTTATGGCACGCAAGATCCCCTTGGACCACGTCCGTAACATCGGTATTATGGCCCACATTGACGCCGGCAAGACGACGACGTCCGAGCGTATTTTGTTCTACTCCGGCAAGAACCATAAGATTGGCGAAGTGCATGACGGCGGCGCCACGATGGACTGGATGGTTCAGGAGCAGGAGCGCGGCATCACGATTACCTCCGCGGCCACAGCGGTTATGTGGGGCAGCTACATGATCTCGCTGATCGACACCCCCGGCCACGTGGACTTTACGGCTGAGGTCGAGCGTTCGCTGCGCGTGCTTGACGGCGCGGTGGCGGTCTTCTGTGCGGTGGGCGGCGTGCAGCCCCAGTCCGAACAGGTGTGGCGTCAGTCCGAAAAGTACAAAGTGCCGAAGCTGATTTTCGTGAACAAGATGGATCGCGTGGGTGCGAACTTCTTCTCGGTGATGGATCAGGTGCGTGAGCAGCTCAATGCGCGCCCTGTGCCGATGGTTTGCCCGTTGGGCGCCGGCGAAACCTTTGAGGGTGTGGTCGATCTGCTTGAAAACCGCCTCGTAACTTATGATAAAGCCTCTCAGGGCATGAAGCAGATCTATTCCGAGATTCCCGCGGAGCTCAAGGAGAAGTGCGAGGAAATGCGCCACGAGATGATCGAGGCCGCAGCCGAGCAGGATGAAGAGCTCATGAATAAATACTTCGAAGAGGGCACCCTCACGAAGGAAGAGATTATCAAAGGGTTGCGC
Organism: uncultured Lentisphaeraceae bacterium; assembly: GCA_937892925.1. Classification (GTDB taxonomy): domain Bacteria; phylum Verrucomicrobiota; class Kiritimatiellia; order RFP12; family DVOR01; genus Spyradenecus. The sequence continues at coordinate 16,776 of CALBHX010000014.1, forward strand.
AAGGGCTGCATTTCCCGCGCCATTGTGCCCGCCTTCTGCGGCACGGCGTTCAAGAACAAGGGCATTCAGATTCTGCTCGATGCGGTGGTCAGCTATCTCCCCAGCCCGCTGGATATTCCGCCGGTGGTGGATGAGGCCGATCCGTCGATTATCCGCAAGCCCGACGATAACGAACCCCTTTCCGCGCTCGCCTTCAAAATTATGGCCGATAAGAACATGGGTAAGATCATTTTCACCCGTGTGTACTCCGGTAGGTTGGTAGCCGGCGAGGAAATCCTCGATTCCACCATCAACAAGAAGGCGCGTATTTCCCGCTTGTTCCGTATGCATGCCAATCACCAGGAGAAGCTGGAAGAGGCCGGCGCGGGGGATATCGTGGCCGTAATTGGTCTGCCGAACACCCGCACGGGCGACACGCTCTGCGATCCGGAGCACCCGATTCACCTGGAATCCATCGACTTCCCCGCCCCGGTGATTTCGATTGCGGTGAAGCCGGTTTCCCGCCAGGATAACGAAAAGCTGGGCAATGCCCTCCACACGCTGGCGCAGGAAGACCCCACCTTTACGGTGGCCTTCGATCAGGAAACCTCCGAGACGATCATTTCCGGCATGGGCGAGCTCCATCTCGAAATCATTGTGGATCGGTTGAAACGCGAGTTCAACGTGGAGTGCGAGGTCGGCCGTCCCGAAGTGGCGTACCGTGAGTCCATTTCCGTTGAGGGCGAAGGCGAATACAAGCACAAAAAGCAGTCCGGCGGCCGCGGTCAGTATGGCCATGTCTGCATGAAGTTCGCCCCGCAAGAGCCCGGCAAGGAATTCGAGTTCATCAACGATATCAAGGGCGGCGTCATTCCGGGCGAATACATCCCGGCAGTCGAAAAGGGCATTCGTGCAGCCATGGAATCTGGCCCGCTTGCCGGGTATCCCGTGCTCCCCATCAAGGCGACGCTCTTCTACGGGTCGTATCATGATGTGGACTCCTCCGAGTTCGCCTTCCAGACGGCGGCGCGTCAGTGCTTCAAGCAGGTCTTCCTGGCCAGCCAGCCGCAGCTGCTTGAGCCGATCATGAAGGTGGAAGTGGTGGTGCCTGAGGATTACATGGGTGCGGCCACCGGCTCCCTCTCCCAGCGCCGCGGGCGTGTGGAAGGCATGGAGGAGCGCGGCGGAGCCCGCCTGGTGCACGGTTTCGTTCCCCTCGGCGAGATGTTCGGCTATTCCAACACCATCCGCACGCTCACGCAGGGGCGCGGCGCCTTCACGATGGTGTTCGATCACTACGAGCCCGTTCCGAAAAATCTGCAGGACGAGATCGTGGAGAAGCGCCGTAAAGCCGGCAAGGTTATGGGCTACTCGGAGTCTGACGACTAAGCCGCGCAGCACTGCGCCTTTTGTGAGAGCCGCCCGGGAGCCGGGCGGCTCTTTTGTTTTCCGGGCGGGATGGGCTCGGCGTGGCGGCATGGGGAAATGAAGCGAAGGCAAGGCGGCAGCGTTGCAGGAACGGCAGCTGCAGGGGCTGCGGGGCGAGGGTTGGGCGATGGCGTATGTTTGCGCGTGGGCGGAAGGCGTGGCCGCTTGAAACGCCGCTGCCGGGAAATCGGCGGCGGGCATGCTTGGCCGGGGAGAGGGTGCTTGTGCGGCGGCAGCGGAGACGTCTGAGAGGTGGGTGTGAGACGGGGTGCTTGCCTGAATGAAGGGATTATCTGGGGGCGCGAGGGGTTCGTTGAAAGCAGAGGAGGCGTGCCGGGAGGTGTCTCGGGGTGTTTTGTGGCGGAGCCTGAGAGGCGGTTTTGGGTCACGAAACGGGCGGAGCGGGGAGGGGGCGCCGTGTGGGACAAGGCCGGGTGCGGTGTGGTATCATGCGGGCATGATTGAGTTTCGCGATGTAAGCGTCCGCTACGGGCCGGACGCGCTGTTTGAGCATGCTTCCTTTAAGATCAATGCAGGGGAACGCGTGGGGATTGTCGGCCCTAACGGGTCGGGCAAATCCACGCTCTTCCGGTTGATTTTGGGCGATTTAACGCCGGATACCGGGGATGTGCTGCATGAGGGAACACCGCGGGTGGGCTTTGTCCGCCAGCATCTGGAACCTTCGAGCCCGGAGCAGACGCTGCTGGCGTATTGTTTGGAGGGGATTCCGGGGTTTGGCGAAACGGAGCGCGAGATTGCGCGGCTGGAGGAAGCACTGGCTGCGGAGACGGATCCGGAGCAGAAGCGGCGCGATTTACGCCTCCTAGGTGAGGCGCATACGCGCTTTGAACAGATGGGCGGGTATTCGCTGGAGGCGCGGGTCAAGGAGTCGCTGGGCGGTCTGGGATACAGCACGGAGGATTTTGGGCGGCCCTTTGCCTCGTTTTCCGGCGGCTGGCGGATGCGCGCAGAGCTTTCGCGTGTGCTGGCTTCCAAGCCGGAGCTGCTTTTGCTGGACGAGCCCTCCAACTATCTGGATTTGCCGGCCGTGGAGTGGCTGCAGCGCTTTCTCCGGGCGTATGAGGGCACGTTGGTGCTGATTTCGCACGATCGGTATCTGCTTCGCGCGATCACGCAAATTACGGTGGAGGTAGATGGCGGCACGGTTACGCGTTATAACGGCCCGCTGGATTATTATCTGCGCGAACGGGAAACGCGGTATCGCCAGCTGGTGCAGGCTAAGGCTAATCAGGACCGCAAACGCGATCAGCTGGAGCGTTTTGTGGAGCGTTTCCGCGCTAAGGCTACCAAGGCCGCGCAGGCGCAGAGCCGTGAACGGCAGTTGGAAAAAATGGAAGAAATCCGTCTGCCGGCGCGAAGCCGGACGGCTGGATCGTTGCGCCTGCCGAAAGCCCCGCACGCGGGTGCGGAAATAGTTCGTTTAGAAGGGGCGGCCTTTGCCTATCCGGGCGGGAAACCGATCTTTGAAAACCTGGATCTGCGGGTGATGAACGGCGACAAGATTGCCATTGTGGGGTATAACGGCATGGGTAAAACCACGCTGCTGCGTGTGCTTGCGGGCGTTCGTCAGCCCACGGCGGGGAAGGCCGTTTTTGGTTATCACGTAACGCCGGGCTATCAGTCGCAGGATCTCACGGAAACCATGAACCCGGAGGATTCCGTCTTCGCCGTGGCCAAGGCGGCCGCGGGAGCGCTTCCGGAGAAGGAGCTGCGCAATCGGCTGGGCGGGTTTGGATTCGATGCCGATGACTGCGCCAAGCCGGTGAAGGTGCTTTCGGGCGGTGAAAAGATCCGTCTGGCGTTTGTTCGCCTGTTTTTGAACCCGCCGAACTTCCTGCTGCTGGACGAACCGACCACGCATCTGGATTTGGAGGGGCGCGAACGGCTTCAGCAGGCCGTGCGCGATTACGATGGCACGGTTGTCCTCGTTTCGCATGATGTGGAGTTTGTCCGCGGCACCGCTGAGAATATTCTGGAGATTTCCCGAAAGGGGATTCGCCGATTCCCCGGCGGATACGATTATTATCAGGAGAAAATTGCCGGGGAGCGGGAGCCTGAAGCCGCCGATGCGCCTGCTGCGCCGGCCAAGGTTTCTTCCAAAGATCTCCGCCGCCAGCGGGCGCAGGAACGCGCCGCCCGCGCCCCGGAGGTCAAACGCCTGAAAAAGCGCGTGGCCGAGGCTGAAACACGAATTGCCAAGCTAGAGGCAGAGCAGACGGCGCTCACCGCAAGCTTGGGCGACGGATCGCTCGATGCTGCCGGACTGGCCGAGGCGGGCAAACGTCTCCGCGCACTTCAGTTCGACCTGGGTAAAGCCTCATTGGAGTGGGAAGAGGCCGCAACGGCGCTCGAAGCGTTGGAGAGCGGCGCGAACGACTGACCGCGCCGTCCGCTGTTGTGCTACACTATGCGCTCTTGCCGGGAAAACGCCCGGCGCATGAGGAGCGTTTTGGTCATGCAGATTTCAATTTTGCCTTCCTTGTTGGCTGCGGATTTGGGCTGCCTGCGCACGGAAATTGCACGAGTGGCAGCCTCGGGTGCGGATGCGCTGCATTTGGATATTATGGACGGCCATTTTGTGCCCAATCTTTCGTTTTCCCCCGATACATCCGCGCTCTGCCGCAAGGCGCTCCCGGCGGGCTTTCCGATCAATACGCATCTGATGATGACCAATCCCGATCAGTACGGTGCGCGGTTTGCCGAGCGCGGCAGCACAACGGTGCAGTTCCATTTGGAATTGCGCGACCGCCTCGACGTCCGTGCGCTGGCGGCTCAGCTGCACAGCCTGAATGTGCGCGTGGGGCTCGCGCTTAACCCCGACACCCCCGCTGAGGCCGCGCTCCCCTTTCTGGACAGCGCGGACGAGATTCTCTGCATGACGGTTTTTCCCGGTTACGGCGGGCAGGCGTTTATTGAGCGCGTGCTCCCGAAAATCACGCAGCTCCGTACGGCCGCCCCCGCACTGGATATCATGGTGGATGGCGGCGTGAATAACGAGACTGCCGAGGCCGCCGCCGCCGCCGGAGCCAACGCGTTTGTGGCGGGCTCCTTCCTCTTCAAGCAGGCCGACATGGCCGCCGCTGTGGCGGAGCTTCGCCGCCGGTGTGAAGCTGCTTTCTGCCGGAGCCTCCGTTAAATGGCAGCTGCGCGGGCTTCTAAAGAACTGGCGCGTTTTCCTGTGGGCGCCCTGCTCTGGAAATACTCTGTGCCGGCGATTGTCGGCATGATGGTGATGGCGCTCTACAATGTGGTCGATCGCCTCTATGTGGGGCGGTGCGTGGGGGCGGACGGGCTGGCAGGCATTGCACTTACCTTCCCCTCGGCCATTCTCATGATGGCTTTTGGGCTTTTGATTGGCGTGGGCACGGCCACGCGCATCTCCATTGCCATGGGGCAGGGCAAACGGCGTATTGCGGAGTGTTATCTCGGGCAGGCGGTCTGCGTTTATCTCTTTCTTTCATTTGTGGTTTACCCCGTGTGCGCCTGGTTTGCCGAGCCGATTGTGGCGGCCACGGGCGGCACGGCGGCCACCATTCCTCCCGCGGCCGACTATCTGCGCATCTTTTTCTGCGGCGCCATCTTTCAATATTTCAGTTTTGGGCTCAACCATACCCTCCGCGCCGAAGGGTATCCCGGCAAGGCACTGACCACGATGCTGATTGGCGCCCTTGCGAACGTGGTGTTGGATCCATTCTTTATTTTTGACGCCGTGCCGCTGGGGTTCTGCACGGTGCCGGCGTTTGGGTTGGGCATTCGCGGCGCGGCCATTGCTACGGTGCTTTCGCAGGCCATTTCGGCGGTATGGGTGATGGCGCATTTTCTGCGGCGCGGCGCCACGCTGCGCCTGAAGCTTGGGTACGTTAAGCTCTATCCTGCGCTTTTCTGGGGCGTTCTTTTCGTTGGGCTGCCGCCTTTTGCGCTCAATCTGGTGGGCAGCGCCGTGAATGCGCTCTACAACATTCTCTTCCGCCTGCATGCGCCTACAGAGGCGGTGGCCGGGCGTGAGATTGCCGCCATCGGCATTGTGATGACGGTTCAGACGCTGATTTGTATGCCGGTGATCGGCGTGGCGCAGGGGATGCAGCCTATTCTCGGCTTCAACTATGGGGCGGGCAATTATGAGCGCCTGCGCAAAACCTTTAATCTGGCCGCCTGGTGGGGCGGGGGATATATCGCCCTCTGCGCCGTTCTGGTATTGCTTTTTCGAACGCCGATTTTCCGGCTTTTCTGCCGGGAAGACATGGCGGCAGACCTGTTGGCGCATGGTCCGGGCGAGATGGCGATCTTTTTCTGCGGCTTTGCGCCGGTGGGTTATTCCATTCTGGTGGGGCAGTATTTCCAGAGCATCGGCCGGGGCGGCGTAAGCCTGGTGATGAGTTTGTCGCGGCAGTGCTTCATGTTGGTGCCGCTTATGCTGTTGCTGCCGCATTGGATGGGGCCGATGGGCGTTTGGTGGGCAGCGCCGATCTCCGATGTCCTGGCCGTAGCCTTTTCCGTAGCCTTCCATGTGCGTGAGCATCGGCAGATCAGCCGCCTGCTGGCTGCCCGTGCACCCTGATTGGGGCTTCGGGGCGGAGTGTGTGGTGTTTGGGTTACGGTTCCCGCACGGCGGTTTTTTGTTTGGTTTTGCCGCTGGTTCGGGTGCGTGCCGTCCGAGACGCCGGGAGTCGTTTGTCCGGCGGGTTGTCTGTTTTTCTAATTGCAATGTGAAGAGTTGACAGGGGGGGGGAGGATGTTATTGTTACTCCGTTGGCGGTGAATCGGTTCACGGCCGTAAAGGGGAGTATGAACACATGAAATCCTGGTTTAGAATTCTGGGGGCGTGCGGGGGGATCTGCCTGCTGGCCTCTTATGCAGGCGCAACGTATTCCGGCCTGGGCGGTCAGGCTTATACGCATGTTTTCCGCGGCACGGCGGATGCCAGCTGGAGTACGCTTGAAAACTGGTGCACGACGGATGACGGCGGTACCACGTGGACGCAGGAGACGGGCAAAATTCCAATGATCCCGAGCTCAAACTTGTGGGACGCCGCACTACTGGATGGGGATCTGATGGAGACGATTCAGGTTTCCGGATCTTACAAGGCCATCTCTGCGCCAACGCTGGAAGGGTGGGCGTTTAAGTTGGGCGTTGCGCATAGCGTGCACCTAACGGTGGAGAAGCTGAACAAACTTCAGTCTGCGGGGTGGATTTATGCGGATGAAACGTCGAAAATTACGGTGAAAGCCAACGGTGCCAAGTTGGAAGGAGCCCTTGTTTTTGACATTGCCGCTTCGGAAGGGTTGATTTTCGGGAGTGCATTCAGCTCTGGAAACGCGAGCGTGTCTTATGCCCTTGGAAAACTTGGAAGCGTGCTGTATAACGGAGGGCTTTCAACAGGAACGCATACGGTGAAGTCTGTCACGTTGGACTGCGGCGATGCCTCGCAGACAGGCAAAGCGGTTTTGTCGCGTAAGCTGATTGGGTTTACGTCCTCGAGCCAGACGTTCAGCTTCACGGCCGATGGGGTGACGGCGCAGGACAGCGCAGGCGCAGCGATCACCGCCGCCGCCGGCACGCCATCGCTGAGTGCCGCCGTTGGCACCTACGCCTTTGAGAAGAAAAACGATGGCTATTATGTTTCGTGGGTGGCTTATGGGGATGCTGCGGTTTATGCTCGGACGCTCGCTGAAGCGGCGGCCGATTGGAGCGCGGCGGATGCCTGGACGGTGGGCGATGCGGCGGCCGAAGCCCCGCAAAGCGGCAGCGAGACCATGCTGACGGTGAATGCGGATGCAGCCCTTACCATGAATGACGCCGCTTCGGTGGGCGCACTCACCATCGCAGGTTCCGGCAAGCTGACCTTCGCCGCCGATGGCGACAGCACGCATACCCTCACGGCCTCAAGCACGGCGGTGAATACCGATGTCG
>CALBHX010000015.1 GCA_937892925.1 uncultured Lentisphaeraceae bacterium
CTTCGGCGGACGGCACGTATCGGTGGTCAACGGCGGCTAACTGGTCAACCGGCACAGTGCCCGCCGAAGCGGAGAGTGTCCGTATTTCGATTACGGCAGACACAACGCTCACGCTGGATGCCGCCGTCACGGTGGCCGGGCTGACGGTGGAAGGCGCCGGCACGCTGACTCTTACTGGAGAAAAGCTGACCGTGAGCGGGCAAACGTTGGCGCGTACAGGGCTTTCAGCTGCGAGTACAGCCTTTGCAGCCGGGGCGATGGATATTGCCGAGGGCGTACAGGTGGCTTATGACGTGAAGAGTAATCAGACGCTTGTTCCGCTTACGGGCGCCGGCACCTTCGTTAAGGAGGGCTCCGCCACGCTTACGCTCAAGAATGCCAATGCGTGCGAAGTACTCGTGGTGGTCGCCTCCGGAACGCTCCTCTTTGGCGATGAGACCTTTTCCGGAGTTTATGATGTTACAACGAAAGCCGGCGCAGTCATTCAAATCGGCACGTGGGCCGGCAAGTTGACGAGCAGTGAGTCTGCTTTGCGGCTGGAAGGCGGCGCCACGCTTCGCCTGGTGAATGGCAATACCAATGCGGGCGGAGCGATTGCCGCAAAGATTTACGTGCAGAATGCCAGTGCGGAAACCCCCGCAGTGATTGAGGGGTCGAATTACGGCAATGCCTCTGTTTTGTCCGGCGGCATTACCGGCACGGGCGTTGTGTGCCTGAAATCCTATATGGGGAATACATTCACGGTTTCCGGATCCATTACCGATGGCACGGAGGGCGCATTGCATGTAAAGGTGACCGCAGTCAATGGGGTTATCTTCTCGGGCGCGAATACCTACACCGGCGGCACGGAAATTGCCGAAGGCGCCGCGCTCACCTGTCCCGGCATGGCGCAGCTGGGCGGAAGCGACGCCGCTGTGGCGGTTCAGGGAACATTGACGTTTACGTCTTCTGCCAATGTAAACGAGGCGGATATGAATCTCTCCGGGATTACCGGCACGGGAACGCTCTGTTATTCCGGCTCGGGTTGGCGAACCCTTCCCAACAGCGCCGGCTTGCGCTTCGCTTCTACACTGGCATTGAAGAATGAACAGGCGGATGGGTTGATTCTGACGGATGGCAGTGCGGTCAGCGCGGTGGGGACGCTTTCAGGCTCTAAAGCGTTCCGTGCAGACTGGGGAACCGAAACAACCCGCAGCCTGAAGATTGTTCAGGCAAAGGATTCCGAGTATACGGGCGAATTGGTGAAGGCCAATAATCCGGATCGGCTTGCCAAGGTGGTCGTGACCGGGGCAGACGGAGCTTCCGCCAAAACGTTGACGCTTGCAGGCGCTACCACCACTACGCGGCCACTGGAAGTGGACGCTGCCGGCGTGGTGAACCTGACCGGCTCCTATGCCGGGCCGGTGTCGGTTTCGGGTGTTTTTGGCGGCTCGGGTACGTTGGCCGATACGCTCACCTTTGCCGATGGCGCTGTGCTGGATGCATCGAATGGCATGCTGACGGTTTCGGGCGCGGTTTCTGCTGCGGGTGCGCTGACGGTGCTCCTGCCGGAGGGCTTCGCTGCCACAACGGAGGGCTCAAAGGTGCTCGCCGCCTCCGCTGCGCCCACGCTGGCTTCTGTTGCGGCTATGCAGGCGGGCGAAACGCCGGTGGCGGACGGTGTCCTCGTGGCGAAAGAAGACGGCCTCTATGTGGTGAAGCCGACGGTTGCGCCGCCTTCGGGCACGGAAACGCTGGATGATGCGGTAACAGATGCCGTGGCCGCGGCCGCTGCCGAGGCTGGCGTACTCTCCGTTTCGGTGGCGGAGGGCAGCGCGGATATCAACGGCGTGGCGCTCTTTACGGGGCTCACCCCGGTGGTAACGCCTTCGGCTGAGGATGCGGCGGCGGGGACGGTCTCGGTGGCTTACGCCTTCGGCATCAGCGAGTTGCGCGTGGTTGAGCTGAATGGGGCGCAGGCGGTGATTCTCTGCGCGAAGGTGCAGGCCGAGAAGGGCGCTGACTTTGCCGATGGCACGGCGCTGGAGGTGCTCAGCGGCGCGGCGGCGGGTGATGCCTCTGCCATGACCGCGGTGGCGACTGCCCGTGCATTGACCGCGGAGGAGCTTACGGCTCTTGGGCTCACGC
>CALBHX010000016.1 GCA_937892925.1 uncultured Lentisphaeraceae bacterium
CTTTTACCTTCTCAACAAGCCCCTTCACCTCCGGAATGCCCCAATACGGGCGGAACGCTTCCCCAACAGACCGCTCAATCTGCGTTCCCTCCAGCCGGTCTTCCGCCGACAATAACGAAGTCTCCGCCCCCTTCGGCTTCGTGGGTTCAACACTATTCGGCTCCGCATGTACATCTTGCTCAGGCGTATCCGGTTCAGCCGCTAAATAATGTTTGTAAGTTGCTAAAAAAGGGTAGGGATGTTACCATATAGGCACTTTGTAGTTGAGATGAGTAAAGGACGCTTATGGCGAGTGATGATGCGATCAAGGTGAGTGGTGTAGTGGTTAAGGTTTTGCCTGCAACGATGTATCGAGTGCGTTTGGAGAATGGGCACGAAGTGCTTGCCCATATTTCCGGTAAGATGAGAAAGTTTTTTATTAAGATTGCAACTGGAGATAAGGTGACGTTGGAGATTTCTCCCTACGATTTGACAAAGGGGCGTATTATTTATCGAGATAAGGTGTGATCGCGTTGCGCGGGTGGGTATTTTCCCTGTTTGTGTTGGTGTGGTGCTCTGTTCGGGCTGCGGCGATTGTCGTGGTTTATGGGGAACAGTCTGTAGCTTCCGGAGAGAAGCGATTTTCTAAAACGTTAGCCATGCATGTGCAGCGATGGTATGCAGATGCCGGAATTCCTGTGGATATGATTCCGGATAGTGAATTCATACATGTGGAAACGTGTCAGTTGGCTATTTTGGTGAATTGTTATGCCCCTTCGAAGCGTGTGATTCAAACTATTGAAAGAAAACTTGATGCAGGGATGCGGTTTGTGGTGTGTTATTCAGCTTCTGAATCGCTGGCAAAACTGTTTGGTTTGAAACCTGAGGCGTATTTGCGCAATGACAAGGGTGCGTGGAGTTCAATGTCATTTTTAGAGAATCGTCCTCAGGGGGCGCCAAGAGAGGTGAGACAAACAAGTACGAATTTGTTTTCAATGGTACCCTCTGGAGAAGAAGCTAGCGGGGCTGTGCCAATGGCGTGGTGGTGTGATCGGGGGGGAAAGCGGACATCAGTAGCGTGGTGGAAGACGGCGCGCGGATCATATTGGATGACGCATATTCTGACAGGTGATGGAGATGAAGAGGCGAAGCAACGGTTATTGCTTGCGATTGCAGCGGAGTGTGTGCCGGGGATTTGGAGCCAAGCGGCACGATTCAGCTATTTCCAGACGGTAAAAATGTTAACGGGGGGGGAACTTGGGGCGCGAATAGCGGTGTTACCACGTTCATCCGCAAGGCGGAAGCGTGCAGAGTTGGCAATGGGGACAGTGTTGAAGTTGAAGCAGCGGGTGTCAGCGTTGTTAGGGCAGAACACGTGGGTGGCATACCAAAGTGCTCGTGATTTGTGTGACAGTGTGGCGCGAGTTTATGGTATGACATATTGGCCTCGGCGTGGAGAAGTTTGCGGGGTTTGGGATCATTCTGGCCAAGGGGTGTTTCCGGGAGAATGGGAGCGGACGGCAGCCTTGCTTGCACGCTATGGTATTACGGATGTGTACGTGAATGTAGCGGGGGCTGCGTTTGCGCTTTATCCTTCACGGGTGTTGCCACAACGTGGAACGGAGGATGTGTTACGCCATGCGGTGGAAGCTTGCCATAAGTATGGGCTTCGTGTTCATGCCTGGGTACTCTGTTTTTCCGGAGAGCGTGCGGCGGGAAGATCTGTAATTGCGGCATTTCAGCAAAAACAGTGGATGCTTCAGGAGGTGGATGGCCGGGATTCGTTATGGCTGGATCCTACAAATCCGGAGGTTAGGGCATACCTGTTTTCGGCGATTTGTGAAATTGCGCAACAGTATGCTGTAGATGGGATTCAGTTAGACTTCGTCCGGTATCCGAGTCTACCACAATCTGTTGGTCAGAGAATTAGAGCACGATTTGAGGCCGTACACGGTAAGGTTGGAAAATGGCCAGATGATATTTTAAAGGGAACATCGTCTGTTCGGCGAGTATTTCTCAGGTGGCGTGCTGCAATAGTAACCGATTGGGTTCAAGATGTACGAACGTGGTTGCGACTGAATTACCCTGAATTGTCGTTAGGTGCAGCGGTTTTTGGAAAGTATCCAATGTGTATCGACAGTGTAGGACAAGACTGGCTTTCGTGGTTACGTATGGGGATTTTGGATGAGGTTTTCCCAATGAACTACACGGGAGATGAAACAAAGCTAAAGGATTGGCTTGGTACGCAAACAGCGGATGCGCGGTTGGCTGGACGGATTGTTTCTGGGATTGGTGTGACTGCTGCGGAAAGTAGATTGTCGCCAGTTCAAGTGTTGCGGCAGATTGGACAAATTCGGCGAGCTAAATGTAAGGGGTTCGCCTTATTTGATTTGGATGAATCGCTTCGTAAAAATGTATTGCCAGTTTTATCGGTGGGGGTGACGGCACATGAGTGAGAAGGTGGGGATGGAGAATGTTCGGTGTGTGGTGGCGGCATGGTTACAAGCAAAACATGCGCTGTATGATCTTCAAGCGGGGACGGAGCAGTATGTATTGGGAACTTTCTATTTGCCTGTTGAGGGGAATGGATCGATTGAATTAATTGATGACCCGGAATTATCGCAGAGTGGAGGACAATTGGTACTCGCCTTAGTGCTAGACTTGCCGCCAATGCAAACGGTTGCGGATGCAGAAGCGCTATTATCGTTAGCAGACTGGTTGACGGGGGTGACGCTTGTTTCCAAAGATTTTGGAAGTGGAGGAAAACTCTCTCTGCAAGCAAAGATTCCACTTGATGCGATTACACATGAGGCATTGGATATGTTACTTCTGCATGTGACAGAAGCGCGAAATTGGTTTTGTATGTAGGGAATGTTTACCTGAGACTTAATGTATAATAGGGGCAGGGATATCTGTTGGGAATCGAAAATCAACTGTCTGGTCATGCAGAGCAGAAAGAGTTTTTGTGCGAGCTCTGATATAGGCGGTTGACAGTGTATTTAACATATCTTCTGTTCCCCGCCAGAATGGAAGTGCTCCTAAACGTGTTGGTATACTACTTGTTCTACCTGAGGTATGTAAATTGAGAAGCATTTTGGGAGAGAGGTTTGTTGGAACAAGTAGAGGTGTTTCTTCAGGTAGGATGACGCCACGGAAACGGAAGAGGAGGAGTGGATTCGCTCCGATTGCATCTGCAAATAAGTACATGATGGCGGCGAGATGTTTACATGGTCTCGCCCAGTCTTTACAGGAACAACGGAAATCAATTTTTTCACGCCCTTGCGGAAAAATACTAAGATGATTTTGTTGAAGAAATTCAGCAAATGATATCGAGAACGTATGAGCCGCAAGTTGTGCACGGTAAATAGGGGTATTGTTAAGAATTTGCCAAACAGCTTTATTATCAAGAATCGGCATGGAGATGGAAAGCTGATAAGGGGTGTTTTCTGCACCTTGAACTCTGGCGGATAAACGACCTGGTTTAATGTCCAGCTCTTTGATTTGGCCTGACTGTGCATAGTTCCGACCACGCCCCAAG
>CALBHX010000017.1 GCA_937892925.1 uncultured Lentisphaeraceae bacterium
GATACTGACTATGCCGCATTAGTAAATCGTCCAGGCATTACAACCATCATAGCTGGAGGTTCAACGGCAGACCTTGTTGCTCGAGAATTAAATCGACCAATCGACACACCTCTTATCGCATTGGATCCAGAGGTTCCAGCAGAATCAGATATACCAGGAATAGATCTTGTCACAGAAGGTTGTGTTACGCTTTCAAAAACCATTGAGCTATTGAAACATCCGGGGCCTGATATTCGAGTAAATCCAGCCACTAAAATGCGTGATTTACTATTGGCCTCAGATAGGATATTCATTGACGTTGGAACTGCGATCAATCCGGCACACCAAGATCCCAGCCTACCAATGGCACTGGACATACGACGCAACATCGTTCGTGAACTCGCCAATATTCTTCGTGCACAATACTGTAAAGACGTTGAAGTCAACTTTCATTAAAAACAACGCGCTGGGATCCTAGCCCTACACTAATGCACATTTCACATATTTGTCTACTATTACTCACCTGTAAATGATTCCCGAACAATTGAACCGTTCTCTTCTTTTTGCTTAATCAATTCAACCCGACGTTGGATCTCATTCAGTTTCTCTGAACAAAATGCCACCAAAGCTCGTCCCTCTTCAAATGCAGCTAGCATTTTATCTAGCGGGAGTTGCCCATTTTCCATCTGAGCAACCAATTGATCTAGTCTATCAGATGCTTCTTCGAACGTCTTAGGTGCTCTTCTCTTTTCCACTTCATCTGCCATGGGTCTACTTCCCTTCATCTTCAATTGTTTTCAGTTGAAATCATCGGATACCGCTGTTTAAATTCAGCCCGTAATCCCTGAGCTTCCGCTCCTCGACCGACCTGATTCAAGTATTTAATCACCCAACGAAATGCTTTCGGAACAAGTTCCGTATCATCAAAAAAGATGATTAAGCACATGTTCGCTCGCAAAGCAGCTTCATTATCTCCAAGCGACTGACAAACCTCCGCCAACCCAGCATATGCTTGTGCTCGAATAGATCGCCCCTGCGAATTATCAGTATTTGCCTTCTCAGCTGCCGTTTCAAATGCCTTTCGCGCTTTATCGTTAGCACCTTGTAGCGCATATAACCGTCCTACTCCAAGAAAAGCTTCAGCATCATAAACTGTTGGCTCTGTTGAAACCTGTAGGGCTGCTTCATAAGCGGCCAAAGCCGTTGTATTCCGCTTTTGTTCCTCTGCAGAACGTCCTAAAAAGATGTAGGCCAATACACGATCCACTGGTTTCGCTTTTGGATGTTCCAAAAGCGCTCGAGACGCAGCTTCAACCTCTCCCCAGGCATGTTCTTCAAAACGATACTCCGCGAGCCACCGAAGGTACGATATTGAAAGAGTCGCCAGAGATTTAGTCGTGAGTAATGGCTCTAGTAACGCTGAAGCCTCTTTTTTTCGCCCTAATGCATAAAGTGCCTGCACACGGCGAAGCATCGCATCCACACGAGTATCAAATGGAAGTTGCACGCTCTCACCATTTCCCATACTGACCGCTTGCGCCAACAACATCTCCGCTTGTTTGAAATTCCTTTCATTAAAAAAAATCAATCCACGAAGATATGCAACCTCAGCCAACTCCACACCTTTATGGAATCGTGCTAAATACTCATCCAAAACCTCTGCCGCAGACTTAACTTCATTTTGAGCCAACTTGTATTTCGCTTTCAATAACAGCGCCTTCGCAACTACACTCTCATCCTTAGACATCAGTACAATATCTAAAGCTATCTTCATACGTTCTGGCAACTTTGCTTGAGCAAAAGCATAAGCTGCAGCATAGGCAATCTGTGGCGCAATTGAAACTTTAGGCCATGTCATTACTGCTTGCCACCAAATATCCCCCGCTGTACACCAGTCATTCTCCTGTTGTTCTAGCCATCCCAATTGATAACATGCTTTAGCAGCGGCCTCATCCGTTCCAGATTCTCTCAACCAAGCAACCGACTCACGTGCTAGTTTAATATCCCGAACTTGAACGGCAAATGCTAAGCGAATGGGTTCTAACTTTTGTCGCGTTTTTTGCGACAAATATTTGCAAACCCGCGCATATTCCTTCAAAAAAGGTTTCGGTTCGCCACGTTTAGCCCGTAATACCAACAATGCCTCTGCTGCAGTACCACATTCTTTAGTCTTAGGAAACATCGTTAAAATACGATCATAGGCAGTAATGGCCACATCCTCATTTCCCAAAGCTTCTGCAATTGCACCTTGTAACGACAAACTCTCTACTGAATGATTTCGGTTTTCTAATAATGCGGCCATTAACCTCTCATTCGCTACTTCCGGGCGTTTAGCATACAATGCTGTCCAGGCAGCAGGAAGTAGAAGATTTTGCGTCTTCAATACATTCATTTCCAATGTATCCGCAAAAGCATTTGCTTCACTATATTCCTTAGCGGCGTATGCCGCCTGAAATGCTTTCAGCCGAATCGCGTCTTGTTTTTGAGGAGATTGATGCTCCTGAGCGATACATACACGATACATACAAAGAGCTTCTTTTATTTTTCCAACCGTTACCAATAAATCGGCTAATGCCAAGTGCGCAAGCGATGCATACGTCCCATCTCTTTTTTTTAGTTCGGTGTAACACTCGATCGCATCTTCAGTACGTCCCATCAATGCATAGCATTGCCCAAGATAAAACCGTGCAGCATCCCCAAGCGAACCCGTACAATCTTTATTTTTCACTAATACTTCCAACATTGGGCACGCTTTTTCACACTGTTTGTAGCGTAAATAAAAACTAGCCAGCTGTAATCGTGCGCCTAGATTCCGTTGTCCTGTGCTTTCACGAATCAATTGCAAATAGACTTTTTCGGCCTCTTGTGTTCGCCTCAAATGTTCGTAACAATCTGCCAGATGAAAAAGAACTTCTTCACGATATACCGGTTTGATCCGCTCTACTATCAACGCTTCATATTCTAAAACTGCCTGAGAATACATACCTCGCTGTCGTAATCCATTCGCGAATTCTAATCGACGATTCTCTATTGCAAAAAGGCAACCCATTTGCACCATAACCAGTAAAAAAACCAACCAAACTTTCATAGACATGAAGTATAACAAACTTATCCCATACCAAATCCAAAATCTTATAACGAAAGCTTTTTCCCCTTATACACAATAGCATTACCCGTTTCATACTCTATACATCTTGTACAAATGTGATGCCCTTACATTCCAATACTTGAAACGATTCAAAGCAAGGAACGTACAACTTTATTCTGCTAAGCCGTAATACCACAACAATCTACCAGTCAATTTCAACCCATTAAGATAATATAAGAGGACGGAATCTTGTTACCTAGATCCCGTCCTCTTGACTCAGCATATCACTATCATACTATGATCAAATATTCGAAACCCCCGTTTGCGAAAAGATATACTTGTAATATGCCACATTTCGTAATTTCCCGGCAGCCTCTTCATCGCAGATAACAATACAGTCATTATGATACTGAAGAGCAGAACACGGACACATCGTAGTTACGGCTCCCTCTACCAAGCCTGCGATCGCCTCCTGTTTTCCTTTTCCAAAGGCCAAAAGTACGACTCGTTTCGCATCCATGATCGACCCAATACCCATCGTTACGGCTTGTGTCGGCACCTCTTCAATACGTCCGTTAAAAAACAAACGCGCATTATCACTGATTGTCTGTTGTGTTAGAACCTGTGAATGCGTCCGACAGGCAAGCGAACACCCCGGTTCATTAAATGCAATATGCCCATCTGAACCAATCCCCAACAACTGAATATCAATACCACCGGCGGCAGCAATGGCCTCTTCATACGCTTTACACGAAGCGGCAATATCCCTTGCCAAACCATCTGGAACATGCGTTTTCGTTTGATCAATATCAATGTGATCAAATAATTGCGTCTTCATAAAATAATGATAACTTTGCTCATGCGTGGGAGCCAGCCCAATATATTCATCCAGATTAAAGCTCTGACACTCTTTAAACGAAACAACTCCAGCTCTATTAGCTTCAGCCAACAAATTATACAACTTCACTGGTGTGGAGCCTGTTGCCAATCCAAGTACAGTTTTTGGATTCTGTTGAACCTGGGCAATAAAAATTTCCGCTGCGAGTTTACTCCCCTCTTCGGGATTTTGAACGATTGCAACTTTCATACTTTCTGTTCCTTCATTAACTACAGTACTCAAACTACATACACTCAATATCGCGTTGTTGCTCTTGCACATCGCCAAACAACTGCTTGCATTTCTTCTCGAACGTTTTCCATCCGAGAAACAAGCTTAAATTGCGTTCTACAACGGTCTAGATTTTGTTTGGCGTAATGCGTTTTAAAATAAACATCTCCCTGAAGATAGTCTGTTAAAAAGCGAATTCCGACCATAAACGTAAGTAACCACGCTGAGAATGCAAGTTCTTGAACCTCTGCATTAACAAGAAAGTGAGCCGTGTCAAGGTATCCAGAAACGGCGGCTTCAAACATACGCATGTCAAAATGAACATTCTCAGTATCTGGCTCTGACTCATCAACCGTATTACATGTCGTCCGACAGAGATCTCCAAAATCATACAGAGCCAATCCTGGCATCACCGTATCAAGATCAACAACCCCAACACATCTCTTTGTTTTTGGATCAAACAACGCATTGTTGATCTTCGTATCATTATGCGTAATACGTTCTGGTATTTGGCCACGCAGATAGCGATTCAGTAAATGTGCGATCAGGTGTCGCCGTTTTCGCACGAATTCAAGCTCGTGTACCACCTCTCCAACACGACCACGGATATCTAAGTATGCAGCCTCCTCAAGCGTTGCGTAACGCATAGGAGTATGATGGAAATATGGGATGGTCTCATGAAGACGTGGGAGTGGAAGATCTGCCATAAAATTCTGGAATCGTGCAAACCCCCGTGCAGCCTCATACACTATCGCAGGATCAGTCACGTTGTCATAGCTTTCAGCTTGATCAATAAACTCGTACATCCGCCACCACTTACCTTCAAATGTACGAATGCAATTCCGATTTTCCTTTGTACGAACAAGTTTAAGCACCCGGAATTCGGGATCTTCTGCAGACCTGCGTTCCAAATGTTCTACCGTACGTTCAATATTATCCATCACCTGTTGAGGCTTACGAAACACAGAATGATTGATTCGCTGCAACGTATATATTCGGTGTTCCCCATTCGAAAGTTCTGAGACAATCCGAAATGTATCATTTACATGACCACTCCCAAAAGGCGTAGCCTGAACAGGATTTCCTTCGACAGCGAAGTAACTCAATATTTCATCTATCGCACTTTGTTCCATCACGCACGGCCTGCAAACTTTAAAGTAGAAA
>CALBHX010000018.1 GCA_937892925.1 uncultured Lentisphaeraceae bacterium
GTGGCGACTGCCCGTGCATTGACCGCGGAGGAGCTTACGGCTCTTGGGCTCACGCTTGGCGCGGGTGAGCGCTATCTCTACGTGATGCCTTTTGTGCCCGATATGACGTCTGCGGCGTTCTGTGTGCGCGCCACGAATGCGCAGACGGCGGGAGAATAAACCCGGAGCATTCGGTTCGAGCCGGTTCAGGCGGGGGCATGGCTGCCCCCGTCTTTTTTGATGCTGTGGCGGGTTGTCTCCGCCTTTCGGCAGGGACGCTCCGTCGGCGCCGAGCAGGTCTTGCGAGTGCCGGTGCGCGGCGATTCGCCGGGTGTGGGTGGTGTGCGTGTGCTTGAGGGGAACAGGGGAAACGGTGCAGAACGGGTTCTCATGTGCGGGCGGGGCATTTGAGGGGGCGGCGGAGCATTATTCGTGCTCAGGGCAGTCTCCTGCGCACGGGGCGGCGTGCGGTTTGTTTTTGATTGAACGTATATGTGGTGAAAGGGGGAATAGGCTGGGAAAGGCCGGAATAGCGGGGGTATGAAGGGGGTTCGGCGGGATGGAGGATTGAGACTGAAAACGGGGGAGTTATCCATGAAGGTGAGAATCGATGGAGGTTTCTGAGGGGCTCTTCTCAAGGCGTTTGATAATAGCCATGGGCGGCTTGCAAGGGGATTGCGAGCCGTCCTTTTTTAAGTATCCGGCGGAAACAACAGGCGTTGGGCGGTTTGTTTTTGTTCGGGTGGATGATGGATGCTGCTGCGTTCTGCACGGCGTGTATGTGTTCAGGTGGTTGTTTTTCTTCGGGCGGATGATGGATGTGTATGCATTAAAGATGGGGCGGCGGTCTGCCGTGCCGCAGCGTTTGGGCGGGCACAGAAGCGAAGGCGTCCGCGGCCTGCCGTGCCCGGGCTGCCATGTGCCGCAGGCTCGATCCGTTTCGCCGGCTTCCGCCGCGGCGTGCGGCAGCAGCGAGCTGCGCTCTTTCTGAATATCGGCCGCGTTTCAATCGGTCGGGGATGTGAAAAAAAGTTGCTTGTCCTGCTGGATTTGGTAGACTAAGCGTGTGATATGAGGTACGCAATGAAGACATTTTTGCGGAAGCACTTGGGTGCGTCGGCGGGTGCCGGCGTGTATGGAAGTATTTTAGTCTTTGCGCTGACAGGGCTTATAGCGTCTGCCCCGCAGGTTGCAGGAGCGGCGGAGGTAACCGCCCGCTATATGCGCTTCACCTGCGTGGAGACGCAGAAGGATGACAAGGACTCTGCGTCTAGCACCGGTAAGCAGGGAGAGCAGGGGGTGGCGTTCTATGAATTCCGGGCGTGTTATAACGGCGCGGATCTCGCTCCCGCAGGGATGTCCATTATCGATGCCACGGCACCGAACTCGGGCCTTCAAGCTTCGTATCTGCTGGACGGGAAGGGCTCCAACGGCTCTACGAAATATTGGACTTCCAAGTGCCCGGTAACGTTTACGCTGGACATGGGGTCCGAGAAGACGGTGGATGGGTATGCCTTCCAGACGGCTGATGTGCAGCGGCGCAACCCCATCTCCTGGATGGTGGAGGTTTCTAACGATAAAACGTCGTGGACGTGCGTGGATATGCGCAACGTCCGTTCCAAGGACGGTGCGGTGGCTCTGAACAAGAACACTTGGCAGCGGTATACGTTCGACAATACGCCGCCGGAGGTGATCCCGGCGAATTTTGCCCGCTACGTCCGCTTCACCTGCACGAACAAGCAGAGCGGGGGGCTTGCGCTCTCGAAGTTTGATTTGCTCAGCGGCGGGATTTCCGTTGTGCCGGCACAGACGATGATTATTGATTATTCCGCGCCGAATGCAGTCGCGCGCCCCTCGCAGATGTTGGAGCCCGATTCGCGGGATGCCAAGCTGGGAAAATATTGGACAGGGGCAACAACGCCCACGTTTACGTATGATCTGGGCAAGGCGGTGCGCTTCGATTCCTATCTGATTCGGATGGCTGACCATAAGCCGCGCAACCCGATTGCCTGGCGGGTGGAAGTCTCGGCCGATAAGCAGACGTGGCAGACGGTGGATGAGCAGGACGTGGGCGATGCCACGGCCGCGCAGGCTCTGGGCACCTGGGGCGGCGGCGACGGCGAGCATACCTACACGGTGAATTGGCCGCAGACGGGCGGCAGCGCGTCGGTGTCGCTGACCGGGCGGAGCGTGAACTTTGTTCTGGGCGCATGCGGCGATCTGGGCGCGGATTTGACGGGGAACACGCTTTACGGCGTGGCGCCTTACCGCGTGGCGGGCAAGGGGTGGAACAATCTCGCGCCAACCAGCACGGCGCAGGGCGGCTCCTTTACGCTGAGTGAGGTGAAGGATGCCTCCGGCTTGGCGGTTTCGGGGGCGACCTTTGCCGTTACCACGCACGGCGCAGTGAACAGCATCGCGGTGAGCGATACCTCTACGGCGGATGCTACGGTAACGTCCGATTACTGCCTGCTCCCGGCTGGTTCGGACAAGATGGCGGTCTTCCGCGAGAACAGTGACGGTGAGGATTCCTTTGTCTTCACAGGCGTGCCCTATCAGAAGTTTGCGGTGGTGCTTTATCTCGGCCAAGGCGGCGCGACGGCCGATGGCCACGACTATGTAACGGTCTCTCAGACGCGCTTCCACGGATTTTCGGCTTCCGGTAAGGACAAGGTGTATGAGACGAAGTATACCTATGCGGACGGGAAGCTGACGATTGTGGACGGCGACAAGATTGCCGACGGCACGGACAATGTGGGCGTTTGGGGCGGCCCCACGGTGAACTGGAGCAATCAGGAGGGTGAGGGCGTCATGATCCTCCCCAACCAGATCCCGGATAAATACGGTAATTACACCTTCCGCCTGTCTCAGCTGAACAACAACGGCAAAGGTGCCAGCTGGCGCTCGTTGTTCCGCGGCGTGCAGTTCGTGGAGTTGGCGGCCGATTGGCACGACCCGCTGAAGGAAGGGCGCGATGCCTTCGGCTTCGTGCTGGGTAAGTTTTCCAATGGCAAGGGCGAGGAGTCGCTTCCTTCCGATGGGTATTACGGGCTCAACGGCTACGCCATGCCCGGCTCGGCGTGGAACCCGCTAGCGTGGGCAGGGGACGCGCTGTGCACGGTTTCGGAAGTGAAGAACCGCAACGGGGAAATTCTGGAAGGTGTGGGGCTTTCCTTCAATGGCGGCTCAACCGCCAGCTATGCTCCGGAGAATAACCACAATAACCCGCGGGTGCTTCCGCCCTTCTCGCAGAATACGGCCTATACCCAGAAGGACGCCACCGCCACGCTCACGGGCATCCCCTACAAGCGGTATACCTTGCTGCTTTATCTGACGAAAGATCAGGGGTGGTATGACAACAAGGTCTTGAAGCATGTAACGCTGACGGCCAACGGCATCAGCAAGAACTATACGTATGTGGACGGCGTGCTCACCGAGGGCACCGACACGTGGGGCGCCTACACACAGGCCGGTATCATCGGTCTGGAGGGCGTGGGCGTGATGGTTATCCGCGGGCTGACGGCATCGGATCTCGTGGTAAAGACCAACGGCGGGAGTTATAACTCGCAGTTCCAGGGGCTCCAGATTGTGGAGGAGACCACGTATGATGCGGAGCTGCGCAGTGGCGTAAAGATGCTCCACCGCTTCGACTTTGAGCAGACGATGACCGTTGGCAGCAATACGCGTGTGGCTCCGGTGGATAAGGGTGCGGGCGGCAAAGCTTACCCCATTTCCACGGATATTTCCTCTCATGACCTCATGGTGGGCGAGGGGAAGTTTGGCAGCCGCGGTTTGCGTGTATGCCGGGGCTCAAACGGGCTCAGCGGTAACTCCGACGGCTTTAAGCTGCGTAATCAGCAGGGGCTGGGCGCAGACGTTCGGACGGGTTTCACGCTTTCTTACTTCCTGAAGGTGGGAAATGAGGAGGCCTGGCGCGGCGTGCTGGCCATGACGATCGGCGATCCGTTCAAGCCTGACAGCAAGGGCATTTCACTGCGGCAGGAGATGAAGGGGAAAGGTTCCGGAAACCAGACGATCTACGCCAGTGCAGGCAGCCTCACCAATTGCGATTCGGTTGTCGGCAAATATAAGGTGGGGCAGTGGGTGCATGTGGCCTACGTGGTGCGCCCGGCCACGGCGGAAGACGCCGCCGTGATTCCCAACTGCACCACGGCGATCGATATCTATACTGATGGCGAGAAGAGCGGAACGTACGGGTTGCCGACGTCAGATGCCATTCTCGGAAGCAAGAGCCTAGTGCTCAAGGAGCTGATCGTTGGGCGGACGCGCCGGAGCAGCGGGCAGACGTCGAATGATGA
>CALBHX010000019.1 GCA_937892925.1 uncultured Lentisphaeraceae bacterium
GCTCCGTTCCAGGACAATAAAAGAAAGCGGCGGGTCTCTTTCGACCCGCCGCCCGAATCGGACCTCTCGTGAAGCCGTTAGTCCTCAACCACCACGCGGAAGCCCACGTTATACGGGCGCATCCACGCCGGGTAACCCCAACGGTTGGCCGAAGAAGCTCGAATCTGCCGTTGATACCACGAGCCGCCTCGAATAACCTTGAGACCCGCATTTTCTCCGTCAAAACCCGGTCCGCCAGGATAGCTCACAAACGGCGAACTCGTCCACTCGGCCACATTCCCGTGCATATCATGCAGCCCAAAGGCGTTCGGCTGATAGGAGCCCACTTTGGCCAGATGGAGCACCCCGTCATTATAGCGGGCATCCTTCTTCTCGTAATCCATGAAACGATTCGGATTACGAATCGGCTTGGGATCCACGCCGTGCACCGCAAGCTGCTTCATCGTAACATCCGCGAGGTTGGCATGCTTTGAGAAGTCATCATTGAACCCGCCGTAGTTCATCGGCGTAGCCGTGCCGGCGCGGCAGGCATATTCCCACTCGGTCTCAGTGGGCAGACGCACCGTCTTGCCGGTTTTCTTGGAAAGCCACGCACAAAAAGCCTGCGCCTTGTCATAGCTCACGCGGATCGCCGGAAGATCCGGACCGTTGACAAAATAGCCGCGGTTAACCTGATCTTTGTAGTGCTTATCGTAAACGCCATTCTCAAACGTCGGGTCGAACTGCTGCATCATGCCCATGGTCACTTCCGTCGTGCCCATATAGAAGGGTTTAGCCACTTCTGCCTGATGCGCGGGCGCTTCGGCGTTCGTCTCCTCATTGGAGCCCATCACAAACGCGCCAGCCGGAATCTTCACAGCCACCAGCTTCTGATCGCCGCCCACATCCAGCGTGATCGTTTCGCGTTTGCCCTGCTTGGCCGCACCGTCAAAAGGCCAGCCCGAAACCTTCGGCGCAGCAGCCTTCTTTACCTGTGCCCCTGTTGGCTTTTCATAGGCCACGGCGCCGGGCTTGTAAGGGTTCAGGATCCGCTCCGGATCAAAATCCAGGTTGGTCGCAAGCTTTTCATAACGGCGGCGCTCCTGAAGCATCTTCGGATCCACCCCGCGCTCCGTCCACGTGCCATAGAACGGCACATTCAGGTCTACCCAAGTAATCAGGCGATCCCACTCCTCCGGTGTGAGCACCACGCCGTGATGCCCCTTCTTGAGAATCTGGTAGAGATCGGACGTAGAAACATGAAACTCCAATGGCGTGAGCACATGATAGTCCCCCTCGGGTCCATTCCGCCGCACATACGGATGCAGCGC
>CALBHX010000020.1 GCA_937892925.1 uncultured Lentisphaeraceae bacterium
GCCACCACCTCGCTCAGCGGGCGGTGCGAACAGGAGAGGTGCGTGAGGGAATGATTGCCCAGCGTGATGAGCGGATGAGCGGCCAGTGCCTGAATGGCTTCCGGCGCGAGAAGCATCTTGGGCGGGGGCGTGCCCACCTGCGCGGCCACAGCCTGAATCCGCGCCTCTGCCGGGCGGGTATACCAGGCGCGGATGGCCTTCATGGAGCAGCAGGGCATGAGGGCATTGCTCCACAGAAAGCCGCGGCGGCTCTCCCCGGGAGCCACAAAGAGCGTAGCGGGCACGTCTTCCGCCTCGAGCACCGGCAATGCCTGCGTGCGGAAGCCCAGCCAGGCATCATCGAACGAGAGCCACGCCGTGCGCCCCGGCAGCTGCGCCCCGGCCAGCACGGCCTGCTCCGAAACAAAGCGGAACCCCCGCGCTTTCAGCCAGCGAATGAGTGCCCGAAGCACGGCGGCGGAAGGATCGTGTGCGCACAGGGAAAGCAGCGCGCCGGGGCGGTCATACCGGCGCAGCGCAGCCGCGCGCACCCCCGCCCAGCGAAACCCCTGCGCGATGCCCCACCCGAGCACTTTGCGGCCGTGGCTCAGCGTTTCCATGCCATCACCTGCCGCGCCATATCCGCCCACTGCTCCCGATAGATCTCAACGCTCCATCGCTCCCGCATAAAGCGGGCGCCCGCCGCCCCCATGGCCTGAAGCTGCGCGGGCGGCAGCTGCACCACCCGGCGCATGGCCTGCGCCAGCGCGGCGGCATCTCCCGCCGGGATCACCCACCCCGCGCCGGAAGCGGCCGCCAACTCCTGCGCACACCCCACGCGGCTGCCCACCAGGCAAGGAACCCCCGCCGCCAACGCCTCATTCACCACCAGCCCCCACGGTTCATAGTCCGAATCGAGCACCAACACATCCACGCTCCACAGCCACGCGCGCTTGGCCTGCCCAAATCGCGGCCCCAAAAACGCCGCGCCCGCCGGGGCGGAGCGCTCCAGGGCTTCCCGCTCCGGTCCGGCACCCACCACCTCCAGCACCGCCGAGCCCGGCTCCAGCCGCGCAAAGGCTGCCAACAGCAAATCCACCCGTTTATGCGGCACCAGCCGCCCCAAATAGCCAAAGCGCAACGGCCGCCCCGCCGGGCGCTGCGGCGGCATTGCCCGCGCCAGCGGCGCCTGATCGGCACACATGGGCACCGAGTAAATCCGCTCCTCAGGCATTCCGCCCCGGCGGAAGAGCTCCCGATGCGCCCCCGCACCCGGCGAGATGCCGAAACACCACCGGCGCGTAAAGAGCACCCGCAGATACCCCGCTTTGAGCAAGCGCACCCTCCACCGTTTCGGCACCCGATAGGTGTCATCCGCATCGATCCCAACCGGCCGCCGGAAGAACAGTGCATTTAAGAGAAAAAGCCCCACGCACAGCCATGCGCTGTAGCTGTTTACTACCACCAGATCAAACTCCCTCAGCACGCGCCAGACCGCCCGCGCCTGCCCCCAGAAGCTCCGCGCCTCCCAGGCCTCCGCCTGCGCCGCCGAATCCGCCGCCGCCAAGGAGCCCCGCCGCAGATAGGCCGTCGCCACTCCTAGGCGGTCAAACACCTCCCGCTTCAGCGCCTGCGTATACTCCGCCGGCTCCATGAGCAGCACAAAGGCTCTCACGCCCACCACCCCCGCGGCGCACGCGCCGCATCCCGTGCCCAGCGCAGCAGCCCCCGCGCTGCCATGCACGCAAGCCCCCACACCCCGCGCCGCCAATAGAGCGCAAACGAACTGTGAACCTCCGGGCAAAACGCCAGGCATTTATAGGGATAGACCCCCGTACCAAAGTCTACTGCCAGCGGCGCAGCCTTGGCCGCCTCCGCCACATAGCGCACATTAAACAGCGAGGGCATTTGCGGCGACTCCGCCGCCACCAACCAGAACAACGTCTTTCCCCCTGTGCGCAGCAGCACATTCAGTACCTGCGCCGTTTCCCCCGCATACAGCCCCGCCACCTCGCACAGCCCCGCGCGGAACATCCCCTCCGCCACGGCCAGAAGCGCCTCCGGCAGAAAATCCCGCTGCCGCACGCCCTGCGCAATCATCCGCTCCCGCAGGCTCACCAGTGCCTCCCGCGGAAAAGCCTTCCCGCCCGCCGCCGAAAATCGGCGCAGCGTCAGCCCCTCCGTCCGCCGCAGTGCCCGCCGCAGTGCCTTGCGCTGAAGCGAGGTCAAATGCCGAAAGGTTCCGATCACGTCCTCCGCCTGCGCCGCCCGAAGCACCGCATATCCCCCCATCTTGGAGAGCGCCGCTTCCGGAAATGCCAGCGTTAGAGCCTGAAACAGCGGAGACGCCCCCGGAAGCCGCCGCAAATCAAAGCCCCGCACCCGCCGATCGCTCCGCAAAAAGGCGCAGAGCGCCTTCCAATGGCGGCTCTGAAGCGCATCCGGAGCCGCCAGCGCATCCCCATGATCGGCATGAACATCCAACAAAAAGCGAAGCACCCCCCGCGCCAGATAACACGGCAGAATCACCTGCGCCCCCGCGCCGGCCTCCACCGCCACCACCACAAACAGGCGGTTCCCCGGAATCCGCGCCAAAACCTGCCCCCACGCCTGCTCCGCCCAGCAGAACGTCTGAAAAGGCGACTGCGCGGCACGCCGCTCCAATGCCTCCCAGTCTCCCCGAAAAGCCTCCAGCTCTGCCGCCGTTTCCAACACGCGAATCATGGCCACATCATAGCGCATTTATGCTAAAATCGCACACAAATCCGCGATTTCTTCTCATGCCCGCCCTTCCACCCAACACGCCCGGTTCTCCCCCGCCCGCCATCCTGCATCTGGCGGCCGGCTGCTGGGCCTGCGGCGGCGGTCTCTCCGAGGCTCTCGCACAGCTCACCCGCGCCCAAGCCCGCCTCGGCGCGGAAACGGCACTTCTCTTTCTGGCCGACCACCCGGAGCATCCGCTCCTGAAGGCCTGCCGCCAAGCCGGGGTGCGCGTTACGGCGCTTCCGCACCGCGCCCGCACCCCCTTCTTTGTCTCGCTGCGCCTCCCCTTTGCCCTGCCCAAACGCCTCCGCACCGCCCGCTTTCTTCATCTGCACGGATTCTGGAGCTTCCCCATCGTCTGGGGAGCCTTTGCCGCCTGCCGACGCCGCCTCCCTTACGCCGTCTCCCCCCACGGCGCTCTCTGCGCACAAGCGCCCCTCCCCCTGCGTAAACGGCTCTTCTGGAAGCTCTTCGGGCGCACGCTCCTGCGGCGCGCCGCCTGGCTGCACGCCGCCTCCCCGCTTGAAGCGGATGCTCTGCGCCGAGCCCTCGGCGAGGCGTGCCCCCCCATCCGCCTCGTCCCCAACGGCGTAGATGGCGAGGCACTGGATCTCTCCCCGCCGCCGCCCCGCACGCGCACCTTTCTCTTCCTGGGGCGCAAGCATCCGCAAAAGGGCATTGACCTTCTGGTTGAAGCCTGGCAGCGCACCGGCCTGGCCGCCGAAGGCTGGAGCCTCCGCCTAATTGGCCCGGAAGACGGCGCCCGCGTGCCCGCACGCCCCGGCCTCTCCGATGAACCGCCCCTCTTCGGCAAAGCCAAAGCCCAGGCTCTCCGCTCCGCCGCCTGCCTGGTGCTCCCCTCGCACAGTGAAAACTTCGGCATTGCCGTGGCAGAAGCGCTTTGGTGCCGCACGCCCGCTATCGCCACCACCGGAACGCCCTGGGCGAGCCTCGGCAGCTTCTGCGTGCCGCCGACGCCGGAGGCTCTGGCCGAGGCCATGCGCCGCCTGGCCGATCTTTCTCCCGCCGCGCGCGAAGCGGCCTTTGCCGAAGCTTTTGCGCATGCCCGCGCCGCGTTTCAATGGGAACCCATTGCCCGAGCGCTCCTTCCCTGAGCCCCAGGCCGCCCAACACCCCCTCAGCTCGACCCGCCCCCACCCGCAGTAAAAACACCCGGGCACCTGGAAGGTTATGCCCAAAAACCAACAGAAAGAGAAACATCCCCGCATTTCCGTTCACAAGACGGTGTAAACGGGAGAGGACTCCGGCTAGGGCTTTCCGCTAACCCGCCACCCTTCAGATAAAAGCCAAAAAAAAACGCGCCGCAGGCGCGGCGCGTTGAGAACTTGTTAGCGAACGCCCCTTCAGGGCGTAGAGACGACAGCCTTGAAAGGCGCCGCCGTATCGGCCAAAGGCAGATCGAGCGTCAGCACCGATTGGCCGTCTTCCGCTTCTTCCACCGTGCGGGACACCAACACGCGGCTTTCATCATCAGCCGCTACCAGCGCCACCTGCGTGCCGGAGCGGAACGTGCCGCCAGCCACCGTGAGGGTAACCGTTACGGCCGTACCCTCCGTATCCGGCTCAGCCCTCGAGATGCCGAAGTCATACGCCAGCACCAGCACATTTTCGGCCATTTCCGCCGTTGGGGAGAATCCGCTGAAACAGGCCAGCAGATTGGCGGCAAGAGGCTCAGCACCCACAATAGACTGCGTGCCCTGCGAGCGCACCGCCACAGTAAAGCCATCGGCAAGACCCAGCGTTTGGGCAGCCTCGGAGAGGGCGGCCAGAGCCGCCGCATCAAAAGCAGCTGGGTTAGCAGGCTGAGGCGCAGAAGCGGAAGCAAGCACATAGCCCGTGCCTGCCACGGCGCGAATGGCAAAGCCTTCGGCCTGCAGCGCGGCGGCGACTTCGGCCGAAGGCTCGGCACAAGCTATCACCACCGTTCCGGCAGCTGCACCTTCCGAAAGGGTTACCGGAACCGCGGCGGCATCGGATGCCAACACGACGGAGCCAGCCGTAACCGCGCCAGCGGAAGCATCAATGACTGCACCCGCGCCGAGCGTAAGCGTGGTGATGGCGGCGTCGCCGATGCCTTCCGCAGCGAGCGTGCCGTTCAGGGTTACGGCGTCCCAACAGGCACCCATTTTCAGGCGGAGCCTTCCGGCCTTGACCAGCAGCGGATTTCCGGCCGTACTGTTGGCCTGGGTGAGAATCAGCTCGCCGTCGCCGGTCTTGAGCACATCAAAGTCGCTATTCGTTCCATTCGCATAGTGGCGCAGGATCACATCCACTGTGAGGGATGCGCCCGCCGCAACCGCAAACTCCGCGTTGGCATAGTCGGTGCCTTTTACAATGCCCGTGCCGGTGGCGGTGTCGCGCAACGCGATGGCGGCGCCTTCAACTCCCGCGAGCGCGGCAATGGCGGGCGCGCCGGAGGGGACGATCACGCGGGAGCCCTTGCACATGGCCCACCCGGCAGAATAGGAGGACGCATCCGGGAAAATCCGCCCCACTTCCAGGCGGGCTTCATCTTCCAGCTGAATGGCATAACGCATGGATTCCACACCGGCCACAGCGTTGTCCGGGTTGCGAATGACGCCCTGGTCCCGAGCCGAGAGCATCACGTTGCGAACTTCCGAGGAGGAGGGTTTCCAGCCCACGGCATCCTTGACATTGAGCGTCAGAATGCCCGTTCCGGAAACTGCCAGCGGGAGCGCCATCGGATTCCCGGAATCATCCCGCCCGGCGACTTCCAGCGAAACGGCAGCGCCTGTGCCCACGTCCAGCCCGGCCTCCCCGGAGACCTGCCGTTGATTGCGGGTAACGGAGACTTGCTCCATGCGAAGGGTGCCGGAGCCTTTCACGGCACCAGTGGTATTCAGCGGCACCGCGGCGGTGTCGCGGACGGTGAGCGTTTTACCGGAGGCCACGGTTACGCCCGAGAGCTTGGCAGCGCCGGCCTGAATGACCGTATCGGTATTCACGGCCACGGTAGAAGCGGTCAGCTGACCCCCGGCAGAAGCGAGGGTCAGCGTGCCCGTGCCCCCGAGTGTGAGCGGCGATGCGGTTTCATTCTGCGCCATGGCCACAGCGGCATCGCCCGCCAGCGTGATCTCCCGTTCCCCTGTCCAAACATCCGAAAGCGCGGCACTTACCTCCGCCCCATCACCGCCCTTCCAAGGGAGTGTGCGCCAAGAGAGATCGCTTCCGGCCACATCGGAAGCCGTCAGCGGCGGCTCAAAGGAAGCCAGCGTGAGCGTGGCGCCGGTCTCATCCGACGTCACGTCTGTAACCGTGAGCTCGCCCCCCTCAGCCGTGGTGACCGTGAAGGTCTCGCGCGTAAGGGCTTCACCCACCAGCGGAAGTTTAACAGTGAAGCCCTGCGCCGGATCTGCCGTTACCCGGAAGGTTCCCGCGCCGGCTTCCGACACGTGCAGCAGCCCGAATGCCTCGGAGGCGCGGAGCGTACCCACTTCCACGACACCCGATGGCACGGCCAGTGCGCCTTCACCCGAAACGGCAGAGAAGCTGCTCAGCTTCAACGTGCCGCCCTGCAGGGTCATGGGCCCGGAGAGCGCCAGCGTTGCGGCCGAAGCCGCGCCGCCTTGCACCGTGCCGGTGAAGACCGCGCCCTGCGAACCAACCGAAAGCTCCGCGGCGCCCAAGCCATTATTCTTACCGCCCAGGCTGCCGGCCGTTATTGTGCCGTTATACACACCGCCGTTCAGCGCCACAAGAGAGGAGCCCAGCTTCAGCGGGCAGACCGTAAACGAGGCATCCGCCCAATGTCCGCCGGTGATATCGGCAGAGAAGACCGTATCCGCCGGTGCCGAGACAGATACCGAAGCCTGCTGCGTCACCGTGATCACCGAGGCACTTCCCGGCACTTTCCCATTCTTCACCTTCGGCAGCCACATACCGCCAATCAACTGCTTGGAAAAGGTTTTGCCTGCCGCGTCATTCCCCAGCTCCACCGCCACCGCAGTGTCCCCGTAAACCGTCTGCTTCGGATTGGTCGCCGCGCTGAAAAGCGAACCGCCCACAATCGCACCCACCAGCGGCCCGGTACTCGTCCCGTAATAATCCACCGCAGACGAGTTGTCGTTCTGAACATTGCGCACCGTTACGCTCAGCTCCACCGGGGACTCCGAAGTGCCATAAACACATGTACTACCATGCGAGGCGCTTCCGCCGCCGAGTACGGTTCCGGAAACCACCGCATCGCCCGAAAGAACCACAGCCAGATTCCCTTCAAATGTTTGCGCCGCGCCATCATTGTAACTGCCGCCGGAGAGATAATCCACCTGCCCGCCGGCCATATCCACCAGAATATCCTGCGTAAACAAGGAGGTTTTTGCTTTTCCGCCATCCCAGTTACCGCAATCGCTTCCGCCGCCAATCCGCGCAAACTGCCCCCCCGTTACCTGAATGCGGATCGGCTTCCGGATTTCGGTCTGCACACTCTGCGGCGCACCGCCGAACAAAGAACAGCCCGTTTTACCCGAAGCGGCAGCAAACTGCCCTGCCGAAAGCGTTGCATCCCCCAATGCCAAATCGTAGGTTTCTGCGCCGTTCATACACGCTGCAGACGATACTTCCTGCGACAGAACCCCGGGGAGCGTCAGCTCCGTATCTGCCCAGGCTTCCGTGGCGGGGCGGTTCAAAACGGCCCGAATTCCCGCCGTTACCCCCCTGCCCCCCGCAACGTGCGCCGCATAACGGCGGTTGCCCGCCAGCACGCTCAGCCGCGCAGCGGTTTCTTCCGTGTTGGCGCTTTCGGGGAGCACGAGCGGAATCTCCGCGCCAACCGCCGCCCCCGCAGGAATACACACTGTGATCAGACCGCTTTCAGGGAGCGTGAAACTTTCCGTCACCGTAAGGGCGGCGCCCTCGGCAGAGAGATCGATCGTATTAAAGGCGGTGAGCGCCTTCACTTCAGCCGCGCACTGCACGGTGAGCGTGGAGCCGGCCTGCGCCTGCCCGGGCGCCAGCGTTGCGGCGGAGAAGCCGCCCGCCTGCAGCGTGAGCGCGGCAGAACCGGAAACGGCGGCGTGGTTCCCCAACCCGCCGGCGGTGATCGTGCCGGTGTAAACCCCGCCATTGAGCACCACGGCCGTATTCCCGGCCACATTGGCGTGGCCGCCATTCACGTTGTTCAGATCCGTTCCGGCCATGCCGCCGCCCACAATATCCCCGGAAAACGTAACCGTGTCCGGGGCAGAAATGCGGACTTCCGATGTTTTGGAAACTGTCAGCACCACGCCGTCCCCGGCTCGATGCGAAGCCTTCTCCGCGGGCGAGACGGAGACCGCGCCGCCCACCAGCGTGCGCGGGAAGACTCCGGAAGCCTCCTGCGGAAGCTCCACTACCACCGCGCTTCCGCCCTCCACATCACTGACCGATATCGTATTGGTGTTATACAGTGGGCCGCCGCAGAAAATGGAATTATCGCCATAAATCTGACTTGTCGTAACCGTAGGCACTCCCTGCATATTGCGGATCCACAGGAGCGAGGAGCCGGTGATGCGCTGACCGTTGCCATGCGCCAGCAGCCCGGCGCCCGTGGCCGCGCCGGCCAGCACCGCTTCGCCGCTCACCACCACCGCCACATTTCCCTGAACCTCGGCAATCGCCGCGCCATCTTTGTAAAAGGCGCCCATCACCAGATCGGCGCTTCCGCCCTCCATAGCCAGGAGCACATTCCCCTGAATCAGCGACTTGCCCGCGCCATCGTTCTTATTCCACCCCGATGCATCCGAGCCGCCTGCCAACACAGTATACTGCCCGCCGGTGGTCTTCAGCCAGATATCCCCCGCCACCGTTCCGGCCGGAACAGCTTTCGTGGCCTTGGCCTTTCCGCCAAACGCCTGAACCGACGCCGTAGAAGCCACCGTGCCGACATAGGCCGTTCGGCTGCCGACCGTTTGCTTTGCCGCGGCCTGCGGCTCCAGAGCAAACGAAGCAGAGGGCGTAAAGGCCTGCGCCAGGGTAGGAATCTCCGCCGCACTCAGCCCCCACGATTCGGGCACCGTGAACGAAACTGCATCCAGCCCGCCCTTTGACCACGTAAGCACGCCTGCCGAAGAACATGAAAGCGTTCCCTCCGCTTCCGCGCCGTCCGAGCCCAGCACCGTCAGGCGGGAAGTCTCAAACGAAGCATCCAGCACCGCCAGATTATTCGCCAGCCCCGCGGTTTCTTCGGCGGCCGTCAGCTGCACAGTTGCCGCATAATCCGCCGCACCCTCAGCGGCAGAAAGGGATATCCCGCGGTTGGCGCCCAGCACCGCCTGCCCGGCTGCCAACTTCACACCGGCCACCGAAAGCGCCGCGGCCGAAAGATCCACCGTGCCGCTGCAAGCCGCCCCATCATAGGCCGCGGCCGAGCCGATGCACAACGTGCCCGTGCCGGAAAACGTGCCCTTCACCGTCATCGTCTTGCCGGAAAGCGCGGCAAAGACCGGGGTATTGGAAACCGGCACCGCGCCCAGCTTCGAGCAGGTTGCGTCCAAGACAGCATCGTCTGTGAAAAGCAGCGTGCCGCCGGAAAAGGTCAGCGTCCGCCCGGTATTCGTGGTGGCGGGGACAACAAGGCCGCCCGCACCGAGGGCAACCGTGCCGCCGCTCTGGTTATAGACAAACTCCTGGTTTCCTGAGCCCGTGATGCCCTTGGCCTGCAGCGAGCCGCCCTTCACATTCAGCTGGTTTGTCCAGGAGCCGCCGCCCACATAAATATACCCATTCGGGGCGGAAAGCGTGCCCCCCGTCAGATTATAAATGGCCGAGCTGTTCCTTCCGCCCTGAACGCCGATATAGAGCGCAGGCGAATCGGAGGTATCGCTATAGGCGGAGGGCAGATAGGCGCTTCCAAGGTCAACCGTGCCGCCGCTCTGGTTGAGCGTAAGCGCTTGAGAAACCGCGATCGCATCCAGGCGCAAACTGTAGAGGGCGATATCTTCGCCCGCTTTTACAGTGAGCGTGCCTCCTCCCAAGTATGCCCTGTCTTCCGCACCGGGCGCGCCCTCTGCGGCAGTCTTCAGCGCACTGTCGGAGAACCACGCCGTGGCCGCCCAGTCGCCGGAAGGCTTGGCATAAAAAGCAGAACCCGCAGCCGAAGAAACCGCCGCGTAAAAAACTGTACACGCCGCGCAGAAAAACGAAACGGTGCTCATCATGTATCTTCCTTAATCGTGCCATTACCCGGAGCGAAACCCTGCGTCCAGACACAGTGCCTAGCCCAAATCATTGGGGTTAGCATAGCCCTTTCCTACCGCAATGTCAAACCTGAAGCGGGTGCCGAATATCTCCTCGGGCCGAGAAGATGACGCTCCCAGTTTCGTCACCGCCGATCCAGCAAGTCTGCCGCACCAGCGCCTCGCCGTCATCTCAAAACGGATAGGCCACCCCGCCCCGGCTTCCCCAGGTCTCAGCAGGCGAAAACAGGAATCCCCCACCGCCGAGAAGGTTCCCGCGTGCGCGGTTGTCTCAGCCGCTTTCATATCGACAATCAAAACAAACACCTCCGCAGCGACAGATGCCCTTCCGCGCCGGGAAAGTCAAACAAGCTTCCCTGCCCACCGGTTGATAGGGCTTCCGCGCCAAGTGCTTCTTCCGCGCGATTGTGTTCGCCAACCCATCCATCTGCAAGGTGATTCGGCCCGCGCAGATCCGTGATGCAACCGTTTCATCGGCGCGGAGCCGGATCTTCAGCCGCGGGGATGTGCCCGGTGATAGACCTCTGTGAGATGTTCTGAAGAAAGGTGGGTATAGATTTGGGTAACGGCAGGCGACGTGTGCCCTAGGAGCTCCTGCACCGCGCGCAGGTCTGCGCCATGCGCCATCAGATGCGTGGCAAAGGTGTGGCGCAGCTTGTGGGGCGTGAGATCCGTTGGGAGCCCGGCCATGCCCAGCCAATGTTTCATAAACCGCTCGGCCGAGCGGTTCGTCAGCGCCCCCCCGTGGCGGTTGAGAAAGAGCGGGCAATCCGGCGCATCGGTGCCCGCCCAGAGCCGCCGCGCCTGTTCGCGCATCCGATCCAACGCAAGGCGCGCAGGGCCGCCCAGAAAGGTTATCCGCTCCTTGTTGCCCTTGCCCAGCAGACGGCACGTGCCCTGCTCAAAGTCCACACGCCCCACGTTGAGCTTGACCGCCTCGGCAATCCGTGCGCCGGTGGAATAGAGCATTTCGAAGAGCGCGGCATCGCGCAGATGGGCATAAACCGCCCAGGGGGAAGGCACGCCTCCATTCTGCAGCAGGGCGTGAAGCGCCTCCAGAGGCGCATTCAGCAGGCGAACCACCTCGGCCTCGGAGAGCACTTTCGGGAGCGGGTGATCGCGCCGCGGCGGGCGCAGAGCCGCAAATGGAGAATGATCCACCTGCTTCATCAGAACCAGAAAACGGTAAAACGTGCGCAGCGCCGCGAGCTTCCGCGCGGTTGAACGGGGCTTGGCGCCTGTGCGGGCATAGGTGTAGAGGAAGCGTTTGGCATCGGAACGTGCCGGAAGCAGCCAGTTAAAGGGCGGCTTGGCTTCCGGCGGCCAGAAAAATGCGGCGAACTGCCCGATATCGCGCAGATAGTTTTCGCATGTAAGAGCACTCACGCGGCGGACGCCCAGAAGCCAATCGCGGAATTGGGCGATGGCCGGGTCGTCCGCCAGATCTTTGCGGGCAGAAAAAGTTGTCAGCGTGTGCTGATTGCGCTGCACAGGTTACTTGCCGACCTTTTTGGCGGGCGGTTCGGTTATGGGGGCGGCATGAAGCCCCATCTTGCGCAGGCGCTCGGCGCCGCCCTCGCGCAGGCGGCGGGAGAAGTCCGCCCAGGCCCGCCCGGACTGCGGCGTCCAGCCGATTTCAGCGATGGCGCAGGCGCGCGGCCACGCCTTCCACTGCAAATCTTCCGGCGCGCGGATATACTCCGACCACAGGTTACCCTGAAGGCCGAGAATATAAGGCTTGGCGTTATCAGGGAGCCCGGCATCGGGATTGAGCTCGTAGGTCTTCCAGATGGGGTTGGGCGTATTGTTGGGAATATACTCGTAGGGGTCGTTGGGAACCTGCTGCTTATAATCGATGTAGCAATAGGGCTTGGGGGTCATGACCACCTTATGGCCGGCTTTTGCGGCCGTGATGCCGCCGGCGGTGCCGCGCCAGCTCATGATGGCCGCGCCCTTGGGGAGACCGCCTTCCAGGATTTCATCCCACCCGATGAGGTTGCGGCCTTTCTTGGCCAGATAGCGGGCGAAGTGTTCGGTGAAGCGGGTTTGAAGTTCGTGCATATTCCTGCACCCGAGCTCGGCCATCTTGGCCTTGCACTTGGGGCAGGCATTCCAGCGCGTTTTTGGCGCTTCATCGCCGCCGGTGTGGATGTAAGCAGAAGGGAAGAGCTCTACGACTTCATCCAGCACGCCTTCAAGAAGTTCATATGTTTTGGGATTGCCTGCGCAGAAGATCTCTTTGAGCACGCCCCAATTCGGCGTGAGGTTGGGGTTTTGAGCGCAGGCGAGCTCCGGATAAGCGCGGATGGCAGCCACTGCATGGCCGGGCATTTCGATCTCCGGCACCACGGTTACAAAACGGGAAGCGGCATAGGCCACCACCTCACGCACCTGCGCCTGAGTATAGAAACGGGGGGCTTGCGGCTCGCCATCGAGCGTGAGCCGGTTGAAGGGGCGGGGCGTCCCGGGACGGCCGCCGCCTACGGCGGTCAGGCGCGGATAGCGCTTGATCTCAATGCGCCAGCCCTGATCATCGGTCAAATGCCAATGAAGCACGTTGAGCTTATGCGCGGCCATGGCGTCAATCTGGCGTTTGATTTCCTCCACAGGGATAAAGTTACGCGCGGGGTCGAGCATCAGCCCGCGCCAGGCATAGCGCGGGGCATCCTGAATGGAAACGGCCGGAATCTCCCATTTGGCCCGAACCGGCGCGGCGCCGAAGATCGCCGGGGGCAGCAGCTGGCGCAAGGTCTGAATGGCATAGAACGCACCGGCGCCGGAAGCGGCACGGATCACCGCCCCTTTTTCCGTAACGGAAAGGGCATAGCCCTCCTGCGGCTGTTTTTCATCATACTCAAAGCGGAAAGTCGGGTTCTGCTCCGAAACTTTCAGCCAGATGCCCGAGGCAGGCGCCAACGTTTCACGCAGCGTTTGGAACGCATCAGCAAACCGGCTGTCGCCGCCCACCGTCTGCCCCCACGTTAAGGTCAGCGGCTTGGCAGGCTGTCCGTTTTCCGTGGTCATTGGCGCCAACGACACCGGCTTGGGAATCACCGTCTGCGCCAGAACCGGACACACCGCAAGCCCCAGCGCAAACATCATTGCAAAACACCGCTTCATCGCTTCACCTTTCGTTGAGTCATTATTCAAGAATCAGATACGTGGGCAAACCCCGGATGCCGAACCGCGCCTGCGCCGGGCGAATGGCGCGATCTGCCAAATCCATCCGCACCTTAAGCAGCGTAAAGCGCTTCAGTTCCTGCTGTACGGCAGGATCCGGAAACGTTTTGGCCTCCATCTCATCGCACGCCTTGCACGCCGGCCCCCAGAAGTCCAGCAGCACGGGGTTCCCCTTGGCCTGCGCTGCGGCAATGGCCGCCTCCACGGCGGGCAGGTCTGCACCATCAAGCCCCTCCGAGGGAAGCAACGCCCGAACGGCCGTCCACCCATAATGCAAAGCAAACAGCAGCACCACCACACCAAACGCCTTCTTCACCCACAGCATCCACGCCCCGGGCTTCGGCAGAAATGAAAGCCCTGCCCCCGCAATCGGCCACGGCGCAGCCATCCCCACGCCCAGGACAAACGGCAGACAAAGCGCCCAATACGCCCCCGCCGCCACATAATCTGCCGTCAAGAGCAAGACCGCAATCAACACCGGCGCGACGCACGCCCCAGCCAGCACGGCACTCACCGCCCCGGCAAAAAAGGCCGCCGCCGCTCCCTGCCGTCCGCTGCCCGTGCCCGAAAAGCGCGT
This sequence comes from uncultured Lentisphaeraceae bacterium, assembly GCA_937892925.1. Lineage (GTDB taxonomy): Bacteria > Verrucomicrobiota > Kiritimatiellia > RFP12 > DVOR01 > Spyradenecus. The sequence goes on from CALBHX010000020.1 coordinate 13,714, forward strand.
AAAGTCAATCATGATCACATCAAACAAGGCCAGCGCCAACACCACGAACACCCCCGCAATGGCTGCATTAAACCACCAGGCCGACTGAATGGCACCGAACGCCGCCCCCGTCAGCACCGGAATCAATGCCAGTGCGCCGTAGGCCAGCGCAATTCCCAGCCCATACGCGCCGCCCCGCGTCGCCCCGCGCAGCCGCGAACCGCCGACCGCACCCGCCCCAATGATTGCCAGATTGATGGGCATCATCGGCAGCACACACGGCGTCAGATTCAGTGCCAGCCCGCCTAAGAAAACCATCGCCACCAGAAGCCACAAACCATGCGCCTGCACCCAACCGCGCGGATCCTCCAGAAAGGATCCTGCTTCAGCATTCGCAGAGGTCTCCACCGGAGCGCCGCGCAAAAAGGCCAAAAAATCCTTCGGGGCAAGAAACCCGCTGGCCGAACGCTGAATACGCACGGCAGGCACCGGAGGCGGGGGCGGCTCCGCGGCCGGGTTCCCCGCAGGCGTCTGAGGCTCCGCCCCTTCCACCACCGTGCCTTCAGCCGTAACCGTAAAGGTCAGGCTCTGCGGCATATAGCACTGCGCCGCGTCGCACCCCTGATACTCCAGCGTAAAGACCTGCCCCGGGCGGGCATGCCAGGCAAATTCCGCCAGCCCTTCATAAATCACCCGTCCATCGCCATCTTTAGACGGACGCTCCGGTTTCGTCAACGGCTCCCCCAGGGAGCAGACCAACATATCATCATAGAGGTGCTGATCCGGACGCATCATTGAAAATGTCGCCGACACCACCCCTTCCCGAAAGGCCATCTCCGGCCGAAACGGATCTTCCGCACCCCACATCAGCGGTGAAAGCGTCATCGCCAACAAAGCCGCCGCCAGCCCGCGCCCGCTCGCAACCATCATCTGAAGCCATCCTTTAACCATACGTTCAAGTGTCTCATAAGCCGAAATGCCGTGCAAGCCAAACCGCTACACACACGATCCCTGCATACAGCAGGAATCAGAACGTTCCTGCACGGCTACCCAAAAAGAAAACGGGCGCCCCTCCGTCTCGATGGGGACGCCCCTTATCCTGCTTCAGCCGAGCCCGATTTTCAGAGCCCGTCTGGCCGCAGGAAGACCTAGCACGAACCATCCGCGCCCTTATTATCCCCTGCACCGCCCCGGCCGATTATTTCGAAACCGGCACAAGCGACACCTGCATGAAGGGCAGCTCCCCTACCCCGGCTTCTGTGCGCGGAAGCACCAAAATCAGATTGTTCTGCGCATCAGCCACCGGCGCGGCATAGACCACCGGCTCAGCGGCGGCCAGCGCTTCCGGCGTGGCGGCGCGGCGGACGCACACCTGTGCGGCTTTGGCCGTGGCCAACGCGCAGCCTTCCGGCCCGCGCACGGTCAGCGTAACGCTGTCGGTTTCCGGATCGGTTACCAGGCCGGTAACCGTGAGCGCCAGGGGCTTGCCGGCCGTTTCACTGGGGTCCATATTCAGCAGGAACGCATTAAACGCCGCTTCTGTGATATCCGCCCCCGAAGCGGTGCGCAGGCGTAGGGTGCCCTCGAGCGGCTCCAGATAATCCGAAAGCGTTACGCCGTAAGCCGCAGCCCAATCCGCATACAAATCAAACAAATGCCCCGTGTCAGAAACAAAGGGTTTGAAACTGCCCAAGGCATATGTGGTGAGCAGCTCTACGCCGTCAACCGAGCGGTTGGCCAGCATCCACGCGTCATAGAAACCGCCCGCCGTGGCCGAGAAGGCCACCTGACGGATGGCATCCAGACCATCGGCCGCAAAGTTGGCCGGCCCCGTAGCCGCCCAAGCGTTGTCAATCGCATAAAACCACTGGCAGTCGTCCCCGTCTTCCAGCGATGAGAAGTCGAAGGCATACCCCTTTTCTTCGGTTACGATCCACCGATAGCCGCGCCCTTCGGTCAGGCAGATTTCAGCCCCTTCGGGCGACCCCTCGGCGGCGCTGGCATTCCGGGCAAAAATGCGGAAGGCGCGCGCCACTGCCCCCTCAGCGGAATCCACATAACTCTGGAACTCGATGCGGATCACCACCGCGCCGCTTCCGACTTCGGCATAGGTGTGTTTGGTTTTGCAGAATTCAAAGGTAAAGTCTTCCGGCGTGCCGGTGCCGGCGCTTCCGGCCGTGCCGGTGCGCACGCGCGAAACATAGAAGTAGCCATCCTGCAGCACGCAGATGCCCAGCTTGGCGGCAGTGGCCAAAGGCAACTGACCGCTGGCATCGGGCGAGCGATCCGCATAGGAGGGATACATCGCCTTGAGTGCGTCCGCATCGGGCGCGGTATCTGAAAGCTCAAAGCGCACGGTGGCATACAGATTGTCTTTGCGGAGCTTGCCTGCGGGCGGCTCCAATGTAAACTCCGAGCCATCCGCGTTCCGAACCGCGAGCGCAAGATAGGCCGCATCGTCTGCCGCCAGCCCGTCATTAAAACGCAGCATGCCTGCGCCTTCCGCATCGCCGGCCGCCGAAACGGTATAAGCGCGCTCCCGCTCAGAAGCACTTGCGCTGGCATTGAAAATCGACCACTCCGGATACGCCGCCGAAGGAAACGCAAACGACCCTCCGGCCGCCCCGGAAAAGGTATAGGGAGACGCCTTGGTACAGGCCGGCGAAAGCCAGTTCCCGGGCGACACAGCCGCCCCGGCACACCAAGCCCAGCCCAGCGCACTCGCAGCCAAGAAGAAACGATGCATCGCTCTCATATCACAATCTTTCTGCGCATAGCATAGCGAATCCCAGGCGCACACGCAAGCAAAAAGTATGGCGCCGCCATAGCGGCAGCTTATGTGGCGGCCTCGTGCTTCTTCCCTGAGAACGGGAGCCGCACCTGCTCTCCGGAGCATTTCTTCCGCCCGCCATGAACGCGCCGCCCGGCACATCGTCCGCTCCGGGGGCATGCCCCCGGTTTAATCGGCACGGCTGACGTTCGGCGGAGCGCCGACTTCCATTTAAGCACTTGAGCATCTGTGGCGCTGTTCTCCTCCGGCGCCGGCATCTCAGGCGCGCCCGGCAGAGCATCCCCGATACGCCGGCTCAGGCTTTCCGTAAAAAGCCCTGCCGGAACGCCCCGGGGAATTGGAACTTTTTCTCTTCCCCGCTAAAGGAAATCACAATCATCCCTTTCTTTATGCTGACCACGGTTCCGGTTCCAAACGCGTTATGTTTTACGCTGACGCCGGGAACAATGCCGGAAACATCCACAGGCTCAGCCTTCGGCCGCTTCAGAATGACCGGCGCAGGAGGCACATAGGCAGGACGATAGGTAGGCACCGCTTGGGCAGTCCTGCTTGTTGGCATCATCGGCTTCTTGGATTCTGGGCGAGGAGCAGCCTTTTTCTTTGGCATTTCCTGAATTTCTTCGTCCTCGTCATCCGGCACAGAGAAATAAGGCTTGTCCGGCAGATCCTCCTCGCGGGGAGCAGATGCGACCTCTGAGGTCTGGAGCTGCCCCGCCATTCTGTCGTAATCCTCACGCGATACCACGGTGCTGTAAAGGCCGACGCCCTCCCCGGCGTGGCGATCCATGCCGGTATAAGAAAGGCTCGCGTCCTCATAGCGTTTGAACTTATAAACGGCATCGTTCATCAATGTCTCATTGAACACGTTGAGGGATACCAGCAGCTCAAAGTCTTTCACATCCAGACCGGTTACTTTCTTAAAAAGCTCCGGTTCCAACTGCGTAATCACATCTTTCAGGCTGTTTTCCCGGTAGTCCGTCAGGTACATAAATACTGGAACGCGGGTTGCAAACTTGATGAGTTTTTCCTGAATCAGCTTGCGTTTAGACTTGTACTCCTTTTCGGCCTCTGTAAGTTCTTTTTTCTTCTTTTGGGAAAGCTTCTTCCCGGCATTCTTTGCATTCCGAACGATATTGGATTTGTTGATAATGGTCTGAATATCCGTGTTCAGACTGCGGAAGCCTTCAATGCGCATCAGCGCGTCCATAGCGTCCTGATTGGCAAGCAGACGCGCCAGCGTCTCGTTGTCCACATTCACCAACAGCGCAGATTCCCAACGCTTTGCCAGCAGCGTAGCAGTGGTGCCGGCCATCGCAATATCCAGAATTTCGGCGGCATTGACCTGCCGCATCGCGCTTCCATCATAGGCAAGCACCGGCAGGAAACTAATGAACTCCCCAACCTTCTTTTCGGGGTTGCTCTCCGCCACATTTAATCGGCAGCTATAATCGGAAATCTGCTTCAACGCACGATCCAGCGCAAAGTCAAAGACGTAGCACGCTTTCTTGATAATCTCTTTTTTGCCGCTGTCGTTTGTAACCTCCCACGGACTTTGCACGCGGAATGCCGCCTGAAAGTAGGTTTCCGGACTGGACAGATTGCGGAGCATAAAGATGCCTGTCCACGGCTTGATAGTAACGCCGGTGGTCAGCTTGCCGCAGGAAAGTGTGATCGTCTTGGTAGCCAGTGGATCGCCCATCGACTTCCGTACCGGCTCCAACGCTTTCACGCCGATGCCCGCCTCTGTACCGGCGCAAACATTCACATGATAATCATGATAGAACGTATTTTGTTTCTGCGCCAGCAGATTGGCCATGGCGTGGCAGGAAGCCACATTGGGCAGGAACCACAGCGTATGACTCAGCACATTCAGAAGGCGCGTATCTGAAAACGGCATAGGCGGCTTTTGCGCCCCCAGCTTCAATTCATCGATGGTCGTTTCCAGATAGGAGCCGCGAATCAGATCGAGCCATTTCTGCACATAGTCCTCATAGACGAAATGCGCGTCTTTGCCTTTGCCCTCGGCGGAGAAGAAGACATTCAAGTCAAATTCGTCAAACTCGCCCTGTTTGGCAATCTGTTGGATGCTGTCCGGAATTTTATAGGTCAGCATGACCATTCGCGGCAAGGCTGCATAGGGATTATCCTCGCCCACCCAGTTTTCTTTGGCACGCTGTTCGTCGGAATACGTCCAGTTGTAAATCTGTTCTTCGATGAACTCACCGGAGTTCAGAGCGCGGAACGGTGTGCCGGAGAGATAGAGATAATAGGTCGGTGTGATGGGCAGCCACGTTTCATCATAGGCATTGCCGCGATCGTATTTGCTCAGATCCTCGTCGTAGCTGTCCTCGTTCTGCTCAAACAGCTTTTTCGCGCTGTCCTTCCATGCGCCGAAGTGATACTCATCGAAAATCACCAAATCCCAGTTGGTCGTATGCACCCACTCGTTATTGGCTTTGATGCCACCGGTCGCTTTATTCACGCCGAGGAAGTCCTGAAAAGAGCCGAAGCAGACAATGGGTTTGCTCTTATCCGCCCG
>CALBHX010000021.1 GCA_937892925.1 uncultured Lentisphaeraceae bacterium
CACCGTCTGCCCGAGGAGATTGTGTACACGCTTTTGCCAGCGCGCACCTGTTGCCACGCGCTCCCACAGAGGGCCGTAAGTGAAGTCCTGCGGTTGCACCGCCGAACCCTCCATGGTGAGCGTCTGTCCCCGCGCGTTTCTGCGCACCATGCGCGTGGCGAGATTGGGATAGGTATTCGTCACGGTGTTTTCGTCCGCGCTGTAAAGCGTTTGCGTCACGCCACCACGTATATCCACGGTTCGCACCACACGCCCTAAGATGTCATATTCCGTTGTTTCCGGATTCAATCCCTCACGCTCCACCCGAATCACGCGCCCGAGGTCATCGCGATGATACGTCACCGTATGCGAACCCTCTTTGAGAGTCGTCTCCGAAAGCAGATTCCCTTCCGCGTCATAAGCAAATGTCCGCCGCACCCCATTGGGCAATGCCTCCGACACCTTCCCGCAACACGCATCACCCCACACGCTCACCGTTTCGCGTCCTGCGAAGTCCGTCTCCTTCGTGACCTTGCCCTCCGCATTGTGTTCATACTGCACACGGTCAATGAGGTGCCACGCCCCCTCAATGAACGCTTCCTGATTCCGTTCCACAATATTTCCTACACGATCATAAATCGTCGAACGCCGCGTAGTCTTCCCCGAAACCGGTTCCGGCGCTTGCTCGTGCAATTGCGTCACGGTTTCAATCCAACGTTCATCCTCCAAACGGTAATCATACGTCTGGAGTGTGCCGTCCTCATGACGCACCGAGGCCAAGCGCCCCGCATAATACGGGCGTGTATCCTCCTTGGCGTACCATGTCTTCACCGTGCGCAAGGCTCCCGCCGCACCATAGGCCGCTCCCGCCGTGGCCGCGCGCTCAGTAATTTCCTGCATTGGCAGATAAACGTGATACGTGCGCGACACCTCCACCATTGTGCCATCGGCATCCCGTTCAGACACGACCACGCAGCGCGGACGCGTATCCATCAAGGACGTAACATCCCCCGCCGCAACAGGCACATAGAAGACGGTTGTCTCCTCATAAAACGAATCCACCGCATCTGTGCGCACGGTCTCAATCTTCCGACCTTGCGCGTCATAACGATAGCGGACAACCTTTCCGTTGGAGGCACGACACTCTTTCACTTTTCCTTTATAGGCACCAGTTGCCGCGTCATTCTTAAAGTAGTAGTTCCACGCCTTCCAACGCGTAACCTCCCCTTCTCCCTCAACTGACCGCGTCTTGGCGAAGCCCCAAGAGGCCTCCTCATAAGAATCCAACTTTCGCTTGAGCGTTTTCCCACCCTTACGCGTCAGCGTTTCTGCTTGGACGATTCCGCCATCATCGCTCTCCATCAATTCACGCGTCTTTTCCAATCCTTCAGGCGTTTTCAGCCCCCAATCCCCATTCACAAACGTATAGACATAGCACCGCGGTTGCCCATTGCCTCTTTGCAATGTGGTCAGCAATTCGTGCGCGTCTTTCCCCTGCTTCATCGTCAAACGGCGAATAGGTGCCGTTGGAGGCGGCACATATCGCCCCTCCACAAAGTCTGGCCGTGCCGTCAAAGGATAAATCGCCACCTCATATGCCAATGCACTCAAAACCTTCACATCCGCCAAGCGCGAGGGCGTCAAGACCTGACACACTGCGCCATGTGCATCTCGCAAAATCTCAATCCCGAAATCCTCCAACGTGGTGACACGTCCACGCGCATCCGTAAACGAGACCAAATCGCCCAACTTCCCCGTGATGTTCGTGGCATAAAACCGCCACACCGACCCATCCCCCGGATACAAATCGTAATACGCGGGCTCCTCCGCCGTCGCCCAACCCTCTGCGTCCACCATCTGCAAACGCTCATTCAACTCCTTGTGCAGCCCCGGATCCGGAATCCCCAACGACTCCCCCTCCGCAAAACGAAAATGAATCGCCTCCCCTGTCCGCTGGATAAACACCACCTCTGCCGGCAAGTTCTTGTTCGTCCGATCTCCCCCAAGATGATCAAAGGTATACGCCATCACCACCTTCAACTCCTCAGGCGTAAAAATAGCATCTGATGCTGTATGCGTATACACCCGCAAACTCACCGCCCGCCGCCCCGACAACACCGACGTCCGCCCCAAGTCCAACTTAATCTTCACGCACCCATGATCTATTTCTCTGGGCGGGCATTCACATTCCTCGTCTGGCTCCTCCTCCGGATCCTCCTTCGGCGGCGGATTCCGCAGCAACGCATCGGCCAATGCCATCGGCGTAACACACACGCCAACCAGCAAGGCAAACCAAATAAAAATATGCTTCATACCGCGACTCAAGACTTAGACGTAGTCTATCCTACCCCTTCCATCCCCGTCAACTGAGCAGCGGGAGCATTGCATCAACGAATCAACACGTAGCATGGAGCATCCCCTACGAGACTCATGCATCCTCAAGCTGTCGGAGTTCAGCCAGACACCCTGCCCTCATACGGGAGGCTCAACCCAGAAGCCGCCCCGGGTTTCATCCAAAGCCGCCCCCTGTTCAAGGCAAAACTGGGGCGGGTTCAAGATTACCCAGCCCCGAGGGTATAGGAACCAGCCGCAGCGCCGAGTTATTCCGCAGGCGGCTGAACCGTGGCATACCCCGCTTTAGCCGCGAGATGCCGGTCATCGGCATAATCGGAGCCCGGTGTGGTGAGAAGCGGCCCCTGAATCCCGGCATTGATGCCCACATAAATGGCCTTGGCGGCGGCGTCATCGGAGAGATTACGACGGCCGCCGGCAAAGCGGAGAGGTGTTTTTGGATTCACCAGACGAAGCACGGCAATGCCGTTGAGGATGCGCGAAAGCTCCAGAAAGGAACGCTCAGCAAGCGGCGTGCCGGCGATGGGATCGAGAATATTGACAGGAATGGAATCGGGAGCGATAGCGCGGAGGGTAAAGGCAAACTCAACCAATTGTTCATCCGTTTCACCCATCCCGAGGATGCCACCACAGCAGATTTGAAACCCCAGCGCTTTAGCGGCGCGAAGGGTCTTGAGCTTATCAGCAAACGTATGGGTGGTACAGAGCTTCGGAAACAGCGAGGGCGCGGTTTCGATGTTGCAGTGAATCCGCTCGAGGCCGGCAGCCTTCAGCCGGCGCAGGGCAGCTTCATCCAGCAGGCCGAGCGATGCACAGCGATGAAGGCGCGTATGAGACCGAATCGCGCGGAGCGCATCGCATATCGCGTCTACCTGCTCCTCACGCTGCCCCCTTCCGGAGGTCACGATACCCAGCCGGCCAACACCATTGCGCTCTGCCTCCCGGGCGGCGGAGAGGCAAGCTTCCGTGCCGATCCATCCGTGTGCCTGGCAGGATGTATGCCAATGCCCGGACTGCGCACACCACTTACAATTTTCGGAACAACGGCCGCTGCGGGCATTAACAATGGCACAGAAGTCGAAGATGGCGGGCTTAAAGTGCTCAGTAATCCGGTGGGCACTTTCCCAGAGGGCATCAGAAGAGGCAGAGCGAAGCACGGCCAGCACATCAGCCGGCGCGGGTGTTTTCTCTGCAAGGATATCGGTTTCCAACTGGTCTAAGGTCATTTCAAGAGCCTGGGTTGAGGGTGTTATGAAAGGATTCGGGGCGAAAAGGCCGAATGATGCCACCACAGAGCACACATTCATCATCCGCGCCGTAACAGACGGCACTTTGGCCGGGTGTTACACCGAAGAGCGGCTCGTCTACGCGGCACGCTCCGGCTTCCAAACAAGCGGGAACGAGCGGCCCGGCACTCCGCACCCGCACGCGGCAGCGAAGAGGCGCCTCTGTTTTCGGACAGGAGACCCAATGGATCTCATCGAGAGCAAACGCAGCAGCGCAGGCCTCCTCGCGCCGCCCCACCACCACTTCATTGCGGCAGGGGTTCGTGGCCAGGACGTAGAATGGAGCACCCGCCCCGCCGATGCCCAAACCTTTACGCTGCCCAATCGTATAACGCCAAAAGCCGTCATGATGCCCGAGCACATGCCCCGCCCGATCCACAATGGCACCCCGGCGCGGAGGCACCTGAAGAAGCTCTTCGGTATCGCCGGCATAGAAGTCTTGCGAATCGGGTTTTTCAGCTACGGCAAGGCCGGCGCGGCGGGCAAGCGCACGAACCTCTTTCTTTTGCAGCATACCCAGCGGGAAGCAGTGACGAGCGAGCTGTTCCTGTGAAAGACGATAGAGAAAATAACTCTGATCTTTTCGTGTATCCAATGCCCGCAGAAGCTGCTGGCGGCCATTCGTGCAAGCAAGGCGGGCATAGTGCCCGGTGGCGAAGCGGTCAAACTCAAGCCCGGCTTCCCGAGCCAGACGGGGCAGAAGCCCGAACTTAAATGCAGCGTTGCACCGAACACAGGGATTCGGCGTTTCCCCTTTCAGGCATGAATCACGGAAATAACCCACAATGGCGCGTTCATAGGCCTCGCTTAAATCAAAGACATGGTAAGGAATGCCGAGGTGCCGGGCAATGGCTTCGGCGCGAGCGATGTCATCGGCTTCGCCGGGGCCGAAGCAGGCGTCTTTCGTTCCGCCGCGATAAGCACCGCGCCAGAGCTTCATGGTGATGCCCACCACGCGATGCCCCTGTTCCCGGAGCAGGAGTGCGGCCACGGCAGAATCAACACCTCCGCTAAGACCTACAGCCACCGTCATATGCGGTTATCCCATTGCTTGAAAACAACATCCTGCCCGCCGGCACGGATGGCAGCATAAACCGCTTCAGGGGAGCGGCGGTCTGTGAGGGTGAATTGTGCCACATCCGCGGCTTTTTCCTGTTCAAGCACGGCATAACCGCCAGGTGTTACACGGCTGCCGGCACTCATATTGTCGGCAGCCGTGCGTATGATGCGGTCGCGGAATACGGGGCTTTCACGGGTGGAGACGGTGATGCCGCATTGGGGAAAAACAATCCGGAAGGCAAGCATCATCAGCTCAAGATCACGCTCATCTACAGGGCACGGGGGCACGAATCCGCCCTCCACGGGACAAAACCGGGGAAAGGCAAACTGAACTTTGGCTGTGGTGCACGCACGCATGAGATAGAGCGCATGCGCAGCCAGACTGGCGGCTTCGCGGCGCCAGGGGCCGAGCCCAAGAAGAAAGGCGCAGCCAAGCTGACGAAATCCGGCACGCCCCGCACGGAGCTGCGTCCACAAGCGAAAACTGTAGTTGCTTTTGGGGCCTGCCGGGTGCATGTGGTGATAGAGCTCCTGATCGTAGGTTTCCTGAAAACAAGTGAGGCCTTCATAGCCGGCCGCGAAGAGTATAGCATAGGCGTCTTCGGTCTGAGGCGCCACCTCAAGGGCAAGGTTCGAAAAACGCGGTTTCAGCAAACGCCCTACTTCGGCAAGATGTGCAACCGTATTGACCCGCGGGTCTTCCCCCGCCACGACCAGAAGGGAATCGATCCCTGTGGCGCGGATGGCCTCCGCTTCTGTACGAATCTCCTCCAGCGTGAGATTACGCCGAACCGTACCTGTATGCTGAGCTCGGAAGTCGCAGTAACGGCAGGCATTGATGCAGGTGTTGCCAATATAGAGAGGAGCAAAAACGCTCACGGTTTTTCCATAGTAGGCGCGGCGTGCGCGCTGTGCCGTTTCCCGCATGGCCGGCAGGAAGGAATAAGCCGCCGGACTGATCAGATTCAGCAGATCAAACCAGCCGGGACGGGGCGAAGCCAAGGAGGCTTCGACCTGTCGAGATGTGGCGGCGGCAATGAGCGCCTCGGTCTGCGCTTCGTTATAGGCAAGCTTGGGGAACATAACCGAGAGTTACTCCACAAAGATATCCAGGGGGCTGGAAGCCGCCGCTGTCATGTGCACCGCGGGGGGGCGGGCGTCTACGGCAAGTTCCGCGGCACGAACGGCCAGACGGAAGGCTTCGGCCATTTTCACCGGATCGCCTGCTGCGGCCACAGCCGTATTGGCAAGCACGGCATCTGCGCCCAACTCGATTGCTTCGGCAGCGTGAGAGGGAAGACCGATTCCGGCATCGACCACCACTGGGACGCGGCTCTGCTCTATGATGATGGCAAGCATCTCACGGGTAAGCAGACCCCGGTTGGAGCCTATCGGCGCACCCAGCGGCATGACGGCTGCGGCGCCAGCTTCCTCGCACCGGCGGGCCAGAACCGGATCGGCATTAATGTAAGGCAGCACCACCAGCCCAAGCTTAACACATGCTTGAACGGCAGCGAGCGTTTCAACCGGATCCGGCAGCAAATAGCGGGCATCGGGATGAACTTCAATTTTTATCCACCCGAACCCGGCCGCCTTGCCAAGCCTGGCGATACGAACAGCCTCCTCTGCGGTGCGTGCACCAGAGGTATTGAGCATCACTTCCACACGATCCCGATCAATGGCGGAAAGAATCGGATCCGTTTCCGGTTCGTCTTCGCGAACACGGGTCAGCGCAACGGTAACCAACTCCGTGCCGCTGGCCTGTAAGGCTGCGCGGGTGATTTCCGGGCTGGCAAACTTTCCGGTGCCCAGAAAGAAGCGGTTGGAAAAGGTTTTTCCGCCGATTATAAGCGGTTTCATGGCATGTCTCTTTCTATTAAGCGCGATCAAATAGGTAAACCCAAAAGCGTTGCGACGACAGCATTCGCCTGCATAGCCGCAGCGAGACCAACCCGCGGACTTTCGGGGGCGAGGCCGCCGCGGATATCACGCGTGCCATCGCCAACGAGAATCAGATGAGAACCAATACGCCGCTGCGTGATGGCGGCAGAGTGTCCCCAGCCGGCCAAACCACTGGCCGCGATCACTGGCTTTCCCAAGGGGAGCCAGGCGCCCAGAAGCATGGCCTTGGCTTCTGCACCATCCAACGCTTCAACCAGGAGATCACAGGTTGAAAAAACATCGGCGGCATTCTCCGATGTAAGGCGGACGTCCCGCAAGGTCAACACCACTTCCGGGTCAATGCGGCGAAGATTTTCTGCCAATGCCTCCACCTTTCTGCGCCCAATCTGATCGCGGAAAAAGAACTGCCGGTTAAGATTCGAAGGCGACACCACATCGAAGTCCGCCACCGTGAGGTATTTGACCCCTGCGCGAACAAGATGCTGCGCCACGTTGGAACCCAGCCCCCCGGCGCCGGCAATGCCGACATGGGCGGCTTCAAGCCGTTGGCGCTCACCGGGAGAAAGCGTCACATTTGCAGACATGGCTAACCTCCGGAGACCAGGCGAAAGACATTCAGCTCTGCCCCGGGTTTTAGGGGAAGCGATTGGTACGCAGCCTGCCCGCTGAAGGCTTCTCCCTCATACTCCACCAGCAACTCACAGGTTTCTGGGAATCGTTCTGCCAAGAACGCGCCGACTGTAGCTGCAGCCGTTTCAGTTGGAGCACCTTGATAACAGATCGTCATCATTCTTCCTCTCCCGCTCAGGGCTGAATGGCCTGCATAGCCGCAATCGTACGCTCAAAAAGCGCATCCAGCGGCCAACCCAGCAAATCCGCCCCCCGCTGAATCACCTCGCGGGAGCAGCCGGCGGCAAACTTTTTATCCTTAAACTTCTTTTTGACGCTTTTGAGCGAAAGCTCCCGCGTGCTTTTGGAAGGATACATCAATACCACGGCGCCAATCAGCCCCGAAAGTTCATCCACCGCATAGAGCACCTTTTCCATCTCGTGTTCAGGCGCAATGTCATTGACAATACCATACCCATGCGAGGCGACAGCGCGATTGATGGAATCTTCCACGCCGGCTTCCTTCAGCAGCTGTTGACTTTTCAGGCAATGTTCTGCAGGCCAGCGTTCAAAGTCAATGTCGTGCAAAAGCCCGACAATACCCCAGTAATCCGCCTCCGCGCCATAGCCAAGCTCCTGGGCAAAGTGCCGCATCAGCCCCGCAACCGTCCGCGCATGATGGCGGTGAAAGTCGCCCTCATTATAGGCTGCAAAGAGTTCCCACGCCGTCTCCGGCGTCAGGTGAGTAGTTCTAGGCTCAGCCATACAATCAGCTCCTTTCATATCGGCATCACACACGGATCATGCGGGGCAAAGACAAGCTGTTAAAACTGGTAGTGCACAGAGAAAACGAAACCGCTGCCAACGCCCAGATCCCGCGTGCTTCCATCGCGATAGAACTTGTCTTTGTCGCCAGTATACACATAAGCGCCAACCAGCGTGAGGGCATCCGTTACAAACCATGCCACATGGGCATCGAAATAATCATGGTTGGTAATGCCATTGCCGACATCCACGCCCTGCTTATATTCGAAACCAAAGGCCACCTGCTCCACCGGGATGAAGTCAATATTTGCGAAAACCGCCGCGCCGGCATCATTATGCCCAACCACGCCATTAACCACTTCATCAGAGACCAAACCGCCCACAGAGAGAAGAATCGGAATCGGCGTCTCCTTGATCAACTTGGTGGCCACGAGATACCCATCAAACCCATCATGATCCAGCCCCAATGCATCCACTGTCTTGGAATCGGTGTACTTATAGACGCCACCGATCGCGAGCGCAGGGACCCAAGATGTGCCGAAAGCATTCTCATCCAACAGGCGGAACTTGGCACCCACATTGTAGGTGGAGATAGACTTATCCCCATAACGGTGCGCATCTACTGCCCCATACCCGGCAGAAAGCTCCAGTCGGTCAAACAGCGTAAACGCCGTGCCAACCGCCAGCCAGTTAATGCCGGCATCCGGAAGGCTCACATACCAGCCGCCCACCTGAGGTTTGGAGAAAAACCCCTTGAGCCCGTTCTGCTCGCCCTCGCCCCACGGCCGCCCAGCCGTGTAAGCCAGCGGGTTAAAAGCAATACCGCCCGTACCCTGCAAGTTATTGAGCGGAACGCCCGCCCACGCAGCCGACCCGGCCAATAAAAGGACGCCGCCAAAAACCCACTGCTTGACCAAACGAATCGATTGTTTCATGCTTATTCCTTTCTCTTCCACAATGGTAGACTTTAAGTCAAAAACAAACCCGCCTGCCGCTCGGGCAGACGGGCCCGGAATGTTCTAGTTCTTATGCCAGGGCAAGCGCCTGCTCCAAATCGGCCAGAATATCATCAATATACTCAATGCCAATGGAAAGACGTATCAATTCAGGCGGCAATCCGCCCGCGATCTGCTCCTCTTCCGTCAATTGCGAATGCGTGGAAGATGCTGGGTGAATCACTAACGACCGGGCATCGCCCACGTTAGCCAACTGTGTGAAGAGCTTGAGTCCATCGGCCACCTTCACACCCGCCGCTGCACCACCCTTGATACCGAAGACCACCATCCCGCCCTGACCCTTGGGCAGATATTTCTGCGCCAACGCATAGCTTGGATCATCCGGCAGGCCGGGATAACGCACCCAAGCCACTTTCGGATGCGCCTTCAAATATTTGGCCACCGCCAGCGCATTTTCACTATGCCGCGCGATCCGGAGCGGGAGCGACTCCACCCCCTGAAGGAAGATCCAGTTCGCGTCCGGCGACAACGTCGGCCCCTGGTTGCGCAGCGCCACCGTGCGCAGCCGTGTGATGAATGCCAGCTTCCCGATGGCCTCGCCCCACTTGATCCCGTGATAGCCCGTGTCTGGCTCGACGTAAAGCGGGTTTCCCCGCTGCGTCCAGTCAAACTTCCCGGCACCAACCCCCCCCCCGCCGATACCTGCACCGTGGCCGCCAATCCATTTCGAAAGCGAATGAATCACCACATCCGCCCCCCACTTGATCGGCTGTTCCAGAATCGGCGTTGAAAACGTGGCGTCCACCACCAGGGGCAGCCCATGCCGATGGGCTACCTCTGCATACTTCTCAATATCCGCCACCCCAAGAGCCGGGTTACCGATCGTTTCCACGTAGATAAAACGCGTCTTTTCATTAATCGCGGCCTCTACCGCCGCGAAGTCATTCAGATGCGTCCACCGCACGTGGATATTGTTCGACTGCGGCAAGATGGTGTTAAACTGCACGAACGTGCCGCCATACACATTATCCGCCGAAATGAACTCCGAACCCGTCTCCGCGATGTTGGTTACCGAGAAATAGATCGCCGCCGTTCCGGAAGACAGCGTCAGTGCCGCTGCGCCCCCCTCCAATGCTGCCAGCCGTTTCTCCAGCACATCTTCCGTGGGGTTCATCAACCGCGCATAGATATTTGCCGCCTTCTTCAAGGCAAAGCGATCCGCCCCATCCTGCGCATTCTTGAAGTTGTAGGCCGTTGTCCGATAAACTGGAACCGCACACGCATCTGTCGCCGGATCCCCGTTCCATCCTGCATGGACGGCCAATGTTTCTGGATGAACTGTTTTTTCACTCATGAATAAAGCTCCTTTCTTTCCCTGCTTTTGCGCCAGCCGCGCATGCTCCAGCTCAGTCAAAAAGCCAGGTGGAGAGATAACGCTCACCGGTATCGGGCAAGAGCGCAACAATCGTCTTCCCCGCATACTCCGGCCGCTTCGCCAGTTCCAGCGCCGCATACAGCGCCGCCCCCGACGAGATGCCCACCAGCAGCCCCTCCTGCGCCGCCACTGCACGCGCCGTCTTACCCGCATTCTCCGCTGACACCGGAATCACCTCCGTAATCAGCGACGTATCGAGCACTTTCGGCACAAACCCTGCGCCAATCCCCTGAATCTTATGCGGACCGGCCTTACCCTGCGACAACACCGGGCTCGTATCCGGCTCCACGGCATACAGCGCGATCTCCGGCTTCACCGAACGTAAAAACCGTCCCGTACCCGTCAGCGTGCCGCCCGTGCCCACGCCCGCCACAAACGCATCTACCTGCCCATCGGTGTCCGCCCAAATCTCAGGCCCCGTTGTCAGCTTGTGGTAAGCCGGGTTCGCCGGATTCTCAAACTGCTGCAAAATAATGCCGCCGCGCGTCTCAGCAATCTCTTTAGCCTTGGCAATTGCCCCCTTCATTCCTTCCGAGCCCGGCGTCAACACAATCTCCGCGCCATACGCCGCCGCCAGCTTCCGCCGCTCAATACTCATCGTCTCCGGCATCGTCAGCACCAGATGATATCCCTTCACTGCCGACACCAGCGCCAGCCCAACCCCCGTGTTGCCACTTGTCGGCTCCACCAGCGTTGCCCCCGGCTTCAGTAACCCGCGCGCCTCAGCATCCTCCACCATCGCCAATGCGATGCGATCCTTCACGCTCCCGCCCGGATTAAAGAACTCCACCTTCACCAAAACGCGAGCGTCGCTTTTATTGAGCTTCTTCGAAATCTCAACAAGCGGCGTGCCGCCCACTTTTTCCAATACCGTCCGAAAAATCTTCGCCATATGACTACCACCTTTCGTTTCCTGTTTTGCTACCTTGTTGGTAGAAACGGAGCGAAGTATAGCACAGCGCAAAAAAGAATGTCAACTAGTAAAGTAGAGATAATTAAAAAAACTTTCAGATGCAGTAATCGTGCGGCCGCTCCCCATTCGCTTCACGCCGCAAAATCGCCGCTAGCGTCACCTTCGCCAAGGTGTTTCGAAACGAGGTGTTCACATCTGCCCACACCCCGCGCGCCAGGCAATTCTCCTCCCGCGGGCATTTCGCCCCCGGCGCCAGACAATCTAGTATCGCCAACGGCCCCTGCATTGTCTCCACAATCTCCAACAGCGTAATATCCTCCGGGCTCTTCGCCAGTCGGAAGCCCCCCACATTCCCCCGCACACTCCGCAGAATCCCCCGCTGCCGAAGCGGAATCACAATCCGCGATAAAAACTTCTCCGAAAGCCCCTGCGATGCTGCAATCGCCGCTCCCGTTCGCGGCTCATCCCCCCGTGCATGCGAGGCCACATCCAACAACGCCCGAAGAGCATACCGCGCCTTGGCCGAAATCTTCAGCGCCTTCTGCGCACACGCCGGCGGCGTCCGCCGGGCACCCAACGTTTTAGCCTGTTTCATTGTTTCCTTACTCCGCCAGTAGTTATACCACAAACGTCTGCCGCCCGCCACCCTTCACCTCCCCCGCCTCAAGTTCAAGGCCTGCCCGCCCCGACTTTGAGGCAGACTCGGGGTGGGCAGGCCGCAAAGCCAATCCCCTTGCAAACCGCCCGTATCTGTTATCAAGCGCTTTGAGAATAACCTCTCAAAAAAAACTCAATCACTTCTCACCTTCATTGCCAACGCCCCCTTTCCCCAACCATCCATCCCGTCCAAATCCCTTCAAACCCCTGCTATTCCAGCCTTTTCCATCCGACCCCCATTTTCTCCCCTTGTGCGTTAAATCACAGGCATGAACAGCCCCCTCATTCACAGAACCTCGCGCCGAACTTAAACAGCCACCCCATTCCAACCCTCCACAACAAGCCCCCTGTCCGCTTGAATGCCTCTATCCGCAAGGCCGCAGGCGAATAGCCGTCTCCAACCCCAAAGGCTGCTTAGCCGTTCGCCTCGTTGACATCCGCCGCGATACGAAATCATGCAATCACACCGAGGCACTCAACCTTGCAGAGGCAAAACCTTTTATTCCCCTTCTCACTACGCCATTCGCTTCCATCCTTTTCCGTACAACTAGGCTTGTATTGTTACCCCCCCCCCGTTGTATAATACTCTTCAACTTCCGTCTGTTATGCAAGCGGTCAGATGTGTGGAAAAGCGCAGGTCTCGCCCCTCCGCGACATCGTTGGAAAGCCTCAATGGTTCTGCTTGCATCGCACCGGCAACTAAAGGAGAGAAAGTAATGAAAAAACTCATGATCACCACCGCGCTGGCCCTCCTGGCCTGCGGATGCATCACAGTCAATAAAAACGATGGCGGCAATTCCTGCGTGAAACCCGGCATCGTCAAAGACCGCATTCACCTGAAGTATGACGTAAGCAATACGCGCGTACAAGGTTCCGATCAGCTCAACTGCCTCTTCGGATGGATTTGCTGGGGCTCAACCGCCCACATCGCCGATCAGGGCGAATTCGGTTTCGGCGCAGCCAACAAAGCCAAAAACGGCGCGTATGCAAACGCCTGTGATGCCGCTAAATGCGACTCTCTTGTAGGCGCCCGCTACACCATCACCACCGAAGACTATTTTGTCTTCAAAAAGGTGAAAGCCGAAGTCTCCGGCCTCCCGGCCAAAATCGTCTCGGCTGAAATCATCGATGGCGTCAAGCATCCTGCTCCGTGCGAAAAAACCCTCGTGCCCGGCTTCTCTCTTTAAGAGACCACCTAGAGCAGATTTCACATTGAACGAAAAAAAGGGGGAGGCGCGATCGCGCCTCCCCTTTTTTCTTCAGTTTAACATCTATCCCGTCTAGCCAATCCATATTCCCACCTGGCACAACCCCGAAGATTTCACAGCCTCCGCTTCAGATTCACGGATCCGGAACCATTCGCGCATAAACACCATCTAACCGCGTCACGCCTTCAGCCTTCACCACGGGCACCGATAAAACAATGGCGGTCTGTCGGGCTGCACACGTCAAAACCCGGCAAACCGCCCCTTTTGATTACAGATCGTCCAACCCCTCCAGCTCCACCGTCTCTTCGGCCTTGGAGTCGATCTTCAACTCCGCTTCCGCCTCAATCTTCATCAAGGCGCCCTTTGCCAGCGGGCTGTTCCGATAGTAAACCATCAGCTGAAGCGCCGTAAAGCAGTTCGCCGCCACCGGCGCACCCTTCGCTTGATGCCACTCATACGTGGCCGCATCCACATTGATCAAATCCTCCACAGGGATCCCATTCCGGCGGCCATCCCGCGTACCGGGCGATTGCATCAGGCGCACCTTATCTTCAATCGCCGGTCCACCCTTAAATGACTGCTTGGTATTCTTCCGCCCCCAATACGTAATGTATTGCGGCTTCCCGTTCTGATCTACATACCCGGATTGCTCGGCAGGAACGGTAATGGCCGCCGCCTGATACAGCCGCTTCTGCCCCTCATTCCAGCGCATCCACGCGGAGTTCTTATCGCCCAGATTAAACCGCACTTGCGAAAGATAGTAGCAATAATACTGCGGCGAGGCTCCGACCATAGGAATGGCTCCGCTGGTAGCCGCCTTGAAGTTCGGCTTAAACGAAGGCTCCCAGGTATTCATATAGGCCACCGACTTCTTGCACATCTCCGTATCGGCTTCATCCAGCATCTGAAGAATTAACGCGCAGGCAGACGTCAAACCGAATGAACGGTTCTTCTGCGTATTCAGATAACCAAACGAACCATTTGGATTGGCAACGGTCTTAATGCCGCGGGCAGCTTTTTTCAATGCCGGCACCACGCGATCCCTGCCGTTTGCATCTTTCAAATGAATTCCGGCGAGCTTGGCCGCCTTCAGTGCCTGTACGGCCCAGGAAGTATAGGAAGAGTCCGTAATAGGGTTTTGGGCATACAGATTGTAATACCAGCCGCCGCTGGCATTCTGCCCATCCACCACATGCGGAAGCGCCCGCTCTACGGCCTCTTTAACTTCCGGAATACGCGTCATGGCAGACGCTTCAGAAAGCGCATAAATGGCCACCAGATGCGCGTAATTATGAGCATCGCGGCAACGGAAATAACCGACCTTGTCCTTCCGCTTGGATTCCGGATCGTTCGCATTCTCCGCGCCGCCCCCGGAGCATTCCTTCTGCTCCTTGATCTGGTCGGCCAGCAGCCCTCGAATCGCCTTCTCCACCGTATCGCCAAACTCCGCGCTCTGCCCGGGAATATCGCCATGCGCAAGAAAACACAGCAGCGCCAAAGCCGTATCGCCCGTGTCGTTGTTCCACATGCCGTTTTTCCCCTGACGAAGCTTCAGCCAACGAAGGAACCCATAGACCAACCGCTCCGTTCCGCGAGCACCGTAACTGCCCAACTTGGCGCCACGAAGTCCGGGATTACGCGAGCCCATGACGTTTTTCATCACCACCGGAGACGGCGTCATGGCCACTGCATCCACCGGCGATGGCTGCGGCGACTGCTCCGCAGACGTTGTTGGCGGCGCATCAATATCCACCACCACATCCGTCGTATCCATCGGCTCATCCAACTCCGGCGGCTGTTCCGGCGGCGGCTCCGGCTCTTTTGTCAGCTCTTCCGCCTGCGTAGGCTCAATCACCTGTGTTTCGACCGCCGGCGGTTTTTCATCCACCGTAATCCGAATGGTACACATCACCACAAACGCTGTAACAATGAGCAACACCGCCGCAATCGGGGCTCCCAGGCGCTGGAGCTCGATCATCGCCTTTTTGTATTCAACGGAATCTTTTGGCTTTGCAAACCCCCGGAACATATCGCCAATACGCTGAACGTAAGAACGCTCCTCCTCGTCGAAAAGCTTGAGCAGTTCGTCCTTGGAGAGGTCTTCCTGCGGAGGCATCTGATCTTCACTCATGAATGAGCTCCTTTCCCTCGCTCCCCATTAGAGGCTGAAAATAGCCAGATTGGTCATACCATGCTTGTTACACAGATCCAACGCCTTAATCAACAGAGAGTGCGGCGAATCTTTGGTGCAGCGCAAAAGAACCGTAGAGCCCTTGTTGTTGCGTGCAGCCCGGCGAATTTCTGTATCCAGCTGATTGTAGCGGACAGGCATCTTATTGAAGAGAAACCCTTCCCCAGGCTGTGTTTTCGGGTTGTATATATCGATGGTTACCATCTCGATATTTTCTTCCGGCTTAGCCTTGGAATCAGGCGCCGGAGCCATCGCATCCAGATGCGAAAGAATATCTTCCTGCTTCAGCGTAACCACGAAAAAGATAATCAACTGGAAAACAACATCGATCATCGGCGTCATATCCAGCGCAGCGCCATCGCCCGTTGAAACTTTTTTGCCTTTGGCCATAGGTCTTCTCCGGTTACTTCTTGGCGTTTGCGGAATCCCCGGGCTGAACCATCGCGAGGAACGAAACACGCCAAACGCCGGCTTCATTGCACGCGTTCATCACCGCCCGAACGTCTTCGTGCGGGGTATCCTTGTCCGCCCGGATCAACAACGGGAAGTTCTGCCCGCGTTTGGCTACCGTATTGCGCAGCACCGTCCGCAATTGATCCAACGAAAGCACGCCGCCATTGATTGAAATAATACGCCCCGTTGGCTTCTTGGCCGCCCGTAAAAAGTCGGTCGGTTTCCAATAGTGGCGAACTTCCACCGTCAGCGGCGGAATCTTGTATTCGTCAGCCTTCAGCTGCGGGCCGTTCTTCCCATATTCCAACACAATGTCGGGATTAACGGTATCAGCCGTTTTCAACGTGACGACAAAGAAGATGATCAACTGGAAGACGACGTCAATCATCGGCGTCATATCCAACGCGGCGCCGTCATCTTTCCTTTTTTGTCTCTTTTTGGCCATGTGTGCGTCTCCAATCAGGATGCAGAAGCCTCATTTCCCGAGGCGTATGGCTCCGTTTAAGGGAGCCATATCCCCGAAAAGCCCTGTCATCACTCCTGGACGACTTCAACATTACGCAGGTTCTTGATCAAATCAGAAGTAACCACCTGCATCCGAAGCACCAGACGATTCGCGTTATTCCGAAGCGCATAGAAGAACGTAATCGACGGGATTGCAATGCAAAGGCCGCCGGCCGTAGTGTAAAGCGCCTGCGAGATCGTGAGCGACAAGGAAGAAATCTCAACGCCCGTAATAGCAATCGTAGCGAAGGTCAGAATCATACCCTGCACCGTCCCGAGCAGCCCCAGCATTGGAGCCAACGACGAACAGATGGAAATCCAGTTCAGCCGCTGCATCATGTGCTCAATCTCCAGATCGCCGGCTGCACTGATAGCCTCATCAATCACATCAAACCCTTCTTCCACGTGGGCAAAACCGGCCTTCAGAATCTTTGCCATAGAGGAAGGGTCATTGTCGCAAATCTCAATGGCCTTCATGACATCCCCCTGATCCATTGATTCCTTAACTTGGTCAATCAGAGCCTGCGGCATGATCTTCTTCGGACGGACAAGAATATACCCGTCAATAATGAAGTACGCCGCAAATCCGCCGGACGCGAACAGCGCAAACCACAAGATCACACCCACGAAGCCGCTGCCAAAAACGACATCAAAGAACGAGGTCTCTTTTGGCTTGGTAGATTCTGCCGCCTTACCGTCTTGCGTTACAATCTCTCCAGACGCTGCAGCATCCTGCGCATAGGCAGATCCCGCAACCGTCACCGCACCAAACATCAAGGCGGAAACCGCCAACGCCATCATCACTTTCTTCATGGTTTGCATCCTTGTCTAATTGAAGTTGTTTTACCGGTTGATCAGCCTTCAGTCAAATTATTTGCGCGCCCAAACAGAGCTTGCGCAATCCCGTTTCAATGTTTCACGCAATTTGTTCGCACGCGACCCTTGCGACATTCCATCGAAAGCCTTTGCTCCCTTGTAAAGCGCTTCAGCATACGCATCCGACTGCGGATCGGCGTACAACAGAATCACACGCAAATATCCCTCCCGAAGCGCCTCCTCACAGTTTGCCCGGGAGCTTCCGCGCGCCATAATCGCATCCCCTCGCTTGACCAGAGCGCTGGCCGCCGCCTCCGAATCGCCAGAAGCAATCGCTTTATCCAGCAGCAAATTCAATTTGGAGGCCTTACCATCCTTGATCAATGCTTCCCAGTAAGAAACCGCCATCTCACCTTTATACGCGGCTTCCGGGTTATCGCGGATAATCGTCTCGCACGTTGACACCGCCTTCGCAGCATTTCCCTGCTGCAAATACGCCGCAGCCAGCCACCGTGCCGCCTCAAGATCATAAGTCAAATGCCCATAAGCCTTCACCACCTCCTCCAGTGAAGCAATGGCCGCCGCCAACCCCTGATTCGTTTGCACGCGTTTGATCGCCTGCGCAAGCGCGGCCGGGCGATCGACCTCCACGCGCTCCACGTCATCCGCCTTGAACGAAGCCTCGCGCTTACCATCCGACACGCGATATTCTTTGGCGGAATTCAGCCACCGCAGATTTCCGCGCATCTGACCGGTGCCCGTATAAACAGTTCCCGTAGGCTGCAATGCCGCAGCCGCCATACCCGCACAAAAGCTCGTGATCAGCACGCACAGAGGAAGTGTGAATCGTTTCATTGTTATTTCCTTCGTATAAGCGTATCAAATACTGACAAAAAAGATAGGTTAATCCCCTAACTCAATCTTTGCACCTGTTACAGCGTTGGCGACCTCCGTCTGGTAGAGCCCAGAGGAAAAGGCCTCATGATATTCCTTGCCCATATCAACAATTTCGCGTAGGAACTCCTGCTTTTCCTCCGTATTTCCGGCCAAATCTGCCCGCGCCTTCGCCAACTGAATATAACCCAAATACGCCTGCTGCACATATTTCGAGACGGCTGGGTCATTCTTCGGCGTGGTGCCTGTAAACATCGCGGTACGGTAAGCATTCATAGCCGAACCGATGGCGGAAACCGCCGCCTCCTTCCCGGCGTTAGACTTCACTGTGGATTCATATGCTTTTCGCGCCACTTCCGCCACCGCGAGGTTCAGCTTAGCCGCCACCTCTGCATTATCCTTTTCATGGCTTGTAACGAACGTAACGGCCTTCTTAGCTTCGGAGATCAAACGATTGCGCCCTTCCGGCGTTGCTTCCAGCAAGATCTCTGCCCCCGCCACCTCCACAAGCAGCAGATTAGCTTCAATGGCCGCCTGCGTTCCGCCGTATGTTTTCAGCATGGCGTTCACCTGCTCATAAGCAGCCTTCACCTGACCATCCGCCAAAAGCGCCCGTGCGCGCATCAACATGGTGCGCGGGAAGAAGGGTTTTGCCGCAGGCACTTTGAGAATACTGTCGCATGCTTCAATCGCCAGCTTATTTTCCCCGGCCTCCAAGAGCTTCTCTGCTGCCGTCTGATATTGACTTGGCGTATAGGTGCCGCCAGCAGCAAACATCTGCTTGTAGGTATTGGTCGCCTCCCCCTTCATTCCCATCAGGAAGAGCGAATCGGCCAACAGCGGAATCGCGTTCTTGGCTTCATCGGAAGCCGGAAACGCTTTGGATAGCTGCGCCAACGTGGCTCGAGACGCCTCAATCTCTCCTGCAGCGGCCTGAAGCGTGCCAATTTGCAGCAGCGAAGCGGGCGCATACTGCCCCTTAGGATAATGCGCCAAACACTCCTCAAAATAGGTCTGTGCGCGTTTCTTGATAGCCTTATCCTTCTGCGCATTCCCCGTAGACGGCAGCCGCTGCATGCACAATCCACGCAGATAGTAGAGACTTTCAAGAAGCGATGCACCCGTTTTCTTCTCGGAAGCCGTAGCGGCATACTTGCTTTCCGCCTTGTTCAGCTCAGCAATCAGATCCGTGTAAATCTTTGTCGCACGGGCATAATCCGAGCGAATCTGCTTTTCGGTTTCCGGCTCAAGCGTTTTCCCTGCCTGCTTCCTGGCTGTTTCTGCACGATGCCGATACGCTTCGCCCAATGCCCGCTGAGCAATAGCCGCATGGATACCAGGGCGGGCAATGCCCTCAAAGTGCTCTACAAACTGCTGCGCTGTAGCCACCTCTGCCTCAACATCAGGCTTGGCGCCGCGCGGCGCGTACAGCTGCACCAATTCACTTAATGCACGCGTCCGCGTATCCCGTTGATCGGCACCTGTGGCCGCTTCTGCCACCTGCTTGTAGAGCTGCTCGGCTCCGGCGCCGTCATTGGCCTTTGCCCGCTCATCGGCAATCTTCAATTGCAAGCTCACCGCACGAGCGTGCTTGGGATAAAACTTGAAAAAGAGACCATAGGTCGCGCTCTGCATCGCCCCAAGCCCCTGCTCGCCGTAAAATGTGGCGATATTTTCCAGCTCATTTCCGGCCTGCGTAGCAAGCTTTGAAATCCCGGAAAAGCCCTCTGCGAGCGCCTCCGTAACGGTTTCGCTGTAAAGCTTCGCCATCGGGTCAAGCTTCCCGTTCTTGGCTCCTCCGCGGATGTAGCACTCGGCCATCTTGCGTAAAGCAGGAAGTGCTTCAGCACTCAGACCATTCGCCGAAATCGTCTTTGAAAAGGCTTCTGCCGCAGCATCCCAATCCCCGGCGTCAAACTTGACGTTAGCCCCCACATATTGCTGTGCCCGCACCTTCGCCCGCTGTTCCGGCGACACATTGACTTTGACGTTGGCCTGGTAACGCGTTTTCAGCAGCTGTTGGATCTCCTCCACTAAATCCCCGGCAAGGGATGCAGACTGGCTTTCCGGGTAGTTCATGTAAACCTGCACCAGATGATTGAATGCGCCCTGTCCATTCCGCTTTTTAGTGGACTTATCACGCTCTCCCAACAGAAGGCTCTTGATCCGCTCCTCGTCTGCCTTGGCTCCTTTGGCGATCTCCGCCTTAGCTTCCCTGTAAAGCATCGACCCAATCAGGTAACGGCACTGCGCAAGCGGGCTCATGCGCAGAATCCCTTTTGAACCATCCGGATCCTGATCACGATAACTCTTATGAATATCCTGAAGCACATCCAGATAGTCCTTAATGATCTCCTGGGCGCCCTTGACGTCTCCGCGCAGCATCCGGATATGTGCCATCCCGTTAATTGCATCGCCAAAAAAGGCATCCTGCCGCCACACCATCTTCTTGGCAAGATCTTCCGCTTCCTTTAGATACTTGTCTCGATTCGCTCCGGCAGGCGTCTGTTCTGCCTGCATCAACAGCGCCTGAAGATATTGCGCGCGAAAGTTATACTGCACCATCTCATTGGGGCTCATTGCCATGGCCAGCTTATAGTATGGCAGCGCATCGCCCGCGCGGTCAATCTTATTGAGCATGGTGATATACTGATTTGCGGCCTCGACATAGGTGTTGCGCGCCGTCTGAGGAACCGTCGGAAACCGTTTAAAAAACTCGGCATACAGCTTGTCCGCCTCCGCGAACTTGGAATACATAAAATAACTCGATGCCAGCTCTAGCTTGAGCAGCCAAGTGTCCAGACTGTTCTGATCGGGCCGCGCCGCAATCTTTTTGGCCACCTCGTCCTGCTTGCCGCCCATCAATTCCGCACGAATGGTAACCGCCTCTAACACACCCTTTGCGGCCGGCCAGCGTTTCTGCGCCGCCTCAATCGCCGCCGGGGCAAAGTCCACATACCCCCCCGTCGACAGCGCGTTGATGTACTTGACCTCCTGCTCAAGCGCAGCATCCGAAGCGGCATCCGCCCACACGGCGCCCGGCAACACGGCCAACGGTAACGCCCACGCCATGATACGGCTATTCCAAGTCAAAGTCATTACTGCCATCCTTTCGGCCACGAAAGCCACCCGAACATCCCTCCGGGCATTCATTACCTCGTAAGTGTAACAAGATACCCCCAAAAGCGTCAAGCTGTCCGTCTGCATTCTTCAGTAAGCACATGCACCCCCACGCCGCCCCTCTGTTCAGTGGGTAAAAACCATGTCCTGCTCCTCCTGTCTAGCCAGCAGCAGCCCCAAACGAATTGTCAGCAACGTCGCCGCAGAAGCACAATTCAACGACACAATCCCCATCAGATATCCCGGCGCCTTAAAATGAAAGAGCCCAATCAACACCGCTACCAGTACCCCAAAGAAAACCGCCTGCCCTGCCAACACTGCATTCGGACGATGACGATATGCTGCCAATCCCTCCGCATGCCCACGCAGCGCCTGCAGCACTAAAAACGGCATAGCCAGCCATAAAACATGCCGTGCCAGAGGCAGCTGCTCCGCCAGCAGATTCTGCACCCGACAGAAATACCACGCACTCACGCCCGGCAACAGCAGCGGCAGGAGCGCCAGGCTCAAGCACACGCCGCTCACCAATGCGAACAAAAACGTCCGCTGATCCCGGAAATTCCGCTGCGGAAACCCAATAGCCACCGCCTGATTACGCAACGCCCCGTAAGACAACGGATTAATCAGCCCAATTCCAACCAAATGAACCGCTAGCATCTCCGCCCCGTTCTCCGTGTGGTTGATAATGGCATTCAGCATAAAAACCGCAGCCATCAGCAAAAAGCCGCCCAGCGACAAGGGAATATTAAAGAGGAACACCTTCATAGTCGTAACCTTCGCCTCTCCGCGCAATTTCATCGGCAGTCGTGCCACATCTGTCCGTGCCACCCACCACATTGTCACGGCTTCCAGAAACACCGGCACTGAAAGGCAGACACACCCCCATTTCCACCCCACCAGCCCCAATGCGTAGAATCCGGGCGCGATCACCGCCGTAAGCACAATGCGTAGAATCGTTGCCGCATTGGCCACCCCAGTCTTATGTTCATTGTAAAGCACCACCTGCGGCACATTCCGCAGCATGAAACCAATCTGCGCCGGCAGACCAAACAGCATGGCCCATCGCGCCACCTCCAGCTGCGTACCCGCCAGCCCCAGCAGCCGCCCAAACACAAACGGCGCCACCCACGGCAATGCCAACGTACATTGAAGCAAAGCCTGCAATACAATAATCAGCGTATTTACCTGCCGAAATCGCGCGTACCCGATCCGATCCCGCGCATAAACCATTCCCGTAGTGATCAACCCATAGCCCGTGGTGCCAATTAGAAACATCATCATCAGCCCTTGGGCAAACGCCGAAAACTCCGCCGCACCGCCCGGCCCATGCGCCACCACCACCCCAACCAGCGGATACGTCAGCGATTGGCTCATCGCCTGAATACACAGCGGCAAAAAAAAGCACGCCGCATTCCATGGCGTAAACGCAAAACGATCCGTCTCACTCTTCACCAACATGCTCCACCTGTTCTACGAAAATCGCATTTGGCGTTGCACGGTGCGATATGCGCCGCCCGGCCATTTCAAGCGTAAACCATGCGTTCGAAGGAAACGACAGCTCAACCAGATCATTCATGTCCTGAAGCGGGCCGGGCGTCCGATAGGTACGCCCCGCCACCGTAAAAGGCACCGACACCCGTTCTCCCCGCCGCTCCGCCGCCACATAAACCCGAACCCGCCCCGAGGTTTCCCGCGGGCGCACATACCGCGCCGTCACGCGATCCGCCGGCACGTCCCATCCCCAAAACCGCGTCCCATCCGGTGAGGGCGTAGCCCGCGTGGCATAGATCGCATAACGCGGATCCGCATCCGTTGCCTCCGCCGCATCTTTCAGGAACCATAACGTCTCCGGATCCCCGGGCTCAAAGGCGCCCAATGCATGCCACGCGCCCTCGCTCCACACCTCTACCCATGTGTGATTCCCCGGCTTCAACCGCCACTGACACCCCACCAGCCGCGCCGGAATACCCACACTCCGACACGCATCCGCCAATAAAATCGACAACCCGGAACACGAAGCCAGCCCCAACCGCATCGAATGCAGCGGATCCTGATTCGCCTTCTCCCGTCGTGTCGAATACACCACATTCACCCGCTTCCACAACCGTGCATTCAAACGCATCGCCGCCTCCAGCGGTGTCTTCGCACCCTCCGTCAGCTCCTGCGCAATCGGCTGCAACACCGGCAGCCAATCCACCGCCGCTTCCCCCAGCGAAGTCAACGGCGCAATCGCCTCCCGAAACAACGCCTCGTCCGTAATTCCCCACGGATTCCGCTCCCCAGCAAACGCCGCCATGCGCATCGCATGGCGCATTTCCAGCGGCTCTACCGCTCCCACTGTCCCCACCAGCCACACGGCCATAAAAAGAAACCAAATACGCTTCATGCGCTGAATTATAACATACCCCAAACGTTTTCTTCTCTGCATGCCCTAACGCCCCCATCCGCACCGCCAAACCAGATACCCCTCCGCACCTATTCCTCACCCGAAGTCCCTGGTACAGCTTTGAAAAGGCTGAATACCACCTGCCTCGGGGCTTCTGCGTTCATCCGCTTACACTCCCAGAGAGTCAATCCTCCCTCGCCCGTCCGCAACAAACACTTTTCAAGGCCGCAAAACACCGCCGCACCCATGCCCAGCACACCGGAAAAACCCAGCCACGGAAAGAAACATACGCCCGAAGTATCTATCCAGCACCGCCAAAGCCCCCTGTAAACGCCGTGCCGCATCCTTACCTGCTTTTCAAACGCCCGCAACACTCCCGTCAAGCCCCTCCCCTAGAAAAAAACGCGCGCTTCCTCTTGGCGGAAGCGCGCGTTTTCAAAGTTCAGGCCTTCTCGGGGTTATTCTGCCACGATAGCGAGCGTAAGCATCACAGAGACCTCCGGCATCAGCACAATCTGAAGCTCATATGTGCCGATTTTCTTGAAGGGCTCTTCCATGCGAACCATGGCGGAATCAATCGCCACACCGGCCTCGGTGAGTGCCTTGGCAATATCTGCCGCACCCACAGAACCGTAGAGTTTACCCTCTTCATCGCCCTCGACCACCTTGACGGCAATCGTAAGCGTCTGGCCGCGAAGCTTCCCGGCCTTGTCCATCGCTTCTGCGCGGCGGATCTTGAGAAGCTCCTCGCGCTCTTTGCGAATCTTGTCAAGCTTACGAAGCGCGTTTTTCGTTACCGGCTCCGCAAGACCTTGAGGAAGAAGATAGTTCCGAGCATACCCATCGCGCACATGGACGGTATCGCCGATTTTGCCGAGGTGCTCGACATCATCCATCAGAATCACTTGAACGGACATGGTGTCATTCCTTTCGGGTTAGGCGAGCAAGCCCATGTTACGGGCGCGGCGAATGCCTTTTTTGATATGACGCTGCTGAAGAGCCGTTACACCGGAAACACGGGCAGGTATAATTTTGCCGTATTCCGTAATAAAGTGGCTCAACAACTCTACATCATTGATATCAACGAGCTCAGTGGGCTCAATAATCGCCTGACGCTTGCGGGGAACCACTTCGGTCTTCGGCTTGCGGGCACCAGGGCGTTTCGGTTTCATAGGCATGGTTACATTCCTTGCTTATCAGAGTGTGTTAAAAAGGGAGATCCTCTAGGTCACCTGCATCGGCAGATCCCGGGGCGGGCGGCGCGGCAACAGACTGCGACGCACGCGGCGGCGCCTGCCAAGTAGATGGCCGCGCGCCATGCTGCGGCTGAGGCGCCGGCTGAGCGCCTGCCTCCGTGCCTTCCCGGCGGCTTCGATCGGGCGCCGAAAGAAACTGAACACGATCTGCGCGAACGCGCAGGCGGGTTCGTTTCTGGCCGGTCGCTTTGTCCTCCCATGTGTCCATTACCAGACGCCCCTCCACAAAGATCGGGCGGCCTTTTGTGAGGTACTGGCCGCAGTTTTCGGCGGTTTTTCCCCATACCGTAACATCCACAAAGGTAACGACCTCGCGCGTTTCGTTGGTGGTGCGCGAACGGAACTGCTCGCTCACCGCCAGACCCAAATCGGCAACCGTCTCGCCGGAAGGCGTCTGCTTCACGTCTGGATCCCGTGTGAGATTCCCCATGAGGAAGACTTTATTCAGCGTGGCGGCCATTGAAGAAACTCCGTTTGATTAGGCCTCTTGGGCGACTTCAGCGGCGGCCTTGGCGGCGGCTTCGGCGCGCGCTTTCTTCTCGGCGGCCTGCTTGGCGAGCTTGAGCTCAACAATCGGATCAATCGCCAAAATCTGGAGGCGGAAGATCTCTTCAATGAGCGCATAACGTGCGCGGAGCTCATTCACCTTAACGGGATCGAGCTCAAAGCGGATGGTCAGGTAAGTGCCGCTTTCTTTCTTTTGCTGAATGCGGGCAAACGTCTTCTTGCCGCGGTCTTCGGTGCTGAGCACCTTGCCGCCGATGCGGATGATCTCACCCTGCATGCGCTCAATGGTTTTCGTCCAAGCCTCTTCACGGCCCGTCTGGACGAAGATAAAATTCGCGTCGTACTTCTTCATTGCAACTGTTTCCTAAGGGTTCTTCTGCCGTGCCGCATTGTAGCGGTTTTGTGTTTCACCGATGCCATGTTCCAGCCAGCAAAGGGCGGCTTCGGCGGCGGTTTGAGCAGCTTCGGCGGCGGCCTTGGCCTCTGCTTCGGAGAATCGGTGAAGGACGAAGTCTTTCAGTCCCCGCCGCTCTCCGGCGCACCGCCCGGCTCCTATTCGGATGCGGGCGAAGGCTTCGGTGCCGACGTGCGCGATAACGCTCTTGAGCCCATTGTGCCCGCCGGCCGAGCCGGAGGGGCGGACGCGAAGCTGCCCAGGGGGCAAATCGCAGTCATCGCTGAACACAAGCAGCGCATCGGCGGAAGCGCCGTAATACTTCAGGAAGGAGCCTACGCTTTCACCCGAAAGGTTCATGTAGGTTTGCGGCTTCAGGAGCCACAGCGTTTCCCCTGCCCAAAGAGCCTTGGCAACCAGCGCCCGAAAGCGCTTCTCGACTTTCCATTCCGCCGCAAGGCGGGTGGCCAGGGCGTCTATCGCCATGAAGCCGAGGTTATGCGGGGTTCCGGCGTATTCCGCGCCAGGATTGCCCAATCCGACAAAGACTTTCATCGCCGGTTGCCGGCCGACCGCTCAACAGGCCGGCCATGAGATTACTTCTTGGCGGCGGGCGCGGGAGCCGCAGCAGCCGCATCGTCCTTCTTCGCGCCAATCACTTCAGGCTCGACAGAGGGAGCAGCGCCGTCATCAACGGGCGGAAGCTCGATCTCTTCGTCCGCGGCCACCACAGCGGCTACCACCGTGTCCTTATGCGTGGTCACATGATACTTGTCGCCCAGCGCAAGCTGAGAAGCCAACAGGGAATCCCCCACCTTAAGGCTGGAGACATCCACATCAAAGGATTCAACAATGTCGGAAGGCAGGCAGTCCACGTGAATGGCTCGAAGCTCTTGCTCCAACACACCGTTGGCATTCTTGACGCCGTCGGGGGTGCCAACGAGATTGATTGCAATTTCGACGCGGACGGTGTGGCTCATGTCCACTTCACCAAAGTCTACGTGGCTGACCTTGCCGGTCATGACATCGTGCTGGACTTCACGGAGAAGGGCGGAGAGCTTAGCGCCGCCGAGGTCGATGGAAACGAGGAGCTGGTCGCCATGGTGCGAACGCATGGTCATGTCGTAGGCGTGAGCATCCAACTCGATAAGAGTGGATTCACCCGACATACGTTTCACGACACCCGGGATCTTTCCCGCGCGACGCAAACGACCGGCCGCCTTGGATCCCTGCTCGGTGCGCACAGAGGCGTTGAGTGTGATCTGATTCATGGATATGATGTGTCCTTGGTTCTAAAACGTCCGTTTCAACCCTCACGACAAGCGGAAGAGCGAGGAGACGGACTGGTTGTTATGAATGCGCGTAATCGCCTCAGCCAAAAGAGGAGCCACCGAGAGAATCTTGATCGAAGGCAAGCCCGCGATGGAATCGTCCAAGGGGATGGAATCGGTCGCAATCAGCTCTTCAATGAGCCCGTTATTGGCGCGCAGGCGGTCGATGCCCACCTGCGTGAGGGGGATGTGGGAGACCACGGCGCGCACACTGCGCGCACCGCGCGACTTGAGGAGCTTTGCAGCTGCACAAAGCGTCCCGCAAGTGGTCGTCATATCATCCACCATGATCACGTCACAGCCATCGACGTCGCCGACGACGCTGAACGCATCCACTTCCGCGGCACCCAAACGCTGTTTCGCCACGATGGCCAGGCCGGTGCCTAGCATCTGCGAATAAGCGTAAGCCGTCTTGACCCCGCCGGTATCGGGTGAAACGACAAGCGGCTTAGCGAGCTTCATTTCGCGCAGGTATTTCACCATAACCGGCGCGGCGTGAAGGTGATCCACGGGAATATCGAAAAAGCCTTGAATCTGCTGGGCATGAAGATCCATGGTCAGCACGCGGTTGGCACCCGCGGCAACTAGGAGGTTGGCAACCAACTTGGCGGTAATGGGAACGCGCGGCTGATCTTTGCGATCCTGGCGCGCATAACCGAAATAGGGGAGCACGGCGGTGATGCGGTCGGCCGATCCGCGGCGGGCGGCATCAATCATGATGAGCAGCTCCATGAGCATTTCATTGGGCTGCTTGCAGATGGGCTGAACGAGGAAGAGATCCGCGCCGCGCACATTATCACTATATTTACACCAGGTTTCGCCGTCCGGGAAATGGCGAATATCCACCGCACCCAGCGACGTGCCGATGCACGCGGCGATCTTTTCGGCCAACGGCCGGTTTGCGGTTCCTGAAAACACCTGCAGGTTTTCCATCGTTCATCCTTCCGGTTCAGACGCAAAAGCAACGCATGATGGTTGCCCGACATGGATTCGAACCATGACTATGGGCGTCAAAGGCCCGTGTGCTGCCATTACACCATCGGGCAGCGTCTGTACACACGCCCGCCAACATCCGGCCAAAGCCGGGTGCGCGAGCACGCCTTCCCCTTCCTCGCGAGATCGGACCAGCCCGAATACCGTCGCACCGCTGCCGCAGAGGGTTACACCCCGGCAGCCCGCCGCCCGAAGCGCATCAGCGGTTTGGGCGACCGCGCGGAACAGCCCAAAACAGGAGGCCCCCAGGTCATTAACTAGGCAATGCGCCACCTGCTCGAACGTTCCCGCTCGAAGAGATAGGCATATAGTATCGCACAAGCGATCGTCTGCTGTCAATCCAAAATCTTCGGACGGGCGCGGCCGCCGATCGAAGGCATGATAAACCTCGGAGGTTGGACAATGAACGCCGGGGTTAGCAAGCACCAGCCAGAGCGGGCGGGCTCCGATACGGAGCCGTTCAACCTGTTCGCCGCGCCCGCGCATCCGAACGAGACCATCTGCCAGAAAAAGGGGCACATCAGAGCCCAGCCCGGCGCCGATCTCCCGCAGCACAGCCGCGTCCAGTCCAAGCCCCCAGAGCGTGTTTATACCCATGAGAACAGCCGCGGCATCGGAGCTGCCGCCGCCCAGACCGCCGCCCAGAGGAATCCGTTTGTAAAGGCGTATACGCGTAGGCAGGGGACGCTGCGCAATTCGCTCCAGAGCACGGAGCGCACGGAACGCCAGGTTGGCTTCAGGGTTAGCCGGAAGGGCGGCGAGTTCAACACCGGGTTCTGGGATCAGCTCAAGCGTGGTTTCATCCGCACGATCAAGCGAAACCTTATCTGCCAGGGAAAGCGGAACAACGATGGAATCCAGCGCATGAAACCCGTCTGGGCGGGCGTCAAACACGCGGAGTGTGAGATTGACTTTGGCTGGAGCATGAAGAATCATGGCGCGGTATTATACATCCTTTACTCGAAATATGCGTCTTTCGTTCCAAGCCGATGAGCGGCAGAACAAAAGCGAATGGCGGATACAGAGCATGCCGGACTTGCCGCCGCACGATCCGTTCCCGGCAGATCGCTTTTCGGAGCCAGCGTAGACAGCACAAACAACGATCAAGACAAACGTCTGCCCCCATACCCGATCCGAGGGCAACCCGCCCAGGATGTTCTCAAGGCCGAAGCAGTTTCGCAGAAAGTCGGCAAGACGGGTTCAACAGGCGCCCCCCCCCCGAGGAATAGCTCGGGCCTAGCTGCCGAAACGTGCGGGTTCACTTGCGGAGGGTAAAGGGCTTTGCTAGACTGTCTCTCCGGTTTACAACAATGGTTTGGTTTGCGGCGCAATTCGCGCACGCTTAAGAATAAAAGGCAGGGATTATGCAGCGTTCAGACATTAAGAAGGTGCTGATCATCGGATCGGGGCCGATTGTGATCGGGCAGGCGTGCGAGTTTGACTATTCCGGTACGCAGGCTTGCAAGGCGCTGCGGGCGCTGGGATATCAGATTGTGTTGGTCAACTCGAACCCGGCCACGATTATGACCGATCCGGCCATGGCAGACGCTACATATATCGAGCCGCTGAACCTGCACCGACTGGAACAAATCATTGCCAAAGAGCGGCCGGATGCGATTCTGCCAAACCTGGGTGGGCAGACGGGGCTGAACATGTCCTCGGCACTGGCCAAAGCCGGGATTCTGGATAAATACGGCGTCATGGTCATTGGCGTAAACCTGGAAGCCATTGAGCGCGGCGAAGACCGTGATATCTTCAAGCACACCATGCAGCAGCTCGGCATCGAAACGCCGCGTTCGGGTATTGCCAACAGCGTAGCCGAGGCCGAACAAATCGCTGAAGAAATCGGCTTTCCAATGGTCATCCGCCCGGCATACACCATGGGCGGCGCCGGCGGCGGGTTTGTCTACAATATTGAAGAGCTCCGAACCATTGCCCGAAAGGGTCTGGATCTCTCCATGACGCACCAGATTCTAGTGGAAGAATCCATTAAGGGCTGGGAAGAACTGGAAATTGAAGTGGTGCGTGACGCAAAGAACCAGATGGTGTGCGTCTGTACCATTGAGAACATTGACCCGGTGGGCGTGCATACGGGCGACTCCTTCTGCGCCGCGCCGATGCTCACGATTGAACAGCCGCTCATTGACCGCCTAACCAAGATGGCCTTCAGCATCGTTGAAGCCATCGGCGTGATCGGCGGCACCAACGTACAGTTCGCGCACGATCCAAAGTCCGGGCGCGTGGTCATCATTGAGATCAACCCCCGCACCTCGCGCTCCTCCGCGCTGGCCTCCAAAGCCACCGGGTTCCCCATTGCGCTGGTTTCCGCCAAGCTCGCTGCCGGCATGACGCTGGACGAGCTGCCCTATTGGCGCGATGGCTCATTGGAAAAGTATACCCCCTCCGGCGATTACGTGGTGCTTAAGTTCGCACGCTGGGCATTCGAAAAGTTCCGCGCCGTAGAGGACAAGCTCGGCACGCAGATGAAGGCCGTCGGCGAAGTGATGAGTATCGGCAAAACCTATAAGGAAGCTTTGCAGAAAGCCATCCGCGGGCTAGAAAAAGGGCGTTACGGCTTGGGCTGGGTGGGGTTCGAAAAGTATTCCCTCAAGGAATTGCTGGACAAACTGCGCACACCCAGCAGCGAAACGCACTTCATCATGTATGAGGCGCTCCGCAAAGGCGCCACCGATGAACAAATCTTCGAAGCATGCGCCGTCAAGGCCTATTTTGTGCAGCAAATGCGCGAGTTGGTAGAGCTGGAAGAGAAGATTCTGGCTCATAAAGGCGGACTGCCGCCGGATAATCTGCTCCTGCAGGCCAAGCGCGATGGATTCGCCGACCGTTATCTCTCCAAACTCTTAGGTATCCGCGAGAAAACGATCCGTGAACGGCGCGAAGCGCTGGGCTGCACCGAAGGGTGGCACCCCGTCCCGGTGAGCGGCGTAGAAAACAAAGAATATTATTACTCCACCTACAACGCTGGCGATGAATTGAAGCTGGATCACAACCCGAAGAAGGTGATGATTCTCGGCGGCGGCCCGAACCGAATCGGGCAGGGTATTGAGTTTGACTACTGCTGCTGCCATGCGGCCTTCACCCTCCGCGCCATGGGCTACGAAACCGTCATGGTCAACTGTAACCCCGAAACCGTCTCAACAGACTACGACACCTCCGACAGACTTTACTTTGAGCCTGTTACCGTTGAGGACGTTCTGCAGATTTACCGTAAAGAAAACCCCCTGGGCATCATCGTACAATTCGGCGGGCAGACCCCCTTGAACATTGCCCGCGAGCTTTCGGACGCCGGATGCCGGATTTTGGGCACATCCATCGATTCCATTGACGTGGCCGAAGACCGAGACCTCTTCCGCCACATGATGGAGAAGCTGAACATCCCGATGCCCGAAAGCGGCATGGCCATCAACATTGACGAAGCCATCGATGTGGCCAACCGCATCGGTTACCCGTTGATGATCCGCCCCTCGTTCGTGCTAGGCGGGCGCGGCATGGAAGTGATTTATGATGAACCCATGCTCCGGGAATATGTGGCCAAAGCCGTGGGCGTAACAGAAGACCGCCCGTTGCTGCTCGACCGCTTCCTGCAGCACGCGCTGGAATGCGAGGCCGATGCCGTCAGCAACGGCGAAGACGTTTTCATTCCTGCCGTGATGGAACACGTGGAGCTTGCCGGCGTTCACTCCGGCGACTCGGCCTGTATCATCCCCTCGGCCAATATTCCTGCCGACTGCCTGGCCACCATCAAAGATTACACCCAGAAGATCGCCAAAGCACTCAAGGTCTGCGGCCTGATGAATATGCAGTATGCCATTGAAAACGGCAAAGTATACGTCTTGGAAGCCAACCCGCGCGCCTCGCGTACGGTGCCTCTGGTTTCCAAGGTCTGCGCCATTCAGATGGCCTCGGCCGCCACGCGTCTGATGTTGGGTGAGCCGATGGAGGCCATCGGCCTGCGCCATGGAATCATCCCCTACTACGGCGCCAAAGAAGCCGTCTGCCCCTTCGACAAATTCCCGGAAGTCGACCCCGTGCTCGGCCCGGAGATGCGTTCCACCGGCGAGGTGCTGGGCTTAGCCCGCAATCCGGCCATTGCTTTCTGCAAAAGCCAGGAAGCCGCCGGAGCACCCCTGCCCGAAAAGGGCGCGGTGCTCGCCTCCCTCTCCGTCAAAAACGAAGAGTCTGCGCAGGCACTCAAGGCGTTTGCCGACCTTGGATTCAAACTTTATGCCACACCGGGCACCAAACGTTTCCTTGACGAACATGGCATCGCAAGCGAATCCGTGGCGAAGATCGGCCGCGGACGCCCCAACGTGCTAGATTTGATCCTCAACAAGCAAGTGGATCTCGTCATCAATACGCCGAGCCCTCGGCGCGATGCCTTGGCCGATGGCTCTTCCATCCGCAAAGCCGCGCTTAAATATCGTGTGCCTTACATGACCACCTTGGCCGCCGCAGAGATGGCCGTCAAGGGCATTGCCGCCACGCGCTCGGAAGGCTCCGGCGAGGTGGAATCCATTCAGGAATACCACGCATCCATCCGCTACACGGACTAACCCCGCATACGCGGTGCGAAGCGCCGGATTCTTCCCGGAGAGCCATGACGCGAAGCCTAAACTTTCAGGCTTCGCGTCTTCTTTTTACCGCCTCATCCGCTGCGGCACATCTCACAAAACTCAACCGCTCAAGCCTCCCAAAGGCCGTGTAAATTGCAATACGCATAAACGGCTTCCACTTCATCGCCGGTATAAAGCGCAAAACAGGCCTCGGGTTTTTCTCCTGAATGCAGCCTCTTACACTGAAATCCCTGGCGCGTCTGAAGCGCGATCCACACGATGAAATGTTCCGACGCCATAGGATGCGCCGCGGCTCCAACCGAAACATGCACCAACCCCGCTCGAACGGTCCAAACCGGAACATGCTTTTCATGGGCAGCATCCACAGAGCCGGGAATCAGTTCCGTCATCGCTTCCCCACAGCACGCCACCTCCATGCCGCTGTCTTTAACCTTTGTCACGATATTGCCGCACGTCTTGCACTGATAAAACCGTTGTTTCATTTTCTTCCTCCTCTTCTTTTGTTGTTCATGAATGAACCCATTATACAGAAGAACGCCCGCGTCTTGTTCCGAGACCGGGAAGCCGGCCTCGGACAACCCCTCACCCCGGCTCATCCCCGTTTCGGTTTAATCCGCCCCTGCCGCACCTTCCAACCCATTCGAAATGAAAACATGAACCCCTGACCTCGACCCGTTACCGCTCACCCAAGCGAACCCTGCAAAACGGAACCGTTCAAACGCACCGCAGAAACATACCATATGCCCCAAGAAAAAAAACTCCGGGGCGAAACCGAGACAGCATCGGCAACCGAGCGAACAGCCTCACAAGTCAATGTAGTCGCGCAGTTGGCAGGCGAGCGCGTGGACATTGACCGCATCCAGCCGTTTGAGCACGCATTCCCACCGGTAGGCAATTGAACCATTGACATCCCGCGGACGGTCGCGGAAAAGCGCGTTAAACCCCTCCCGCTGATCGCGGTAAATCCGCTGAATGCGGGCGAACTCTTCCTCGAAACCAACGACAAACCGTTCGGCAGCGCGGGGAAAGTCAGGAATAAACGGCTTGCGCCGATTGACAGCAGCGGCATAGTCGGCAATCGTCTCGGCATAAGGGCGGGCATAGTTTGTGAACGAACCGGTAGGCTCCGAAAGAATCAGGTCTACCGGAAGGTGTTCAGAATTGAGTGCAATCACTTCATCGCCATCATCAAAGATGGTTTTCCCGCCTTCAATCGCTGCGCGGCCAACAATCAGATTCGGAGCGGCAGCCTGCCCGAGAAGGGCGAATAATGCGTCCGAGAAAGCCTGCGATGCGTAGAGATGATCAGGGATTTTATCGGTGGCATAGCCGGAAATGTAATCGCGCTCAAAATAAGCCGTCCAGACATTCTGAACGTTGGCGCCATCGCGCACGGCCTCACGGAAGGTGCGCGGCATCATGATCGCGGGCAGGCGCATCCCAAGCTGTCGGGCGCCCAACCGGCGATCCATCACATAATCGGTGTAGTCCTCGGCCTCAATCATGGCTTGAAGCAGGGGCTTCCCTTCGGCAAGGTGGGAAGCCACCGTCCAACGCTGAATACGGATAATCTTCACCTGCGGGCGGGGGCGGTGCCGCTCCTTCATCTCCACAATATAAACGAATGCGCGCGGTCCCTGCCCAGTACGCCCGGAAAGCGATCGGCGGGTGCGCCCAATGTTGACATACTCAATCTGCGAGTATTCACGGATATAGTTAAAGAGAATGGCGCGGGCACGGTGATCACACAGACGCTGCAGCTGAGCGTCTTCGGGATGGGCATCCGCTTCCGCAAAAATCGGATCAAAAAAGATTTTTCCGCCCTCAACGCGTCCCCCGGGCAGCCATTCGATCTGCATGAAGAACTCCGGAGAGAGCCCCTCGATTACAGCGGTTACGCCGGTTTCGTTGGCTTTCTGAATAAGCGCCTGAGAAAGATGTTTCCGCCATTCGGGGTCATTGGGGTCATCCTGACGGAGGCTGGGCTCTTTCACGGCCTGTTCGAACGCAGCCAAAAGTGAGGCATAGGCA
This sequence comes from uncultured Lentisphaeraceae bacterium, assembly GCA_937892925.1. Classification (GTDB taxonomy): domain Bacteria; phylum Verrucomicrobiota; class Kiritimatiellia; order RFP12; family DVOR01; genus Spyradenecus. The sequence goes on from CALBHX010000021.1 coordinate 34,593, forward strand.
GCTCGAAGCGCATCATCTGAAAGCTCGGCAAAAGGCTGGGAGGCAAATTGCTCCACGGAGAGCGCCCCCCGCGGAAGAAAGTCGATCTCCGGATTGCCGAAACGATTGCGCCCCTGCAGGTTTTTCTGGATTTCGAGCAGCAGAGAGCGCAGCTCAGGCGTTGGGAGAGCACCCAGGGAACGAAAGGAGCCAAGCGTCAGGAAACGCGTACCGGTGAGATGGTTATAGTAGTAAATGGCGCGGCCGCCGATCCCAACGCGGGCATCTTCAATCAATACGCGGATTTCTTCCTCAAAGCGGGGAACCGGCGCCATGCGCCAGGCTTCACCGCGTTCGCGAAGGGCATCGCGGACATTTTTATTTTGAATATTCAGGTAGCGGATACGCCGCTTGGAGACATAATGCTGCAGGAACTCATCCCCGCGGATGGCCAGCGCCATGTTGTTGGGGTCTGGGCGAATGAGCGCGTAGTTTTCATCAAAGAGCAAATCCACACTCTCGGCCATTTCGGCCTCGACCTCTTCCGGTGTGAGCGGAGGATCTCCGCCTTCACGGCGGCGGGCGTTGAGCGCATCAATAAAAGCCAAGCGCTGCATGGCATGGATGCCGCGCAGCGTTACAAGACCCGGCGTGCGGAGAAAGACGGTGCCGATGCGTGTGGCGAGGGCGCCGCTGGCATCCCGCGAGAAAATCTTCGGCCCCAACGTCAGGACACCGCCGGAGAAGCTCATGCCCGCTGCTCCGCGGCCTGTTCTGCGGCCTGCAAGGTGTTTTCAAGCAGCATGGTAATCGTCATGGGCCCCACGCCGCCGGGCACGGGGGTAAGCTTACCGGCCACGCGGCTGACACTCTCAAAGTCGCAGTCTCCGCAGAGCTTCCATCCGCGCGGGGAATCCGCGCACGGCACCCGGTTGACCCCCACGTCAATCACTGCCGCGCCGGGCTTGACCATGCTGCCGGTAACCGTGTTGGGGCGGCCGGACGCCACCACCAGAATATCCGCCTGGCGGGTAATCTCCGCCAGATTGCGCGTGGCCGTGTGGCAAAGCGTTACAGTGGCATTGCCGCCAGGGCGTTTGGCGGCCAGCAGATGCGCCACCGGCTTGCCGACAATGTTGCTGCGGCCAATGACCACCGCATGCGCACCGACCGTCTGAACCCCAGCAGCCTCCAGCATCTTGATGACCCCGTGAGGCGTACAGGGCAGAAAACAGGGCTCACCCAGCAACATCCGCCCCACATTCACCGGCGTAAAACCGTCCACATCCTTTTCCGGGGCAATGGCGTGAATCACCGCCGCTTCATCAAGACCGCGCGGCAGAGGCAGCTGCACCAGGATGCCATGAATCGCAGAATCGGCATTCAGCTCCCCAATGATCCGCAGAAGCTCTTCCTGAGCGATATCGGCAGGCAGGCGGATATCGCGGGAAACCATGCCGGCCTCTGCCAGCGCCCGCTCCTTAGCCGTTACGTAAGAGGTGGAAGCCGGGTCGTTCCCAACCAAAATCACCGCCAAACCGGGCGTCACACCCGTACGCGCTCGCAGCGCCGCTGTCTTTTCCCGTATCTCCGCCCGCAGTGCCGCTGCAAGTGCCTTGCCATCGATCAATTCCGCCATTTTGTGTTTCACTCCAAACGTTCTCCGCCACTCTAGCACAAGCGGAGCTCCGCCGCAACCGATTTGCGGAGTTTTAACCAGTGTGTTACTCTAATCAAATGAAATGGTTTTGTTTCTTTTCGGCGCTTCTGGCGCTGCTTCCCCGTTTGGCCGCATGGGAGTATATTGCCGACTTTTATTTCAGCGAAAACTTCCCGCTGTGCTATAACTACACGGCGCTCCCCGTCAAAGGCACGCCGGCCGGCGAACAACTGGCCGTGGGCGAGGTTATCCGCGTGGCGCTGGTTCAGGATACGCGTGAAGACACGGAGTCCTCTCTGCCTTTTTCTGTAGATGCCGCAGGCGAACTGGTGCCGGCCGAGGGGCTAACGAAGGAGCAAATGCAGTGGTGCGACCTCTATGTGGCCGCCGCCAAGCCCGATTCGCAGACCTGGCGCACGATCACCCAGAACGGCATTCCAGAAGGCACGCGCGATGGCGGAGCCGGCTCGCAGGTCTACATGGTCAAGGCCTCCTGTTCAGCCGCCTTTCCCAAAGTTTCAGATGAAGACTTCGCCGTCTACGTTAACTACCTCGTAGCGCTCGACACCCGCGCGGGCGGAACCGGCGCCTGCAGCGGCCTTCCCGCCCGCGTGTCGCGTTTCGCCGTTTCCCGCGGCATCGATGTCTCCTTCCAGCCCGTTGGTGCTTCCTATGCCATCTCCGTGGGTTATAAAGGGGTAAATGCCGAAGGCATCGCGCTTCCGGGGTGTGCGGTTTCGGAGGACTTCTCAACGTTCCGGGGAGACACCTGGCAGCCGGCCGTGCCGCTTCCGAGCCCCGGTTATCTGCTTCGCCTTGTTCAAGCCGGATACACTCCTGAACCGCCCCGCGGCCGGAAAGCGGTCATCCCCTTCACCCTGAATATTCCCCTGTCGTAAAAAGCGCACGCTTCCGCCCGTCCCACCCCTTCGCCCCGGCCTGCCCAATCTCTGCCAGCAGGCAGGCACACAGGCGGGACGGCATCGGCCACCCGCTGCGCCGCCTCCGCCTGTCGCACAAACCGCATCGCCGCCTTGTGGTTGATCTTCGGGCGGTGCGCCGCCAGCAACCCCTTCAGCCACAAGCCCGTATTCCAGCCGGACATGGAGCCGCCGGCTTGGAACGACTGCCCAACACATAGAGTTTCCGCCGGGTATTTAAAAAGACGGCTCGCAATCCCCTTGCAAGCCGCCCGCAATTGTTATCAGGCGCGTTGAGAATATCCCCTCAAAAGCCTCAATCGATTCTCAACTTCATGGATAACTCCCGCGTTCATTCTCAATCATGCCATCCCGTCCAAAACCCCTTCACCCCCCCCGCTATTTCTGCCTTCTCCAGCCTATTCCCCATCTGCTCCGCATGTGCATCAAATCACCGGTAGGCTGGCACGCGCGGGAAAATCGGGCGCTCGGCTCACCGTCCAGTTCCCAACTCCCGCCAAGCCTAAACGTGGGTTTTTCTTGAACCCTGTTTTCCGAAGAAAACCCTGCTCCCGCGGCTCTGCCGGCGGCGCTTGTTGAGCATTAAAGTAGGGTTTGGTACGATACCGTACGAATTGACGCTAGAGAGGAGTTCTTATGTGGGACTATACCGATAAAGTCATGGATCACTTTCGCCACCCCCGCAATGTGGGCGTGATTGAACACCCCGACGGCAAGGCAACCGTTGGTTCGCTGGCCTGCGGCGATGCGCTGACGTTCATGTTCAAGCTCGGCCCCGATGGGCGCATTGCAGAGGCCAAGTTCCAAACTTTCGGATGTGCCAGCGCAGTGGCCTCAAGCTCCGCCCTCACCGAGCTTGTCATCGGCAAAACGCTCGAAGAAGCCTCCAAAATCACCAACCGCGATATCGCCGAATATCTGGGCGGCCTGCCCGACCAGAAGATGCACTGCTCGGTCATGGGGCGCGAAGCGCTTGAAGCAGCCATTCACAACTACCGCACCGGCGAGGAAAATGTGGTGCAGGTAAACGATGAAATCATCTGCACCTGTTTTGGCGTTTCCCGCAGTGAAATCGAGCGCGTAACCCGCGAGAACCACCTGCACACCGTTGAGGAAGTAACCAACTTCTGCAAGGCCGGCGGCGGGTGCGGCATGTGCCGCGACCGAATCCAGGAAGTCATTGACGAGGTCAATCACACCGCGGCAGCCGCTCCGACAGCCGCTCCGGCGAAAAAGCTGACGACCCTCCAGCGCATCAAGCTTATTGAGCAGACGCTGGAGGAACAGGTGCGCCCCGTGCTCAAAAAAGACGGCGGCGATGTGGAGCTGGTGGATGTGGATGGCGACACCGTGCGCATCGCTTTCCGCGGGATGTGCGCCGGGTGCCGCTCGGCCGCCCTGACGCGCGACAATCTGGTGGCAAACGCCCTGCATGAGTTTGTGGATCCGGCGCTCCGCGTTGAAATGGTCTAAGAGAGAAGGTGCCTTATGCCCCTCGTTTATCTGGATAATAATGCCACCACCCGCCCAGCCCCTGAAGTGATCGAGGCCATGCGCCCCTTTTTCACCGATCTGTGGGGTAACCCTTCCAGTATGCATGCCTTCGGCGGGCAAGTAGCCAAACCGTTGGCACGGGCGCGTGAACGTGTGGCCGGCTTCCTCGGCGCCGAACGCCCGGAAGAAATTGTCTTTACCGGCTGCGCCACAGAAGCCGACAACCACGCACTCTTCGGCGTAGCCGCCGCCTGGGGGCGCCCCGGCACCATCATCACCAGCCGCGTAGAGCACCCGGCCATCCTCGGCCCCTGCCTGCGCCTGCGTGAAATGGGGCATAATATCGTGGAGATTGGCGTGAATGGCGAGGGACTTTTTGATCTGGAGGCCTACGAAGCCGCCCTGCTCGCCAACCCCGGCCCCAAACTGGTCTCCATTATGTGGGCCAACAACGAAACCGGCGTCATCTTCCCCATCCGCCGCATTGCAGAGCTGGGCAAAGCCGCCGGCGCAACAGTTCACACCGATGCCGTTCAGGCCGCAGGTAAGCTCCCGCTTGATGTTCGCAACGTGCCGGTGGATCTGCTCACAATTGCCGGGCATAAAATGCATGCGCCCAAGGGAATCGGCGTCCTCTACATCCGCCGGGGCACGCGCATCAAACCCCTGCTCATTGGCGGGCATCAGGAGCGCGGCCGCCGCGGCGGCACGGAAAACGTCCCCTACATCGTTGGTCTGGGCAAAGCCTGCGAGCTGGCTGAAGCCGCCCTTCACGATGGCTCCGAAGCGCGAATTGCCCGCCTGCGCGACAAGTTGGAAGCCGGGCTCCTCAAGACCTGCCCCGACAGCCGTGTGAACGGCAGCCGCACCCATCGCGTGGCCAATACCCTCAATATCTCCTTTGAATATATTGAGGGTGAAAGCGTACTCTATCATCTCAGCGACTTAGGCATCTGCGCCAGCTCCGGTTCGGCCTGCGCCGCCGGCAGCTTGGAGCCCAGTCACGTTATTCGCGCCATGGGCGTGCCCTTTACCGCCGTGCATGGCTCCATCCGTTTCTCCCTCAGCCGCTACACCACCGAGGAGGAAATCGACTACGTGCTTAAACATTGCCCACAGGTTGTGGCCGAGATGCGTGCGCTCTCCCCCTTTGTCAAGCACGAAGCCTGAGGCCGCACCCGAGCATAAAACACCCCCAAAAGCCGCCGAGACACTTCGCCCCGGCGGCTTTTGTCGCCTGAACGCATCGTCACCCCCGCCACAGCAATTCTGCACCTGCCGCGTACTCCGTTTCTTTTCCGCTCGCATCCGCCATACAGTTGCGCACGGCTCACAAGCGGCTCCCGCGCATCAGAACCGAATTGAAACCAGAATCGGCGGCAAGTTCTGAAGCACTCACCCACGCGCCTCCAACGATCCCGAACGTATCCCCGCGCCTTTTGTTATCACACCCTTCTTTCTCCCCGGGAAAAACAGTCCTTGAAGCGTCAGCCGAAGCACCTTCAGTTTTTCCACAAAAAAGGCTTGCCCCCCCCCGTTTGGTTTTGATATCTTGAGTTCACAGAGGGATATATAAAACAAGCAATTCTAACGGAAGGATGTACAAGACATGAAAAGGACTCTTTTTGCCCTAGCGCTGCTGGCCTTAGCCGGAGCTGCGCAGGCTGTAACCATCAACTGGTCGAAAACCACAGGCGTCTCGGCCAACACCGTCAGCACCGCCAAAGGGTGGAGTGTAACCTCAGGGGCAGTTGAGAATGCAACGCCCATCGGCACCATTGCGCTGGTGGCCTCGATGCTCGCCGTTCAGAACGGAACGGTGTTTTCCGCAGGCTTATACCAAGGGGGTGCTCAGGGGTTTGTAACCATCGGCATTAAAGATGGAAAGTATACCGTTTCCATTTCTGGGATCTCCCGCCGCACCAACGTCACAACCGAAACGACGACCAGCACGGCCGTAAAAACCGGGAAAACCTCATTGAGCATCGTGGTAGACCGTGGATCTGAAGATCGCTCGCTGCCCTCGCTGACGGTTTATGTCAATGGGCAGGAAATTTACAAGCTGACGGATGCCTCATTGACAAACAACAAAACGTGGTCCAGTTATGTCATCGGCGGGACTCTCGTCAATCCCACGGCAGGCGGAACAGACTGCTTCGAGAACACAGCCTTTGATATTTATGCCGCCCAAGAAGCCGCCACTTCGGAAGACCTAGCCAAACTGGTGCCTGAACCCACGGCGTTGGCTCTGCTGGCGCTTGGCGTAGCAGGGCTGGCCTTGCGGCGTAAAGCGGCCTAAGCAGATAGAAGCCGCAGCTTATTTGCAGAACCGCCCGACAGGAACCTGACGGGCGGTTCTCTTTTTTAACAAGCGGGGGTTATGAGAGAAGAATGTGTTTGATATGATGTAGGGGTGGTTTTGGCGCAGGAACATCAGGTGATGCATGGAGTAAGCGTGGATGCAGGCTTCGTTTGATCGGGAAATCATCGTGCTTCGGGAGATCAGCTCGGCAATTGTGCACGAGCGCAATCCGCAGCGGTTATTGAGTGAAACACTGGCGGTGCTCAACCGGCAAATGGGGATGCTGCGCGGAACGATTGCCTTGCTACATGAAGGGACGCTGACCATTGAGGCCTCGCACGGGCTGGACGAGACGGCGCGAAAGCTTGGGCGGTATCGGCTGGGCGAAGGCATTACGGGGCTAGTGGCAGAAACGGGGAAGCCGGAGATCGTGCCGGATATTCGGGCGGACAAGCGGTTTCTGAACCGAACAGGGGCGCGGGGAAGCGATGAACAGGTGGCGTTTATCTGCGTGCCGCTGGTTTGCCGCGACCAAGTCGTCGGAACGCTGAGCATTGACCGGCGGGTGGAGCCGGGGATGGATTTGCAGCGCGATGCGGCACTTCTGGAGACTGTGGGGAACATCACTGCAGGCGCCGTTGGACTGCTGCTTCAGGGGCAGGAAGAGCGGCGGGCTCTGGAGGCGGAGAATCAGAGCCTGCGCGATCTCTCAGAAAATCCCGGGGATTTGGTTGGAAACTGCTCGGCCATGCGCCGGGTATATGCCCAGATCCGCCAAGTTGCGCCATCCGATGCCACCGTGCTCATCCGCGGCTCAACAGGGACAGGTAAGGAGCTGGTGGCACGGGCCATCGTGCGGCTCTCTGGGCGGAAAAACCGCCCCTTCGTGGCGCTCAATTGCGCCGCCTTGCCGGAAGCACTCGTCGAGAGCGAACTCTTTGGGCACGAAAAGGGCGCGTTTACCGGCGCAACCGGGCGGCGGATCGGCCGCGCGGAAGAGGCCGATGGCGGGACGCTTTTTCTGGACGAAATCGGAGACCTGACGCCGCAGACGCAGGTCAAACTCTTACGCTTCCTGCAAGAGCGGACCTTTTCGCGGGTGGGAAGCAACAAAGAGCTGCGCGCAGACGTGCGGTTTATCGCCGCCACCAGCCGAAACCTGGAAGCGTTGATGCAGGAAGGGAAGTTCCGGGAAGACTTATATTACCGGCTAAACATTTTCCCTATTCTCATGCCGGATTTGGCCAAACGCCCCAGCGATATCATTCTGCTGGCAGAGCACTTCATGGCCAAAATGAGCGTGAAATACCGCAAAAAGATGACGCGCCTTTCCACTACTGCCATCAACCTGCTCATGGCCTATCACTGGCCGGGGAATGTGCGCGAGCTGGAAAACTGCATTGAACGGGCCGTTATCACCTCCACAGATGGGGCGATCCATGCCTACAATCTGCCGCCGTCTCTGCAAACCGGAGAAAGTTCAGGCAACGGCCTGCTTCGGAGCGGACATGCGCCGCTTTCGGTGATGCTGGAAAATTACGAACGCGAGATTTTGGTGGAGGCCTTAAAGCAAAGCCACGGCAACTGCGCCGCAGCCGGGCGTCAGCTGGGCGTTTCCCCTCGGATGATGAGCTACAAAATCCGCCGCTTCGGCATCGTTCCGGAAGGAATACCCGATGCCCCTCACACAGATTTGCTAAAATGACTGCAAGAAGGATTTGACATTAATGAACACCCCTACTCCCCCCGGCCGGCGCGTGGCCAGACCCCGTGCAAAAACATCCCGACGCACAGGAAAGCCCGCACGCACGGAGCATCCGAACAGCACCCAAGACGCCGCCCCTCCGCCTGAACAGCAGACCGCCGCCCCCAGTGCTGCGGAGGAGCCCGAACAGACGGTGATGCCGCCCGCTGCAGCTCCGGCCACCGAAGCGCGGGCGCCGCAAACGCCGGAACCCGCGCCGATGCCGGAGCCCCCGGCAGAAGCCGTTGCGCCAAATCCGCCCAAAGCAGAGCCCAAAACACCCCAAGGAGAGGCCTCCCTTCCGATTGAGGAATCGGCCAAATCCAACCCCGCAGCCGAACCATCAGCAGCAGCCGAGCCGCCAAACGGCGAAGCTCCCGCCGACCAAACCCCTGCGCAGGATCGTTTCCCGCGCCGCGGGCGCGACCGCCGCTTTGGCCGAGACCGTAATAGCCGAGGACGGGACACGCGGGAAAATGCGCTGGAGATCTCCGCAGCCCCAACCCCTGCCCCCCGTGCGCCCCAGCCGCCGCGGCAGGATATGCCACGCCCAATCTCACCTCAGGCGCGGGAGAGGCGCGTAGGAAATGCCTCCGAAATGGGGCCGAAACCGCGCGGGCTGACCGTGCTCGGCTCAAAAACAACCGTTTATTCCGATCATTATACCCCCGCGATCCTAGAAGCATTTGACAACCGCCACCCGGGGGCGGATACCTTTGTGAAGTTCAACTGCCCAGAGTTCACATCACTCTGCCCTATCACCGGGCAGCCGGACTTCGCCACGCTGTATATCAGCTATATTCCAGACCGGAAGATGGTGGAGAGCAAAAGCCTGAAGCTTTATCTTTTCAGTTTTCGAAACCACGGGGCGTTTCACGAGGATTGCGTCAACATCATTCTGGAAGATCTCATCCGCCTGTTAGCTCCGCGTTATATCGAGATCTGGGGAAAGTTCCTGCCCCGCGGCGGGCTTTCGATTGATCCCTACGTCAATTATGGCCGCCCAAGCACCCGCTGGGAAGAGTTCGCCCGCCAGCGGATGCTCATGCACGACCTCTCCCCCGAGCGCATCGACAACCGCTGAACACGCGAATGGAGGCATCGCCATGAACCCGATTCTCGTCATTTTCTCCGGCGGGCAGGACAGCACCACCTGCCTGATGAAGGCTATCGCCGAACGCGGTGCAGAAAACGTCCACACCGTAACCTTTTCTTACGGCCAGCGGCATGCCCTAGAAGTCCAGCTCGCCGAAGCCATCGCTAGGGAACAGCACGTAGCCTCCCACAAGACCATCACGGTTGACTGGTATCGCGACATCACGCACAATGCGCTGCTTGACCCCAGCATGACCATTGGCCGGGCGGAGAATGCGCCCTTCCCCAACACCTTCGTGGAAGGCCGAAACGCCCTCTTCATCCTCACCGCCGCCATCTACGCCAAAAGCAAAGGCATTTACGACCTTATGATCGGCGTCAGCGATGCCGACTACAGCGGTTATCCCGATTGCCGCGCCCCCTTCATCCGCTCCATGAACGCCACGCTCAACCTGGCCATGGACTGCACGTTCACCCTCTATGCCCCGCTTCAACATCTAACCAAAGAGCAAGAATGGGCACTGGCCGACCGCCTGGGCTGCCTGGAGTATATCCGCACCCGAACGCTCACCTGCTATGAAGGCATTCCCGGCGATGGCTGCGGCAAGTGCCCCTCCTGCAAGCTTCGTGCCGCTGGGCTCAAAGCCTACCTTGAGAGCAAGCAAAGGCCGCAAGCATGAGCGGCGCACACCGAACGTATCTACATGCCATCGGCGGAGCCTTATGCGCCCTGCTGCTCCTCCTGGGAGCAGCCCCCCTGCACGCAGGGGAAGACCGCACCTTCCGCCGCGCCCAGCCTTCACTCAACACGCTCGATCCAGCCCACGGCTCCGACACCAGCGTTAATGGCGCCATGTCGCTCATCTTTCAGCCCCTGCTGGAATATGACTACGAAGCGCGCCCCTACAAGCTGATTCCCGGCGCCGCGCAAGCGCTCCCGGAAGTCAGCCCAGACGGCACCACCTATACCTTCCGCCTCCGTGAAGCTTATTATGTGGATGATCCCTGCTTCGGCGGCAGGCGGCGGCGCGTCAAAGCACAAGACTTCATCTACGCCTGGAAACGCCTGGCCGATCGTAAAGTCGGCGGCTCCGGGGAATGGCTCGTCCGCGGCATCCTGGGCATGGAAGCCTTCGCTGAGGCCTCTTCCTCCGGCGATGCCCCCACCGATTATTCCCGCCCGGTAGCCGGCCTGCAGGCACCCGATGATACCACCTTGCGCATTACCTTGGCGCGCCCCAATAACCAGTTCCCCTGGTTCCTCACCATGTGCTACATGGCTCCCATTCCGCCGGAAGCTGTTGCTTATTACGGCCAGAACGGCCTCGCCGAACACCCTGTAGGCGCCGGCGCCTATAAGCTCCGCTCTTGGTGGCGCGGCTACGAGATGATCTTTGACCGCAATCCCGAGTGGTTCGGGTGGCAGGGGCTCTCCCCAGACGATGAAGAGGTTCCTTTCGACACTATCCGTTACCTGATCGTTAAAGACGCTTCCACCCAATGGCTCATGCTCCTCACCGGGCAGCTTGACTTCTTGGAACAAATCGACCGTAACAATATGGAGCTGGCCATCGACCCCAATATGGGGCTCTCGCCCGACCTGGCCGCCCGCGGCATCCGCCTCTTTACCTCCCCCACGCTCAAAGTTTATTACCTGGGCATCAATATGGACGACCCTGTCCTCGGCCATAACAAGCGCCTCCGCCAGGCGCTCAACGCCGCCTTCGACACCTCCCGCTGGGAAACTTACTACCGCGGCCGCGTCAAGCCGCTCCAAACCGTTGCCCCGCCTCATCTGCAAGACGCGCTCCAAACGCCTTTCCCCTACGCCTTCAACCTGGAAAAAGCCCGGCGTCTCTTAGCCGAAGCCGGGTATCCAGGAGGTATCGACCCCGCCACCGGGAATCCCCTGCGCCTCACGGTTGAGATCGGCAATGCCACCCAAGACACCACCGAATCCATGGAGCTCGTCGCCTCCTTCCTCGCCGCGCTCGGCATCAAGCTTGAAGTCTCTGTAAATACCTGGCAGGCGCTCCTCGAAAAAATCCGACTCCGCCGGGCTCAGCTTTTTCTTATGGGCTGGGTGGGCGACTACCCAGACCTAGAAACCTTCATGCAGCTCTTCCTCTCCCGCAACCAATCCCCCGGCCCCAACCGCTCCAACTATATCAACCCAGAAGTTGACCGCCTCTACGACCGCGCCGTTTCCTCCCGCGATCCCGCCGAGATTTCCGCCTGTTGGAGCCGAATCCAGGACATTGTCCGCGAAGACTGCCCCTGGGTGCTCCTCCACTACGCGCTCGACTTCACGCTCGTCAATCGCCGTGTCCTCCACTACCTCCCCCACAACTTCCCCTACGGCATGGAAAAGCACTACCGCCTCCGCCGCCAAAAGCCCTGAGCCCCCGCCCAAAAACCACTTCCACGCTTCAATACCGCCGGAAAGGTCTTAATCGGAAGCCCGTGCATCTGTACGCCAAAACGGAGGCGCGTCGAAGCGGATAACGTCTCCCCAAGCCCCAATTCCCTCTTCCAATGCGCTCACGCTCCCGCGGGCAGCGGTTTTCCCTCCAAGTGAATCAGCACATATTCCGAGCGGCACCCCGTGCGAAAGAGAAGCCGCCAATCCGCCATGCCGGAGGTAACGATAAAGCGCGTGTTTCCCCGCTGCTCAAACCCATACATCCGGTCATTCTCACCAATCCCCAGCCTGTCGCACAGCATCCGAAACGGAATCATCTGCCCGCCATGCGTGTGCCCGGAGAGCACCAAATCCGCCCCCGCCTTTACCTGCGCGGCATAATCCCGCGGCTGATGATCCAGCACCACCGTAAACAACGCCGGATCAAGCCCCTTCATCAAGGCCTCCATCGAAGCACGCGCACGCCCCGTATAACGCCCATTCGAAGCATCCGCCCGGCCAATCACGCACAATCGGCCGCCCACCTGCCGCACCTCGTCTTCCAGCACCACCACCCCGTTGCGCGTCAAAGCCTCCTTCAGCTCCATCTCTGAAAAGGGCGCCATCCCGCGGGCAAACCGCCCTTTATCGTGATTGCCAAAAACATAATAAACCCCCAGCGGCACCCGAAGCGCCCCCAGAGCCCGACACGCGGCAACCATCTCTTCACGCGGCGTCCGCTCATCCACAAAGTCCCCCGTCACCACCACCATATCCGGCTGATCTGCCTGCAAACGCGCCAGATTGCGGGCAAAACGCGCACTTCCAAAAAGATTGCCCATGTGTGTATCGGATACCAGCGCAATCCGCAGCGACCCCACCGGTTTGTCCGTGGTCAGCCAATAGTCTGCCCGCCACAGCCCATGCGCCAAATACCACCCATACGCCAGATACCCCACGGTCAACAGCAGCGCCGCACCATCGGTCAACCCGCGGGAAAGCCGCCGCCAGCCCAACCACCGCGCCGCATACCACAAGCCATCCAACGCCGTCCATGCCACCGCCCAATGCAGCACGCAAACCATCGCATTGAGAAACCCCCACTGCCACCATAGTGCGCCGAATAACCCGGCCACCCCAACAGCCGCAATACCCCACGCCGCCCACACGCGCCCGTGCACCCACCGCTGAAGCCACGGCTGCCGCTGAAGCTGCGCCATCAACATGAGCGGGCCTGCGATGCTGCCAACAGCCAAGATCACAAACAATATCCGCCAGATCGTCATCAAAACCTCCTGCGCACGCCTTTCCATGCGCTTTACATGCGCCTCATGATAACAGACCGTATTCACCCGCCGCAAGCCGAAGCGCCGCCGCACATCCTGCCTTCCCCCGCAGAAAACCCTAACGGCTCTCTCCGTTCTCCATCAGGCGGCGTTTATCAGATTCCCCTGTGCCAACGAAGAAAGGCGCAGCACCGAAAACGTTCCGTTCCAAACAAAACAGCGGCCGCTTTCGGGTCATCCGGCAGCGGGCATCGTTCTCTGCCGCTCCGCCTCCGCATCAGCCTCCGCGCAGTATGCGGCAAAGTGACAAAAAGCCCCCGACTGCATCCATGCCGTCGGGGGACTTTCTGTCGCTTTGGCGGAGAGCCGCCAGTCTGTTACTTGGCGGCCTTGACAGCGGCACGAACACGCGCCTGAACGCGTTTCTTGTAAGCCACACGGCGGGCACGCTTAACGCGCTTGCGAAGTTGCTGACCCATGATTTTCTCCTGCTAGTGGGTTAAAAATGAGGTTCTCAGGCCGATTAGGCCATGCCGAGCTGGTAGCGCACGAAACGCTTGACGGTGATCGTGTCGCCGGTTTCCTTCTCCGCCGCCTTGACCACATCGGTCACGGACATCTTGGGCTCTTTCACAAAGGCCTGATCGATCAGGCAGACTTCCGCGAAGTGCTTTTTAAGCTTGCCCTTGAGGATACCCTCAATAATGTTGGCCGGCTTGCCCTCAACCTGCGCGCGATAGACTTCCTTTTCGCTCTCGATTTCAGCGGCGGGCACCTCGCTCTCGTTAAGATAGCGCGGCGCGGCGGCGGCGGCCTGCAAGCAGAGGTCATGAACCAGCTGCTTGAAGGCTTCGGTCTGAACCGTTTCGGCCTTGCCGCAGCCCACTTCAACGAGCACGCCCACCTTGCCGCCCATGTGGATGTAGGCCTCAACCAACCCCGTGCCGGAGAGTGCAAAATAAGCGCACCGGCGAATCTTCACGTTCTCCCCGGTGGCGGCGACCACTTCGGTGAGCTCGGCGGCGTGGGTTTCGGCCACGTTCTCATCGCCAGCGGCAACCGCGGCGGCCAGCTTCTTGGCAAAGTCAAGGAACTTATCCGTCTTGGCCACAAAGTCGGTCTCGCAGTTGAGCTCTACAATGCCATACGCGCCATTGGCGCCCGCGGCGGCGGCGATAATGCCCTGCTTGGATTCGCGATCCGCGCGCTTCACCTGAATGGCCAGACCCTTCTCGCGAAGGATCTTGATGGCCTCTTCCATATTGCCGTTCGTATCCTGCAAGGCGCGCTTGCAGTCCATCATGCCGGCGTTAGTGGCGGCACGAAGGTCATTGATCATCTGAATGGTAACAGCTGCCATAATTGAAACTCCTTTCCGGCTTATTCAGCGGCGGGGGGTTCGGCCTCAACAGCGGCATCCACAGCGGCCTCAGCCTCAGCTTCTGCCTTGCTTTCGGCAACCGCTTCCTGCGCGGCGGCAGCGGCGGCGCGGCGCGTGGAAAGCCCGGGCTTGCGCGGAGCAGCCTTGCGGGCGGCAGCGGCTTCCTTCCGGGCGGCCTTTTCGGCCTCTGCCCGCTGAGCGCGCTCGGCATCGGCGGCGGCCTTCGCTTCGGCGGCGGCCTTGGCGGCCTCGAGATCGGCGTCTTTCAGCACTTCCGCCAGCTTTTCAACGATCAGCTGAATGCCGCGCACGGAGTCATCATTGCCGGGGATCACATAATCGATCGGCTCAGGATCGGCGTTGGTATCGACCAGTGCGACCACGGGAATGCCCAGGCGCTTGGCTTCCTTAACGGCGTTGGCCTCGCGGCAGACGTCCACCACGAAGAGGGCGCCGGGGAGCTTATCCATCTCGGCGATGCCCGTGAGATTTGTTTCCAGCTTGTTGAGCTCGCGGGCGAGGGCAGAGGCTTCCTGCTTATGCTCGGAGAGCACGCCGTTGTTGTTGCGGGCGATGTTCTGGATCTGCTGCATCCGCTTGATGCTGCGGCGAATGGTCTGATTGTTGGTGAGCGTGCCGCCGAGCCAGCGCTCAGTCATATAGAACTGGTTGCTGGCCTGCGCCGCTTCCTTGACCACTTCCTGAGCCTGCTTCTTGGTGGCCACGAAGAGCACCTTCTGCCCGTTGGCGACCACGCCGCGCAAAAACTCAGCCGCCTCGTCAATCAGGTCAACCGTCTGCGTCAAGTCAATAATGTGAATGCCGTTGCGCTTATCGAAGATGTAGGATTTCATCTTCGGGTTCCAGCGCTTGGTCTGGTGGCCGAAATGCAGGCCTGCCTCAATGAGGTCTTTGAGCTCGATCAAATGAGCCATGATGCTGTTCTCTCAAACGTGTGTTCCGTTTAATCCGCTCGGGAGCACTGCACACGCGGACAGTGCGGCCTCGCTTCTTGTGCTCCCGGGCACCCGCCCCGAAGACACAATGCACGCGATTGTATCAAACCTCCGCGTCCAGTTTCAAGGTTTTTCTCAAACGCCCCGTCTTCCTCCGCTTCCCGATATCAGACAAAGACCCCGCAGCGCACCTGTTGAATCTTTAAAGAAAACGCAAACCGAAAGCCAATGCCCAGAAGGACAGCCGCCGAAGCGCCCAACACTTTCTCCACGAAGCAAAGCAAACGATCATCTCCGAGGCAGAGCGGAAGAACATTCCGCCAAGAACGCAGGGCGGCTTACCCTCCAAGCCGGAGCTTCAGGTCAACCCAGAAAAACATTCCCCTACTCCAGAGGGTGCTGCGCACCTTCCGGCTCCGCAGCCGACTCCTGCGTCGTTTCAAGAGCCGCCTCATAAAGCAGTGCATCTACCAGCGTCCGATACCACCACGCCTGCAAAAAGGCTCGCAAAAAGCCGGCTCTCCCATCCAGAAAGCCCAGCAGCACCACATAGCGGAAAAGAAAATAAGCCGCGGAGCGCCAGAAAAGCGGCAGCTTGGCATAAACCCCTTTTGCCCGCCGTTTCCGCGCTGCCTGCGCACTCAAGCCGGGCGGCGCGGAATCCATTTGCTGCAACGCTTCCACTTCCCGCCGGGCATACCCCAAATGCTTCTGCGTCCACCACACCAAATCATTCCGATTATCATCCACAAAATACCCATTAAAGCGAACGATCCGGCCCTCTGCGGTGAGCACCATGTGTTCATCCATCTTGCGTCGTTCGCACGTTGCCAGCCCGCGCCGCCACAAGCGGAGCAGCTCGACCCGCGGCATCCCAAAACGCAGCTGTTTTCCCATAAAAACCACGCGAAATGACATCGTAACTCCGGCAACCTCGGCAGGCAAAGCATCCAGCTTCGTTTCAATTTCCGTCTTGAGGGCATCGGTCAAATACTCATCGGCATCCAAGCGGAGCACCCAATCCCCGGTGATGGGCAGGTGGTCAATCGCCCAATTCAGCTGATCGGCCTGATTCCCCGGCCAATCGTGCTCCACCACCCTCGCACCGCACGCCTGAGCGATCGCCTGCGTGCCATCCGTGGAGTGGCAATCCACCACAAAGACCTCTCTCGCCAACGGTTTAATCTTTTCAATGCAGCGGCGGATATGCAGCCGTTCGTTCGCCGTTAGAATAATGACTGACAGGGTGCTGTTCATCGCATCCCTCCCTGAAGCATCGGCGCAGAAGACGGCGCCCACGGAGCCGCCGCAGAAGCGCTCCCCAGCGGGGGCATGCTCCAGGGCATAAACCGCCGCGCCCGCGCCTGCCGAATGCGCTGGACATCTAGCGCAATTCCCGTAAAGATCAGCGCCCACATCAGTCCGCCCATGTACGACACCGAGAAAAAGGTAAACTCGCCCAGATTGGTTATCAAAAACACAAACAAGGCGCTTGCCCCAATATAAACCTGCCGGCTGAGCAGCCCATAAAAAGCTACCAGAAGAAAGGCTAGGAAAAACAGCATTCCGATCACGCCGCCTTCTTCCAGAACCGCCGTCACCCACACGCCCTTTTCAACCGGCGCAGAGAGGAGCTGCTTCCAGGACGAAATCTCCACGCCCTGAAATTGACGGGAAACCTGGAAGCCGTTTCCAATGACGGGGCTTTCCCGGAAGTTCGCCAGCGCAGAATCGATCAACCCCTGCCGCGTGCTGATCATGCGATCAAACGACCGCGATTGCTTCTCTACGATTCCCCCGCGCGCTTTATAAACAAAACTGACCACCTGCTGGCGCATCTGCGGTGTAGCAAAGAGCACAATTCCGCCCAGAATTCCGCACACAAACAGCGCCGAAAGTGCCCGCCCCTTCCATTTGGAGCCCACGCCCCGCGCATGCATAAAGAGAAGCAGCACAAAGAAAAGACCGGCCAGCCACGTCCCCATCGCCGTGCGCGACCCCGTTTTGTAAATCAGGACAGGCGTGCAGGCGAGCAGCAGGAGATACAGTTTATCCCACCGGCGGATCGAGAACAGCAAATCGGCCAACAGCACCACCGACACCATGGCGATGGTCGGCCCAAGGCACTGAGAGTGCAGCGTAATCCCCGTAAAGAGCCCGCCCTCCGGCAAACGTCCTGTTAATTCAAGAAACCGTTCCGCCCGCAAAATGCTAATAGACGGAAAGGGGATCAGCACCATGGAACCGAAAATCAGGAAGCACGCCATACAGAGAAACACGCTCCTCAACTTTGCCGGATCCACCCCGCGCCGCTGCACCGTTGCATTTCCCACACTGAACAGGGCAAGAAAGATAATGACAAACAGCACCAACTTCAGATAACTGATCATGGGGCACCACCCCGTTGCGGAGACAATCGCCATATAGCCTACATACAGCAGAAGCGACAACACCGGCATGTAATATCGAGAGGCCCGCTGCGTTATCAGCTGCAGCGTCATCACCACGCCCACAATCAGAAACAGCGCCCGGGCACTCAGGGAGAAGATCATCTCCTTCGGCGCAATAGTTGCATTCGTTACCGTCAGCGTTGCGGTTGCCAGCAGCAAATAAAGCAGCATCTCCGTCCGGTTTTTCCCAAAAGCGAACAGCAGCGGCAAAAAGATAAGCGCGAACCCAGCCCCGCCGGTCGCCTTCATCGCCCCGCACAGCAGCACCATTCCAATTAAACTGAAAATCAGAAATCGGCGGTCATACAGACACGCCTTTTCCCACATCCTTCCATTCTCTGCAATCATATGCTCCAGCCTCTATTCTATCCGCTTCCGAGATGCGGCTCCAAAACGCTATACACACGGCGCAGGCTCGCACGGCGCAGCTGAAGAGCCAAGAAATTGCACCAGCGCATCCGCAGCGGCCGAAACATTCCAATGGCCAATGCCGCATGCCGAAATCGGGCGGGAAAGCTTCTCGGCCAGCGCCTGCACGTCTCCGGCTGAGAAAAGATTCTCCGGCGGCAGCACGGTCGCCCCCGCGCCGGATTCTACCGTAGCCAGCACCGCCATACCCTCCTCCAGCGCTTCGCTCACCACCGCGCCCCACCCTTCGTAGGCATTGCTCGGCAGCACATACACATCGTGCGACCGCATCACTTCCCGCACCTGCGCCACGGGCACAAAGTCATGAAAACGGATATTCTCCGCCCCGACGGCCAGGGCGCGGAGCCCGACCTCCTCCGGGCCATGGCCGTAGAGATCCAATGAAACCCCCACGCGCTTCAAATCCGGGTGCGGGCGGCACGCCCGCACCAGATCCCCCACGCGCTTCCAATCCAGCATCCGCCCCACCCAAAGCACCCGTGGCGGATGCTGGATTGGAAGCGCGTGCCCCCCAGCCCCCCGCCCAGGCTCGACAAAATAGCCCCACATCCGCAGCTTCGCCCACACGCCACACGGTGTTATTTTGCCCCCATGCGCCTCCGGAATTTGAGCGAATCCGAACCGTTTTGCAAAGGCAATCGATGCCTCGGGAAGAATGCCTGCCCGAAGCGCCTCGCGCAGCGGCACGATCGCTCCGCCGGGGCGCGATTCAAAGGCTATCGCAGGCGCACGAAAGAGACACCGGAGATCCCCATGAAACAGCCCATACATCCGCAGAAAGTCCCGCGCCGCATGAACCCCAATCGGAAAGTAATAGAAGCGGTTATTCCGCAGGCATCGCAGAAACGCCCACGCCATCCTGAAATAACCCGGCCACAGCAGCCTCATCATCCCCAACCCAGGTTTAAACCATCGCTCAGACATGTAAAGCGTTGTGAGTCCGCGCGCCGCCCTGCGACGAAACAACGCAAACGCACGCTCCCCGGAATATAACAGCGGAACCTGCTCGACTTCATCGGCATGATCCTTGAGCGGCATCGCAAAAGCCGAATTTGCCGCTCCCCACCCCATCTGCCGCCGTTCCGAAGACAACGCTTCCCGATAAACGTAACCCGCCTTCGCTTCTCCCAAGCGCCGCCCCAGTTCCCGAACAAGCGGCAGCTGATGCGGTGAAGGCGTGTTCCCCAGAAAAGCAATCTTCATTCTACTCATCCCTCGAGAACGCCTGAACAGAAAAACGTGCGGCGCCGGAAACACCCCTACTCAGCGGCGCAGCGGTAACCACCCGCGCCGTGTGATAACGCCGGGCTTCGTCATAAGTAAATGAAACCGCTTCCGCGCCGGAGCCGGAAGCCGGGAAGACCTGCGCGGTTACCGCCTCTGAATCCTGTGCTCCCTGCCAATGGCAGAATACGGCAATCGGAATACTCCGTGCAGCAATCCCCATCCGCTCGGGGAGGCGCAAGCCCAGCTCCAGCGCCACCAGACGCTCGGCTTCATCTGCTGCAAGCGTATTAGTATCCCCCACGCCCGCAATGCCAAAGTCGCAATCGGCCGTCAACCCCTTCTCTGTTGGCGAAGGCAGAAGCCCAAAGACGGCGCAGGCCGCTTCGTCTTCAACCGCTGCAAAAACCAGCTCCGGCGTGCGTGAGGCATCCAAAAGCACGCGCCCCTCGGCATCCGCCGTCCGCTCCGCCTCAGACAGAGCCGCGCCCGCTTTTACCTGAAAGCAGGCTGCCGGAACCACGGTGTCGGCGCAATCCAGCATAAAAACCCGCTTGCCAAAAACCGTCCCCCCCGAAGCCGCCGTCTGCACTTCTGCGGCCAGCGCCTCCGGATACGCCACCCAATTGCTGGCCTGAACGGCGGGCAAGCGGATCATTCCCCCCGTCATCCGAAACTGCGATGTTTTCATCAGTGCCTCCGGATACGCCCAGGCAATGGAGCTGCCATAGGTTACGCCGCTCTCTTTCTGGAACCCTTCGCACACCAACTCCCCGCCCGTCATGTTCAGCACCGGCACGTCGATCAAGGGGGAAACGCCGTAGGGCGACTTATTTGAGCAGCTCCCCGCCATCAATAGCGTGCCCTCGGCAATCACCACAGTCGGCGTCGTCGCCCCGGCCGCCCAATCCTGCGTGCAGGCAATCGGAGCAAAAGGTTCCGAACGGCTGTACCACCGCCCTTTGAGGCGAAGCGAGCCGGAGCCCTCAATCCGCAGCACCGCGCCGGAGGAGAGTGCAATGGCCGGAGCATCCACCGTTCCGCTCATCACGGCAAACGTGTTATCCGGCAGCAAATCATCCGCATTTTTCCCGTCCAGCTTCAGCACCAGCGTCCCGCCGCCCGCAACATCCAGAGCCGCGCCGCCCGAAGGTGTCAACACACACGTCTCCAGCGTCAGTGTAGCCGTCTGCCCCGCCTGCAGCCGCACCTGAATTCTTGCATTGACCTGTTTTGCCTCCGTGGTCACGGTATACGCCCCCTCCGCGAACGGGATGGTATAGACATTCCCCGCCGCAAGCGTGGTCTTCACGCCGCTCTGCAGCGCCACCATTTCAGCGCGGAGGGCAGCCGCGGCTAGAGCACCCGCCAAAAGAAACAGCCCCATCCGCCGCCCCGTCATCGGCCTTCTCCCTGGGGCGTATAGATTTTCTTGCACGTCGCCGGAACGCCGGCAACCAGGCATGCCCCCCCCCGTTCCGAAACATCCCGCGTAACCACAGCACCTGCAGCAACCAACGTTTTCTCTGCCAGGGAGACCCCCGGCAGAATCACCGCGCACGCCCCAATCCACGATCCGGAGCCCACCGTAACAGAAGCCGAATACCCGGCGCCGCCGATATGTTCGCCATCGGGGTCTATCGTGTGGCTCCCGGTTTCAATCGTTACCCGGGGCGCAATATCCACATGCGAGCCAATCGTTATCGCGGCCGCTCCGCTCGTTGCGAACAGCCCCTGCGGCCCAATCCAGACATCATCCCCAATCACAAGACGCCCCGTTCCGAGAAAGCACACGCTTGAACAGATGCGGACGTTCCGGCCGATCGATGCTCCGCACCTCCGGAGCAGCCAGGCCTTCACCCCGAAAAACCGCGTCTCCGGCATCCAGACCGTTGCCAAGCGATAGATCCACAAATAACCGGCCTTCACACGCACTCCTCGAATCCATTCTTCTGTGACCTTAGCGCGCACGCCATCAACACGCCATCCACTCGGGTAGTATATCACACGCTTCCGCCCTTGGTTTACCCATCCGCAACCCCGCAGCCATCCTGCATGCCCGCTCACTGAAACGCTCGTTTCCGCAGCGCATAAAGCCAGCCGAAGGTTTGCCTGGAAAAACACATCAAAAACAAACAACCCGCTGCAGGCAGTGCCCGCACATCCGCATGAACAAATAGTCGAAACGGCATCCGCGGAAAAAATGTCCGCAGCGACTGAAAAGCTTTCGACACCCCATAGGCATGGGCATACCCAAAACGATTCCTGCAAACAACGAACAGCACCAGCCGATACACCCTTCGCGTACAGGCTCCCCCCCACCTTACCGCATCCGACTCCAAAAGCTTTTTCAGCATCATCATCTGCGCCTCGCAATAGAACCCGCGATGCCGAGCCGAAAGCGATTTCCCCGACTCTGGGCGCCGGTATCCATACCCCAAATATTGAGAGAGATACACCATTCGTCGCGTATGCGTAATCAGGCAGATCATAAAAAAGGTGTCTTCCGAAACCAACAGAGTTTCGTCAAAAAACACCCCCGTCCGTCTGAACCACTGCGCATCAAACAGTTTCGCCCACACCACCGTCCACGTTAAATCCCTATAGCAACACTCCGGCACCCGCGCGTGTCGCTCCCGAATATCTCCCCCCGATGCAGGCAGGAATCGATCGCCCGGCTTTAACGCCTGATACCCTGAGGCCACCCAGTTCGGACGCTCCGCCTCATGCGCAAACGCCCCATAGAGCTGCTCCAGATAATCCGGAGCAAACAAGTCATCGGCGTCAATAAAGGCAAAGGTCTCCCCGCGCATCTCCTGAAGCCCGCGGTTCCGTGCGCGCGACACCCCGCCATTGCGCTGTTTCACCACGCGCAGCCGCGCATCCTTCGCCGCCGCCTGCATCACGAGTGCCTCGCTCCCATCCGTCGGCCCGTCCAAAACCAGAACCGCCTCCCACGCCCGGAAGGTCTGAGCGGACAATTGTTCAATCAACCCGGGGATAAAATCCTCAGCGTTGTAAACAGGGATAATCACGCTGACCAATGGCTCAGATCCATTCATTCCCTATGCTCCCTCCAATCAAGACAGGCCGGCCGCCTCAGAACAACCCATCCATGCCATCTCGCATCGATCCATCCGACACATGCCTCAGGCACGCGGCCACCATCAAACAGCACGGCACGAAACATGCGCCCTATTGTACCGAAAACATTCCCGCGCCGCATGCACATGCTGAGCGTCATCTCCGCGTGAAGGTTCATGCCCTGCCGGACACACGCGTATCTCCACCATGCCCGGAATGCGGCTCAACACTTCCCATCCGTCTCACCCGTCTGCCCCCTTAGCCGCTCAAGCCAGAAGTGCTTTCGCCAGCCACTTCTTTGAAGTGTCAATCAGTTCCTGCAGCTTTTTAGAAATGGCAAGCGTCCTCAATGCTTCCGGAGCAAACGTGGGCGTTACGATTTCAGGGTTTCCAAAATCCGCCACGAAGTTCCGCAGCCGCGCACTCATCTGCTGACGCTCCGGATGTTCGCCGATCACCACATTGCACTTCTTGCCAAATAGCGTTGCGAACATCATGCCGTGGAACGAATCGGTAAACAGCCCTTCGCAATCCATCACAGACTGAAC